>CAIWWK010000079.1 GCA_903916325.1 Candidatus Firestoneibacteriota bacterium
TTCTGCATTTCCCACTTGAAACTGTTACTGCCAAAGATTAAGAAGGAATCCGTCCTGAAGAAAGTCATTGAGAAGGAAAGGCAGACCCTGGAAAAACTTCACTCAGAATTACTGGAATTCCTCAGAAAGAACGATTACCGTTTCTCAAAGGAAGAGTGGGGCGCGGAGAAGGACAGTTGGAGAAGGGCGATTGGGAAGTTTGTGGGAGAAAGAAAAGTAAGACAAAAAAGTTTGTAACGTTCGTAACGTTTATAACGTAAAGCAAATGTACGAAACAAAGAGGACGGTGGACGGAAGACAGAGGACAGTAGGCTGAGGGTCAGAAGGTCAGATGCTCAGTAAGGCGGAAGGTTAGAGGGTTGGATGCTTGGATGCTTGGATGCTTAAATGCCAGCAAAGATGAGATGATGCGCGGAAGGGCAGTAATGAAGAGGGCTGAGGACGGAAGACGGAAGACGGAAGACAGAAGACAGATGACAGTAGTCAGTGGACAGAAGAAGGCGAGCAGAACATTAAACAAAGGGATTAAATATGAGAAGAACAATGCAGGCGGTAATGATGAGTTTGGCGCTTATGCCGGGATTACTTTTCGGGTGGCAGATAGATAGTGAAGTAAAGATAACAACCGGGGGAAGCTGGAGCAGCCCCGCTTGGTCTCCAAGGGGAGAATATTTTTGCGCTATAGACGGAGCAGGCCGCCTGGTACTCTTTGACGCGGCAGGAAAAGTTGTGAAAGTGAAGGAGGCTTCCGGTTTTGAAAATCCAAAGTGGTCTCCCGACGGCTCCTATATCGCGGCCTCGTTTGCTTCAAAAAAAAGGCCGCTGGCAATCATTTCGATTCCGGAACTTGGCGCGGAATATAAATCCCTGGGCGTGTATGACACCGCCTGGCTTTCAGACAGCAAAACTATCTATTTTTATCACTGGCAGAAAAGACCTCACGACGTGCTCTCAAAAATAATGGACGTGTCTGTGGGGAGCAGCGGCGAGAACGATTATTTTGACCTCATAAAGGACAAAAACGCCCTTAAGAGTTTTACCTGCTCGCCCAAAGAGGAAAAAGTCGCGTTTATTCAGGTAAACGCAGGGGATAACAGGTGTCTGTATGTGGCAGATCTGGCTCTGACAGAAAAAAAATCCATTGCAAGCGGCCTTTTGGGCGAAAGTCTCTCCTGGTCGCCGGACGGCAAATATGTCTGGACCGGAGCGGAGATTGTAAATGTTGAGAAGAAAGAGGTTGTTTCAACCGGAATGCCCTTTACCCGTTTTGCCCAATGGTCTTCCGACGGGAAAAAAATATTTTATTCGAAAGAAACCGTCAAGGATAGCATTATCATAGACGGGGATCCGGCTTGTTTTGATTTTGCTGCCGGGAAAGAAGAGATTATCAACTCGCCTGACTTTAGTGAAAGTTTTGCGTCATATTCTTCTGACTTAAAGAGCTGCGCAGCCGTGGATGCCAAGGACGGGAATTTACTGCTCATCAAATTTAAATAGCGCGGATTAAGGGAATATTATGGAAAAACCGAAGATTTATGTCCACCGGATGGGGCCCTGGTATTCATTCTATATGGACACAGCAAATGAAGAACTGCTTGCCTCGTTTTCAGAACCGGTAAATGAGCGCGACAGGGAAGCCCCGTTTACTGCCGCCGAACTGATCTCAAGGATGGCCGGCTGTTCCGCGATACTTTCCTTAAACGGAACCGGAGCCGAAGAAGAGATTGCCTACGAAACCTTGAAAGCCGTCAATACCATACAAATAATCAGCATCTCCCACTGGTGGGGGCAGTTCTCGGATGTGCCTTCCGGTTCAGGGATTACGGTGATAGAGGGCTCGAACGCGAATACTGTCGCTGTCGCCGAGTGGGTGCTGGCCTGCGCGCTTTCGGGAGTAAGGAAAATAGAAACTTTCAGCCGCAGGCTGAAGAACGGGTCAGAATGGGGCGAGCCGAGAAGAGACGCAGGAATGCTTGCGGGAAGCGTTGCCGGTATTATAGGGCTTGGAAGGATTGGAAGTCAGGTCTCAAAGTATTTCAAGGCAATGGGAGCGGAAGTCATAGTTTTTGACAAGTACTGTACTCCAAGCCGGGCCAGGGAGCTCGGAGTTAAGCTGGTCACGCTTGAGGAAGCGCTTAAGGCGGATGTGGTTTCTCTTCATCTTCCGGTAACCGATGAAACGAAAGGGTTGCTCGGCAGCCGTCACTTTGCGATGATAAAGGACGGAGCCGTGTTTATAAACTCGGCGCGCGCCGCGCTCTATGATGAAGAGGCGCTGGTGCAAGAACTAAAAAAGAACCGCTTCGCCGCGTATCTTGATGTTTTTGAAAATGAGCCGCTGCCGATAGCCCACCCGTTTCGGACAATGGAAAATGTGACTATCACGCCGCATATAGCCGGAGATAACAAGCAAATGTTCCTCCGCTGCGGCAGGGAAGCCATTATTTCTCTGAAAGACTATTTTGAGGGCCGGGACTCATGAAAACAAAATATCTATTCCTCATGTTTGCGGTAATGCTCTGCTCTGCCCGCCTGTTCTCTGATAAAGCGCAACTTGGTTCACCGGATTATTATCCGACAGCCGCAAATCCGATAGGCTGGCGCGGGGACGGTTCAGGGCAATATCCGGGGGCAACCCCGCCGACAGCCTGGGGGCAACAGCTCAAGCAACTCGGCGACCTTCGGTGCGCCGCGGAGATACCGAAAGACAATTCAAAGACAGGCGGAGAACCGGCCGTTTTAGGTTTTTTCACTGAGTGGCTTGCAGCCGGGCCAATCAAAGTGGATGATCCTGTTGCGGCCATAAAAGAGCCGGTTCCGGGAGAGTCAAGTATGGGCCCGGTTTCCGGAGACAAACTCGGAGACTCTGTCTGGCAGTCCGTAAAAGTTGAAGATTCATTTATTGATGTCACGCGTATTTTCGGGAAGATGACGAAGGACCAGGCGGCTTACGTTCAGGCGTGCTTGTATTCCGGGAAGGCGCAGAGTATCTGGCTGCACTATTTCGCCGCAAAAGGGCTGAGGCTGTGGCTGAACGGGAATATAGAAATAACAAACGATAAAATGGACTTTAACCGTCAGCCCACCGTGGAATTGAAGCTAAAGGCCGGGTGGAACCGCCTGCTCTTTAAAATAACCGCAAAAGCCGAGAATAAGACGGACTTTCCCGACGGCTGTTTTGTCCGCTGCCGGTTCTGGCCGGAAGAAGGCCCCCGTGATTATAGCTCAAAGAATATCTCCTGGATGGCGAGAATGCCGGGGCTTTCCCAGTCGAATCCGATAGTTGTGGGGGGCAATATATTTACAATGGCGCATCCTTACTGCCTGGTCTGCGCCGACAAGAAGAGCGGAAAAATTCTCTGGATAAAGCAGAACAGCCCGTACGACGCGGCCACCGGTGAAGAAAGAAAGGCCAAGCCGGAGCTTTTCGCGAAGATGGATCCGCTTGCCTCCAAACGGACAAAATATTACGATGACTTTGTTGCCGGTAAAATGCCCGACGAAAATGGTGTGAAAGCGGAAACAATCCTGGAAGCAGAGCTTGACAAACTTATGCTTGAAGTTGACGAGAAATACAAAAGGCCTGATGAGCAGGGAGAGCCGGACTGGTGGACGATCCCTACTCCCGCGTCTGACGGAAAAGGTGTTTTTGTGTTCCTTGAGAGAGGCGTCAGCGCAGGTTACGGGCTTGACGGAAAAAGGCTCTGGATGCGCTATGAACGGCCCAAACACCAGCATCACGGATTTTTTGGCTCTCCGGTTATAACAGATCAAAAATTTGTAATTTTGGACGGCACTGTAACCGCGCTTGACCTTCTTGACGGCTCTGTAAAATGGAGCGTGGATCTGGAACCGATAAAGAGCTGGCGGATCTGGTTCGGGTCTCTCAGCCGGTGCGTCCTGGAAGGCACGGAATATGTCCTCTGCCCGGGCGGAAATATATTAATGAGGAGCCGTGACGGCAAAATATTCGGCTCCAAGAAAGTAAACGGCAATTATGATTCAACTCCGGTCTACCAGAACGGCGTTGTCTGGACGACGAATCAGGAAACCTTGTTAGGGTTTCCCGTAAACAAATCCGGCGAGAATATTGCATTCGGAGGCGCTCTTCAGATAAAATCTCCCGACAAAGTCAATCTTTTGGGCCTTAATTTTTACGAGGGGCACTGGCTGGAAGCTTCTCCGCTGCTGCATAACGGGCTTATTTATACGGCCACCTGTAACGGAGTTCTGATGGTTTTTGACGCGGGGAAGATGAAAATGGTTTACAGGCAGGAACTTCCCCTGGATCTCTTTCACGGCGCCAGAGGGCGGCAGTATTTTGGCACCAGTATAACGCTTGCAGGGCAATATATTTATTTGATGGGCTCAACGGGCGTGCTTATTGTAATTAAGCCGGGGCGAAAATACGAGGAAATTTCAAGAAACCGCGTTCAGTATTTGGCAAAAAGCGGACGGGCGCTGGGTGAATATATGTACCTTCAATGGAACAAGAAACCGTGTGATGAGTACCAGGACTGCACTATGACCGCTACCCCCGTATTTGACGGGAGCAGGATGTATTTTAGAAGCGAGGAAAACCTTTATTGTATTGAGGAAAAGTAAATAACTTGACAAAGTAAGCCCGCAGTAGTAATATTTGTATGCAAGTTGTTTGATTCCGCAGTCAAGGGAAGCAGGTGTAAATCCTGCGCACTCCCGGTGCTGTAAGAGGGTACGAAATCCACAGGCGAGCGAAGTTTGCTTGCCGGCCACTGCCGAAAGGCGGGAAGGCGGAGAGTAGGTTCGATCCCTCAAGTCAGAAGACCTGGCGGCGGAAAAATAGAATCGGCGTCCCCCGAGGAAGGGGAAGGCGGTTTTTTTATTTAACGGAGCCAAGAAATCAGGGTGCAGCCCCGTAAGGCATTTTGCCTTGCGGGGCTTTTTGTTTTTTAATTAGAATGATTAGAAAAAGAGATTACGCAGATTAGAGTGAGCAGGGCTTAATCTGTGTAATCGGTTTAAGTAATCCGAGCAATCATTTTTTAGTTTTTGAGCGGGACGCCTATCCCGCTTGCAGGGTCGGCGGAGGGCTGTGATGGCCCTTCGCCCCCCTCCCTTAAAGGCGGAAGGTTAGAGGGTTGGAAGGTTGGATGATTGGACGTTGGAGTGAAGGAGCCTGAGGACGGAGGACGGTAGACAGAAGGGCAGATGCTCGGATGGTTGGAGGCTCGGATGCTTAAAGGCCAGCATGGCTGGAGGAAATGGGCGTGTGGACGGAGGACCGTTAGAACATTTGAGTCTTTAATTAGTAATCAGCAATCAGTAATTAGCAATCCGACGGAGTCGGCAGAGGGAAATGCAAAAGAAAAAACCAAACATAGGAATTGCGCTGTGGAATCTTAACGCGAAGAACCTTGCCGAGAAGATTGACAGGATAGCCGGCTGGGGTTTCAACTGCGTGAGTTTCCTCGGCGGCTACTTTGAGGATGAATTCGCCGCGGATATAGCGGCGAGAATAAAAAAACACGGGCTTAAGGTAACCTTTCACCTCAGCTTCTTCGGGAAGAACAAGGAGAGAGCGCTTAGGGAGCTTGACAGCAGGATTGAACGCATAACAACTCTGCTCAAAAACGGCGGCATAAAGCGCAACGCAAGATGCGTCTGTTTTGATCCCGCGTACTTTTACAAGAACAAGGTTGTCTCCATTGACTATGAAACCACCATAGCGGCGCTAAAAAAACTTGACGGCAAGACTCCGGGGTTAAAAATAGGGGTGGAAAACTGGACGCTCAATTCTCCCGTTCTTGAAATGAAACGGATAAAGAAAGGTATCGGCCGCGCGAAAACCGGAATGCTTCTGGATTTGGGACATTTAAATATCGCTTTCAGGCAGGGGCTGATACAGGAACCGGATTATCTTTCATATTTTAAAGCACTGCCTTTTAAAATAATAGAACTTCACATACACGATAATGACGGTAAGACCGATTTGCACCTGCCTCCCGGGCGGGGAAACACGAAGTTTGGGGAAATCTTCAAGGCGCTGAAAGCTTCCGGGAAACTGGCAAAAGATGTAATTCTAACATTTGAAATTAAACCCCGCATGAAAGACATAAAAATCGCGGACAAAAGGAAGATGAGCGAAGTATTGCGGTCAAAAAGGCTGATAGAGAGGCTGTACTGTCAA
>CAIWWK010000080.1 GCA_903916325.1 Candidatus Firestoneibacteriota bacterium
CGAGTTTAAGGTCTCCTTCAACTGCGACGGCTCTGCCTTCAGCCTTTACGGCAGAAGAGCCCCAGGGTTTGACATCTTTGACTGGAAGACGCGCGCTTTCATCGCTGTAAAAGGCGGCTGTACTGACGCCGCGGCCCGCTTTTCAACTACCGAGCCGGAGTCTATGATTATTGCCGAGAATACTTCTCTCGCCAAAGAGAGAAACGACAAGGCCGCGAGGCGCATTGATATAATACGCTTCAATTTCCGCACGGGTGAAAGGTCGAAGATTGCCAATTTTGAACCCAAGACCTGGGTGGTGCAGGAGTTCTTCTCTTCGCCGGTTTCCTCAAAAATGCTCTTTGGGCTTCGTGAATCTCCTCAAGTGTTTTTGATAGATCCGTCGCTGCCCGAGGGCAAACGAGTCCGGGAGATAACCCTTTCGACCAGGTTAAAGGGCGTAGGGTTGTTTAATAATGATACTGAAATTGGTTGGTATAATTGCTACACCTATCAGGGCTTTTTTATGAACCTTTTGACCGGAATGATTGTTCCCGCAAACAGGCCCTCAGTCGGGCACGCGGCAGGCGGTCCGAATTCATTCATCGGAACTTATGGTGATATGAGGATAGTGGTTCCAAACGGCCTGCACGCTCAAACGGAAGAGACAGCCGATAATGTTAAAATATTCGGCAACTACAAAAAGCCGCTTGAAACGGATTACGGACATATCTCGGCGAACGGCAAATGGATGATAACGGACGGGATGGGAGGGGATTTGACCGGCCAGCATGTAATGGTCCCGCTGAATGACCCGGCGGCGGTTATGCGTATCTGCAAGCATAATACCTCCCGTAATGACTGGGATACAAACACTTATGGCTATTCATCACCGGATGCCACGAAATTTGCCTGGGTAAGCGACCAGTTCGGGAACGGCGATATTTATTTTGCCGTGACCGGAAGGCCCGCATCGCCTTCAAGTCTAAAGTGCGAGCTTTCCGGCGGGAAGGCAGTATTGTCCTGGAAAGCCCCGGAGGGGATGCGCGAGCTGGCAGGATACCGTATATATTTGAGCAAGGAAAGCGGCAGAGGTTTTGTTCCTTTAAACCACGAACCGCTGAAAGGAAACAGTTTCACCTGGACTCCCGGAGGCAATGGCGCTGACTTCTTTGTGGTTGCGGCAGTTGAGCCCTCCGGTATAGAAGGAAGCTTTTCTGACGAAATCTCCGTGCAGCCTGAAGGCGCAACAAGCGCGCCGCTTACGAGTTTCAAGGAAGCTGAAGAAACAGACTGGACAAGGCCTGCCAGAATTGTTCTAAACGGAGAGGCGTCCGGAAGCAGGTATCTTCGCATACATCACGCGTCCTCGGATGAGCCCGAAAACGGGGAAATAACTTTTAAGCCTGTTCTCAATCCCGGTAAATACGCGCTCTGGATATCGGCCCGGGCCGAGAATTCCTCCGGCAGCTGGGCATTAAGCGGCGGCGAATCGTCTCCGGAGATTTCCGGCAATAGATTTGCCTGGTATAAATTCCCTAAACTCGTTGATATTAAAGGGCCCGGCGTTATTTCTATCGCGCTTCAGAGCTCAACGGAAGGGCTGGCGCTTGACAAGATAGCGGTAAGCAGCGATCCTTCTTTTACTCCGGGGAAAGAGGAACTTACAGTCTCACCCGCTCCCGTGACGGAACTTTCGTCGGAAGCCGCGCCCCAATCAATTAAGCTTAGCTGGAAGCCGAGCAAAGCCCAAAATATCGCGCGCTATGACATTCATTGCGGAGGTTCGGATGACCCGAAATCTCTCGGGAATGGCACGATTATAGGCTCCACCGCAGACTGTTTCTTTACGGACTGGGGTTTGAAGCCGGCAACAGAGTATGACTATAAGGTTGTTGCCGTTGATTCGCGCGGAAATTCTTCGGCAGTATCAACGCTTAAAGTCTCAACCGCAGCTCAGCCGGTTCAGACAATCTCAGGAGAAAAGTTGGTTGACCCTGCGGATCCACAGAAGATAACCTTTACTATTGACGTTAAAGACGAAGCGCCCTTTATGCTTTGGGCAAAATACCGGCCCGCGTTTGTGAAAGACTTTACGGTTGCCGTAGAGATTGACGGAAATAAAGCCGGGAATTGGAAACTAAGGGCGCCTTACCGCCCGATGTGGTGGACGCTCACCGCGAAAGAGGAAGGCCCGGCACTTGAATTTGTCGACAAGATCTCGGCGGGCGGGAAGGATTTTTTCACTCTCGCGCCCGGGAAACACAGCGTAACTCTCGTGCTTAACCCGAAATTGGCGGACAAACAACATCTAATAATGGAACTCAAGGCTTCAAATGACCATAGTTTCAGGCCGGCAGGATACGACCCGCGGGCCGATTTTCCAAAAGGACCCACGCATTATAATTAAATTGCAGGAGGGAGAATGAAAGCAGGGCTGTCAGCGCAACTAAAGAATCCTGGCAACGAATACAGAGGCGCGCCGTTTTGGGCGTGGAACGGAAAACTGGACAGGGCGGAACTTCAAAATCAGATCAGGCTTATGAAAAAGATGGGGCTTGGCGGATTTTTTATGCACTCGCGCGTCGGGCTTGATACCGAATACCTGTCTGATGAATGGTTTGATTGCGTCAAGGCCTGTATTGATGAGGCGAAGAAACTTGATATGAAGGCCTGGATCTACGATGAGGATAGGTGGCCTTCAGGGGCGGCAGGAGGCCTGGTCACAAAGAATCCGAAATACCGACAGCGCGCGATAGTGTTGACCGTGCTGGATAATATCAAAGATCTAAAGGTCGGTAAGGATACGCTTGCCGTCTTTACGGCTAAGATTAACGGCAGTGAAGCGTGCGATGTTGAAATGCGGCCGCTTTCCCGTCCCCTGCGGAAACTTGCCCCGCGGGAAAAAATATTGCATTTTACTGTCCGCATAAATAAGTCCTCTTCCTGGTACAACGGTTTTACCTACCTTGACACCTTGAGCCATGAGGCAGTCAAAAAATTCATCGATGTCACGCACAAAGAGTATTTCAAAAGGACAGGAAAATACTTTGGCGGCGTGGTGCCGGGTATCTTCACGGATGAGCCGAACCACGGCGACGGCAAGATAGAGGGCGGCGGTGAGGGCAATGAATGGGCTTCCGCCCTGCCCTGGACTGTGAAACTCCCGAAGATATTTAAAGAACGTTATGGGTATGAAATACTGCCCCGCCTGGTGGAGCTCTTCTATGATGTAGACGGCAGTCCGGTAACCCGCGCGCGCTATCATTACCACGATTGCGTAACCTTCCTTTTCAGCGACGCTTTTATGAAGCAGATAGGAGAGTGGTGCGAAAAAAACGGATTGCAGTTTACCGGGCATGTGCTGGGAGAGGATATGCTCAGAAACCAGGCCCGTGTCGTCGGGAGCGCGATGCGCTGCTATGAACACATGCAGGCTCCCGGGATGGATCTGCTTACAGAGCACTGGCGGGCGTTTGAGACGGCAAAGCAGGTAAGCTCCGTTGCAAGGCAATTTGCCAGAAAGTGGAGACTGACGGAGACTTACGGCTGCACCGGCTGGGATTTCAATTTTGCGGGACAAAAGGCGCTCGGGGATTGGCAGGCTGCCTGCGGGATAAATCTGCGCTGCCAGCATCTTTCCTGGTACACGATGCTCGGGGAAGCGAAGCGCGACTACCCTGCCGCCATTTTCTACCAGTCTCCCTGGTGGGAGGATTACAGGAAAGTTGAGGATTATTTTGCCAGGGTCAACGTTTTCAATACCAGAGGCGCCGAAGTAAGGGATATCCTGTTCATTCATCCGGTGGAGAGCGTCTGGCTTCGCATAAAGGAAGGCTGGCGCGACACGGAGGAGATATTCCTTAACGACAGGATGTGGAAC
>CAIWWK010000081.1 GCA_903916325.1 Candidatus Firestoneibacteriota bacterium
CCGATCTACTCCTTCAATTTGGGCCATTTTTCACCTCAAAAGTGTTGCACTTCCTTATTGAATTCGTTTTATTCTACACTTTCAAAGGTGAAAAGTATATATTAGTCTCAAAGAACAAGGAACCTTTTGGCACAGCCTCTTCAGGCCGCAGTATTTTATTTAAATTTGATAAGCAGCAAATTCCCGTCCTTCGCATCCACAGCCGCGCAGCTTTTTAAGTCTGAAGAATATGACGCAAAACTTTCGCTAAAATCAGGCGAGTTTATTATCTCTTCTTTCCCGGCAGAAAAATCAAAGCAGGCCAGCTCCCCTTTAATTATAATGTTGTCTTTGACATTTTCCTTGGAGTAGAAAAGTTTCTTCCCGTCAGCCGACCAGCGGACTCCCTGAGTCTTTGGCATCCCCGCCGAAATCACTTCTTTTGTTTCCATATTTACAAGCTCGGCCCCGGTCCAGATATATTTCCCGTCCGGAGACCAGGTAAGATTTTCGCCCAAAAGTCCGCTTGCAATGGATTTTTTTTCTGTCACCGACATGTCAGCCGCATACAGGCATCTGTTATCACCTGCGTTTATCTGAATGAACGCGACTTTTTCATCTTTGGGCGAGCAGGTGAAGCTTTTAAGGGCGTTTTTATCTTTTATCAGGTCAAAATAGTCGTTCTCCCCTCCGCCTCCTACCGTTACATCCTTTATTTTTGAAAGCACATCATGCGGTCTTTTCTGCCAGTGATAAAAATAGATAGTTTTGCTGTCTGAAAGCCAGGCGGCGTCATACACGCCCAGGGATTTATATTCCGCGCCAAGTTCCGGAACCGAAATAATTGCAAGAGGCCTCTTTTTTGAAGCAAACGAGGCCGCGATATAGGCGCCGTCGGGTGACCATTTCGGATTTTCAAACCCTGCACTTTCTTTCGTCTTTACAACTTTACCCTCCGCGTCAAAGAGAACAAGCCGCCCTGAGCCGTCTATGGCGCAAAAATAATCTCCCCTGGGAGACCAGGCCGGACTGTTCCAGCTTCCCCCGGTTGTTATCTTTATTTCGCTCTCTATCTGCCATGCGAAAAGTAATCCGGGCATAAGAGCCAAACTCATCATTACCGCTTGCATTATTCTTCTCATATTAATCCTTTTGTTTAAAATTGCTGTTCGCCGACTACTGCCATCCGACTTCAGCCTTCTGACTTCTGGCTCAGTCCGCTGTCCACTGCCCTCTGTCCTCAGCTCCGCGGATTACTAATTACTGATTGCTAATTGCTCACAGGTTCTAGCGGTCCTCTGTCTACTGTCTTTCGTCTACCGCCCTTGAATAATAGGGTCCCCCTTGTTTCTTCTGCCTTTGCGCGTCCGCGCCTCTGCCCTTCCGCGCATCATCTCATCTTTGCTGGCATTTAAGCATCCAACCTTCCGCCTTACTGAGCATCTGACCTTCTGACCCTCAGCCTACTGTCCTCTGTCTTCTGTTTTCCGATGCACCTTGGCGAATTGACAATGTCAATTCACTCCATGGGCTTAAGCAAAGTTCTCAAATCCATTGTGCATCGTCTGCTGTACTCTCCCTTCTGCCTTCCGTTTTCCGTGTTCTGCCCTTCCGCGCATCCAACCTATTTCTTCTTTTCCTTAATACTCCCCTTTCCTGCGAATTTTAAAATCGCCCTTCTCCAGCTGTCTTTCTCCGCGCCCCACTCTTCCTTTGAGAAACGGTAATCGTTCTTTCTTAAGAATTCCAATAGTTCCGCGTGAAGTTTCTCCAGGGATTTCCGTTCTTTTCCAATGATCTTCTTTAGGACAGCTTCATTCTTTATCTTCGGGAGGAGCAATTTCAGGTGGAAAACACAAAATCCCTCCGAAGCCATATAGGCCTCTGCAAACTCAGGCTCGGCAAAATAGGTTTCGAAAGTTTTTATGTGCCTGTCTTCCGCTTCTTTAGAAACAGCGCAGGCCGGACAAAGACCGCTTTTCAGCGAAACGCTTCCTTTTTTTTCATTTAAGAGATCGTA
>CAIWWK010000082.1 GCA_903916325.1 Candidatus Firestoneibacteriota bacterium
CGGCATCTCGCGCAACTGGGAGCGCTTAAGCGCCGCAAAAGATGTTATGGCTACTCTGACCGGCAATATAAGAAAGTTCTACTGGAATTACTATGTGACAAAAGAATTCCTGGAAGTGAGAAACATCGCGACCGTTTCTTCAATAATTATTCAAAGCGCCATAGCGAGGAACGAGAGCCGGGCCTGCCACTTTCGGGAGGATTTCCCGAAAGAGAGCCGGGATTTTCAGGGTTTGACGGTCATTCAGAAAAATGGCGTCGCTTCAATAAAAAAATGACAGTGGTATAATCTGTGTAATCGCTTTCTTAATCTGCGTAATCCTTTTAAAACGGAGGAAAGGTGAGCGGAAAACCGCAGTTTGGGTTCATGAAAATCGCTTTTAAGGTCAGGGACCTGCTTTACAGCAGGACAAAGGTCCTTTTGGAAACCTCAATGAAGCAGGGGGATGTTGTGCTCGATTTCGGCTGCGGCACCGGAAGTTACCTGCTCTCCGCATTTTCAATTATAGGGGAAACCGGCAAATATATCGCGATAGATTCCAATCAGGAAGCCGTGGATAATATTAAAAAACTCGCGGAAACGAACGGCATCAAACAGATAGAATGTGTCCGCTCCAGCCTGCTAACCGGGCTCAAGAAAAGGTCCGTGGATGTTGTCCTGCTCTATGATGTTTTTCATATGGTTGAAAACCAGACCGGCCTGCTCGCGGAACTCTCCAGGGTTTTAAAAGAGACAGGCGAGCTTTCTTTCAGCGACCATCATATGAAAAAAGACGAGATCCTTAAAAGGGTAACCTCTACCGCGTTCTTTGCTTTCAAAAAACAGGGAAAGAAAACTTTTACTTTTGTGAAAAGATCTCAAGAGGTCTGAAGCGCAGACGCGCGGAGGCGCGGATGCGCGGCAGAATGGAGGGCAGATGGGAAAAATGCCGGTGGTGTTTATCGGTCACGGGTCGCCGATGAACGCTATTGAAGATAACGAATTCGCGAAGGGCTGGCAGGGCATCTCGGCTAACATTCCGAAACCAAAAGCAATTCTCTGCGTCTCGGCGCACTGGTACGGCGAAGGCACCTTCGTAACCTCCGCAAAGGCGCCTGAACTTATCTACGATTTCTACGGCTTTCCCAAGGAACTCTACGGAATACAATATCCCGCTAAAGGCGCTCCCGTTCTTGCCGGGAAGGTTAAAGAGGCTGTGAAGAGCGTTAAGGTCAGGTCTGATGAGACACGGGGACTGGATCACGGTGCCTGGGTCGTGCTTTACAGGATGTACCCCAAGTCCGATATCCCGGCAATCCAGCTTTCAATAGACGGAAATCTCAGCCCGCGGGAACAATTCAAAATCGGGCAGGAACTCTCGGTTCTCAGAAATGAGGGAGTGCTTATCCTCGGGAGCGGAAACATTGTTCACAATCTTGGCCTCGTCGACTATAACGCAAAACCCTATAGTTGGGCGAAAGAATTTGACCAGTTTGCCGCAAAGAGTCTCAAGAATGAAGATACCTCCGCCCTTTTTGACTGGAAGCAAAACAAGAACGGCAAGCTAGCCCATCCTTTTGAAGACCATTTTGTGCCCCTTTTTTATGTAATGGGAGCTGCCGCAGGCGAAACGCCCAGGTTTAGCGTCGAGAAAATATTCGCGGGGTCTTTGTCTATGAGATGCGCGGTGTTTTAGAACAAGATGTTCGGATGCTCAGAGGGTCAGAGGCTCAGCAAGACCTAAATAGCGTGAAGGGCAGGCGTGAAAAAGATTATTGTCAATGACATGATGCAAGAAGGATATTCCTATGTATTGGCCGCGCCGGCGGGGAAGAAATTTGCTCCCGAATTCAAGCCTGAACTCACGCCGAAAGAAATGTTAATGCTCGGGGTCTTTGGCGGGAAGTATATGACTGACTGCGGAAAGGAATTCACGCGGGACTGGTTCGGGACGGCTAAACTCTGTCACGAAAAGCACGACCCGAAACTAAATCTCTTTGGCGTTAACGCCTCAAATCCTCTCTCGGTTTGGCGCAAAAAGGGCTGGCTGCATCCTGACGACCCGAGAGGCTGGTTCCAGTGGTACTGCAGGTATTTTATGGGAAGACGCCACGAGGATGACGAGCGCCAGATAAAGCGCTGGAAAGCTATACGGCGCCACATCGTTCAAATAGAAAAGAACTGCCTTCCGGGAGATTTGGATTGCAGGAAAAGACAGAGACAAGCGGTATTGCATTGGGCATACGACTCCAGGAACATATAGATAACACGGCTTAAATAACAAATCTCAAGCACCAAATCACAAATAAAAATAAAAAAGATAAATTACAAAAGTGATCTTTAAAGCACTTTGAACTTTATAGTCCTATTTTGTTTCGAATTTGATGTTTCGAATTTCGAATTTTGTCTTCTTGGTGCTTATTTGGTGCTTGGTGCTTGGTGCTTGTGATTTGGTGCTTATTTTCTGCGTTCCTGCGTACTGGAGGACTTATGAATTCAAGAGAACGTTTTGTCGGGGCTTTGACAGGAACAAAAATTGACCGTGTCCCGTTTATGGTTGTCTTCGGCGGGGAAGGAGCGGTGGCTCCCGAATGGGAGGCCAAAGAACCCGGTCTTTCCAAAAAAATTGACGGCATGCTCAAATTCGAAGGCCCGTACAGGGGCTGGCAGGACACCTGGGTGAACACATTCCTCGTAGGTGAACCGGATCCGGTAGTGGTCGAGGAGAATGAAGAGAAGAAAATTATAAGGACAGGCTGCGGCGGGCTGAAGCTTGTCTCAAAGCGCGGTGATTTTCATTCCGCCGTGCTGGAAGCCCCGGTTAAGAGCAGGAAGGACTGGGAGAACATCCGGGACAGGTTCCTTGATCCGAATGACGAAAGAAGGTTTCCTGGAAACTGGAAGGAAAAATGCGCGGAGTATAACAAAAGGGATTATGCTCTTGGCCTTAACCTGCAAGGGGTTTACAATACCGCGCGGATGCTTATGGGGGACGAGGGGCTTTCCTACGCGTTCTATGATGAGCCCGAGCTTGTAAGCGAGATTATGGGCACGGTTACCGATAGGGTCTTAAAAATATTCCAAAAGATGTGTTTGGACGTCAAACAGTTTGACCTTATTGAAAGCTGGGAAGCTATGGCTTTTAACGGCGGAAGCATGGTCTCTCCGGACACCTTCAGGCAATTCATCAAACCTAATTACCTGAAACTCGCGGGGTTTGCGAAGGACCGCAATATCAAGATACTGCTCGGAGACAGCCACGGTTTTATTGAAGACCTGGCAGCGCTCTTTCTGGAAAGCGGTTTTACCGCAATGTATCCTTTTGAGGCCCAGGCGGGCAATAATGTGGGAAGGGTTATGGATAAGTATCCTCAGCTCGGGATCATAGGCGGGCTGGATAAGAACGCGATGGCGAAAGGCAGGAAAGCTGTGGACGCCGAGATAGAAAAGGCCCGCCGGCTCCTGAAAAGACGCGGGAGATTTATACCGGGCCAGGATTATTTCCCGCTTGGCGATATTTCTTTTGAGAATTACAAGTGTTTCATGGAAGAATTGAGGGAGGCAGTCCTGGAATCAGAGCGGCAGGGATAATGGAGCTGACAGCTTCCCCGAAAAAACGCGAGTTCACCGGAACCCTCGGGATACTTCTTGCCTGCGCCATCTGGGGTTCGTCTTTCTTTATGGTCAAGGATGTTGTAACCTATCGCCTTCATCCCTGGATACTGACTTCCTGCGCGACAAGCCTTTCGGCGCTTGTGATGTTTCTAATAGCTAAAGCTTCAGGCAAGAACCCTTTCAGCAATTTCGGTTCAGGCATAGCCCTGGGAATCATTCTGGCCTTTATTCTCCTGCCGCAGGGATTCGGGATGCAGTTTACCACGGCCTCCAACTCGGCGTTCATCACAGGGCTCTTTATACTTTTTGTGCCGCTTGTGAATTATTTTATATTTAGGAGGAAGCCTGCAAAGGAAGTATTTTTTTCGGTTCCGGTCGCTTTGCTTGGCCTATGGTTCCTGACGGGAGGCATCGGAGGCATAAATACCGGGGATCTGCTTACAATGATAACGGCTGTTGCCTGCGCGTTTCATGTTTTGTATGCTGACAGATTCATAAAAGAGGGGAACGATCCTGTGGTGATTTCCTTCCAGCAGTATGCAACCGTGGCGGTTTGCGCCATTATTATGTCGTGTCTTTTCGGGCGCCTCCCGGAGCATTTTGCGCCTAAAACCGGACTGATAATCCTATATCTCGCGCTTCTCCCCAACTGCGCCGCCTTCTTTCTGCAGTTTGCCGCGCAGAAAACAGTGGCGCCTTTCAAGGTTTCACTGTTATTCCTTTCAGAATCAGTCTTTGCGGCTGCATTTGCGTGGACCGTGGGCGGGGAACCGTTCATTCCGATGAAAGCTGCCGGCGGCGCGCTTATGATCTCCGCGATGGTTATGGCAGAGGTCGCTTCCATAAGGCATTCCGCCAAAAAAACCTAAAAGAAAAAGAGGGAGGCGATATCCGCCACCCTCTTTGTTTACGTTATAAACGTTAAAAACGTTAAGAACGTTATTCTACCATACCAGACATAGGCTGGTATGAAAA
>CAIWWK010000083.1 GCA_903916325.1 Candidatus Firestoneibacteriota bacterium
AAGAGCTTCTTCGCTGTTTCTTGCCTTCCCGCTGGATAACGCGCCAATAAGCGCGTGGTTCGCGTCTTCGTAGACCCCTTCCGAGTAGACCATATACCCTAAGCTCCCGCTGCGGACAAGCCCATCAATGGTCCTTTTCAGGCGCTTTGGCGCAGCGACCGGCCCCATCATGCTGTAGCGGTCGTTTATACCCTCTATCTTCGGCTTTTCGGAATATCCGGCGTGAATGAAGGCCCTTCTGCCGCAGCCGACGGGCAGGACCGCATCTATCGGCTCGTCTTTTCCATATAGGATATGCAAAGACATGCTCCTTGCAAGACGCGGATTCCTTTTGTCCATGAACTTCTTGAATAGTTGATGCTCTTCTTGTTCCCACCACCAGCCGATATAGTCAAGCTTTACTCCGGAGTGATTTTTTTTCGCGAGTTTGTAGATACTGACGGACAGTTTTGCGAAAGTGGTTATCCAGGGAGCGCATCGCTTGCAGGCGCAACCGCCGTAGTCGTAAGGGGCGAAAGTTATGAAATCAAGATTTATGCCTTCGTCTTCCAGGTCTTTGAAGAGCCATTTGTAATTGTCAAGGATAACTCTTTCGCCGGAACTTTCCGAAGGACACACAAGCTGGCCGAATAATTTCTCGCCTTTTTCCGCGCTGTTCTTTGCCGTGATCTGGTCCGCGAAAACATGGTTAGGGGTTATGGTAAGGCCAATGTTTAACCCCAGCTTCTTCGCCGATTTGAAATGCGCTTTTTTCTTCTTCCAGATAAGCAGGCTGTTCGCGCAATGTGCCGCTTCATTGAAAGGAGCGACCAGTCCCGCAGAATCGAACCAGTCCGAATAGGCGTTGAAGCCCCAGTAAACTGCTTCTTTCAGCTTCTCTGCCATTTCATACTCGCCCATTACATCGTATGAATTTCCGAAATGTCCCGGAAGATATAATTCGCGTATTTTTAGCATATAAACTTCCTCGTACCGGAATTTCTGCGATTCAGGTCAGCCCTTATGCTTTGCGCCGCCTTCCCTGACCAGTTCCACCCAACGCCTGAAGCGGTCAGGGTCGTTTTGGAGCGTGTAAATATCTCTGAGCATAAACTCAAGCCGGGCTCCCTCGGCGCAGGCGACTGTGTGTTCTATCGCCTTTCTCAGGCCGTCGTTCTCATTAAACTCCTTCGCCATAAAAAATGCGGGCGGCATCTTCCGGGAATATACCAATTTTCTCTCCCAGCAGTTCTTTCCCATTACATCTTCCTTCGCCCAGGGTGAGATAGAGACCCTCTGCAGGTTCTTGATAGTTGAGATATATTTCCAGACAGGGTCAACCGGCTCGCAACAGCCATAGTAAACTCTGCCGAAGAGTTCCGCGAGTTCTTTTATGTACGGGAAAACAAACTCTCCGTAATGGTCCGGACTTATGCTCACCGATTCCTGGGACTCGCAGTAGTACCACAGGTCTTTTGTCCTTACTTTTCCCTTAAAATCCGGGGCGGGCAGCAGCTTTGAACACCCCATACAGCCGGAGCCTATATAATCGTCCTCGTTATTGAGGTTTAGGAGCCCGTTTTCCTCCAGAAACCTGACATATCTTAGATGGTCGTCTTTTATAAACCGCATGAGCCTGTGAAGTCCCTCGGGATTGTCATAAATTAGCATCATAAAACCGTCAAGGCCCACAAAATCAAATGCCGTGCTGGTCATTGCCATGTTGAACTGCCAGCTGTCAAGCTTTCTCCTGACAGGGAGCAGCCCTGAAAATATTTCCGCAAGAAGTTCGCCTTTCTGCTCGTCCGCTCCCTTATCCCATTTCAATTCTCTGAAATGGATCCTGTTAAACTCACTGTCATCGAGCGTCTTAAGCGCGGGCTGATAATTAAAGGCCATCTTTTCGGCCCCGGAAACACGGTGAATCCCGGAAGGTATGCCGAAATCGCCTTTGCTTATATGCGGGTCATAAGCAATATAGGGCAGGACAAAACTGTCGTCCTTCAATACCTCTATCTCGTGCTTCCGAAACCGCAGGTTCCGTTCAAGTTTCCTCGCCCATTCGGCTTCGCAGAGCAGGTCGCTCTCGTTTACCGTGTGCTTCGGGTCGCTGGTGTACCAGGTTTCGGCCCTAACCATCACGCGGGCGCCGGGAACCCCTTCATCGTGGGCCTGCCAGGCCTTTATCTTTTCTTTATTTTCTGCGGTTTCCGAGGCCTTTGCCTTCCACTCGCCGAGTTCTCTCAGGATCTTCTTGTCTTTTTCGCTTATGGTTATTTTGTCGGACATCTTATGCTCCGTTTAAAGCAAATCGAACAATTGGTTTTCGCCTAATTCCACCCGTATTCAAGGCCTGCCTCGTAGAGCGCCACTACATTCTCGGAGGGACCGACAACCTGGATATTATGGCAGGGAGCGAGAATATAGCCGCCGTTCTTGCCGAGAATCTCGATGTTATTTTTTACTTCTTTCCTGACCTCTTCCGGCGTGCCGAACGGAATGCAGTGCTGATTGTCAACGGCGCCGTGGAATATTATCTTATCTCCGAAATCTTTTTTCAGGCCTTCAATTTCCATGCCCTTGCAGTTCCACTGTATGGGATTGAGCACATCCATTCCGATGTCTATGAGATCAGGTATCATCTTCCTGGAGGCGCCGTCTGTATGCGTAAAGACAAAACCGCCGTTCTGATGGGTAAGGTCCATCATCTTCTTCATATTCGGAAGTAGGAATTGACGGATATGGGCGGGAGAGTAAAGCAGGTCGTCCTGCGAGCCAAGATCCTCCGCTACATAGGTTATATTAATCTTTCCCGGAGCCTGTTCTAGAATCCTTCTGGTATGTTCATGGCTGAATTCCATAAGCCTATCCAGGATATACTGCATCAATTCCGGATTCTCGATGAAGTCCATAAAAGCCTGTTCATCACCACGGAGGTATTTGTAGGTTAACATCGGCTCGGAACCGCCGCCCTGGATTATCCTTTCCGGGTTGGCTTCCACTTCCGCCTTGATATGCGAGTAATCGAACCAGTCCGCTGTCGGAAAGATATAATTTTTCTTAAGTTCTTCTATACTCTTAAAATCCGCCAGCGGGTGGTTGGCCACCTCTTCATAAGAACCGTTACCGTAAGCAACCCTCCTGAACTTAAACCCGTACATATCAAGCCCGTCTTTTAGCTCCGGACCGTTATACTTGCCGCCTACCCAGAAGGGCTTGTCTATTCTCAGTTTTTTGAAGACTGAATCCATATCGGGAAGCCGTAGATGCTTCATAAGTTTTGCGCCTGCTTCCTTTGTTCCCCAGTAGTCCATCGGAATTCTGTCCGGCTTCTGCCTTTTCAATACCGCGAGCCATCTTTCCCTGCCTGTCATTGTGTCTTTATTCATTTTCTCTCCTATGAAGAATATATTATTCAGCCGCGCAAAATACTGCCGGCAACTTTCGCGGAAGAACCTCCGGCGCCAAGGG
>CAIWWK010000084.1 GCA_903916325.1 Candidatus Firestoneibacteriota bacterium
AGTTTTTCTTTTTGCCTTGCTTCTTGTTTCATTGTTTTTTTGTTTAGAATTTAGTGCTTAGTATTTACCTTTTTGCTCTACAGCTCTTGCGCATCTGCACATCCGCGCCTCCGCACGTCTTCCTTAAAAGGTCCCTTCAAAGCTCCCAATCTGCATATTTGACACTAAAAAGTCCTTTCCCATTGTCTTATATTTGTCCGAGTAGTTTAGCGGAGTGAATTTCAGCGGGGATTTTTTCTCCTGCTTTATCGTCACTTTCACGCAGTTGTCCTTGAGGAGCCCTTCCGCGGTTTTCTTTGAAACCATAATCCCTTTCCCGCGCCTGATTACCGTGCCGTCTGAGGTTATCAGAAGTTTAAACGGCCCCTTGTAAAAAATTCCCTGCTCAGGTTTCTCCGATTTGCCGGTAACGGCTTTTGACAATTCCAGCGCCTTGTCTTCGGCTGTTGTGCAGAGAAAGGGGGCTTTCTCATTCTTTGCGGCCAGCGCGGGGTCCTGCACGGTCACACCGGCATAATTTCTGTAAAGGCCCGTTGAATAAATAATGGCTGTCTTTTCGCATATCCTGGTGGATTTATAAAGCAAATGGTCAGCGTCATCCAACGCGGCAACAGCAAAATTCAGTTTGGGAGTCGCGCTTCTTCCCGTCTCGTAGCAATCGCCTTCTTTTCCCTTATAGGCGAGGATGGAGGCGTTATTGGCTGAAACATCAACGGTCATTCCAATAAACCCTGCGCCCTCAAGCTTAAAGAGCACGCCCGAAAGATAGATAAAAGGGGTGTTGACCATCACCATACCCCGAGCTGGAAGGCGGCCGTACGCGCGCTCTATTTCAGAGATTGTGGGCTTGGTCAGAGTTATCTTTACCTTCTCAAAATCCTCGGCGGTGTATTTTTCAGGGGAAAGGGAGCACCCGGCCAGCGCCATCAGCAGGCCCGCGGTAACGGCAAGCAATAACAGCTTCTTCATCTTCATCCTCCGACCACGCTGTAGGCGTAGAGAAAATTATCATGGCGAATATAGAGCACGCCGTTTGAAATTACGGGATAGGCCCAGAAGCTGCCCTTGCCTTCCTTCGGCAGGGTGAAATGGCTGACAGCTTTGTGCTCCTTCGCGTCAACCGGAACTAACGCCAGCTTTCCGTTTTCGCTTAAGGTGTAGAGCATCCCGTCAGCTAAAAGCACCGAACCTTTGCCGACGCCCCTCTCAACATAATTAAGCGTGCCGGTCTTGATATCTATGCACCACCAGCCTGCCGCCCTGTCACCGGAGCCGTAAATGCAGCCGTTCGCTTCCACGATACCGCCGTGATGATTATCAAAAGTTGACTCCCAGACCTTCACTGCCGTGCCGGCATTCGGGTCAACTTTGTAACATTCAGTTCCCCTGCCATAACCGCTTGAGACAACGACTAAATCCTCATAAACGAGCGGAACCGCGGCGTTTACCGCCGGCTTAGTCGCATGCTTGAAAGACCAGAGGAGTTTCCCGGTCTCAAGATTCACTCCCACCGCATTATTTCCGGTGAAGGCAACAACCTGCCTGATGCCGGCAATGGTCGCGATGGTCGCGGAAGAGTAACTTGGAATATCTTTGAGTTCCGTGCAGGTCCAAATTTGAGCTCCTGTCTTTTTGTCCATGGCTACGATAACGCCAAGGGCCCCGCCCGGCTCGCAGATGACTTTGTTGTCGGCCACTATGACACTTTCAGAGTATCCCCATTTGCCGATTTTTCCGTCGTAGGTTTCTTCCACATTTACGGACCAGACCGGAGAGCCGTCTGAAACCTTGTAGGCCGAGACGACCCCGACGGCGTTCATGTGATAGACAATCCCGTCGTTTACGGCAGGAGTAGACCTTGAACCTTCCCAGCTTGAACTCCATGCCTGGCTGTTTACGGCTTCCCATTTCTTGTTGCCGTTAATATCAAGCGCGACTACTTTACAGTAAGACCCGAAATCGCCGGCCGTGTATATCATTCCGTCGGAAACCGAGACTGAAGAAAACCCATTGCCGCAGTCCTCGAATTTCCATTTAAGTCTCAGTCCTTCTTTGGGCCATTTGGCAAGCAAGCCTGTTTCTTTGCATTTGTTGTCCAGGTCAGGGCCTCTAAAATTTGGCCAGTCTACCGAAAAAAGCAGGGCTGAGAAGGATAAGGCGAGGATGAAGATTGCGGTTTTTTTCATGAGATGTCCTTTGGATGCTAAAAGGGGCCGGTTTCCCGGCCCCCTGTCTTACTCTATTTTTTCACTGAATACGCGAATAAATTGCCGCCGTGCCTTACATAGAGCACGCCGTTTATTACCACCGGGTGCGCCCAGAACGGGTCCTTGGAGCCCTCAGCCGGCACCTGGAAGGAACTTACAAGCTTTTCCGCGGAAGGGGAGGCCTCCACCAGCGCCAGTTTTCCGCGCTCGCTCAAGGTGTAGAGCATTCCGTCGGCGTAAGTGACAGAGCCCTTGCCGATATCCTTAGCGTTCCACGCGGCTTTGCCTGTTGCAAGCTCAAGGCACAGGAAGGATCTTTCCGCCGAGCCGTAAACATAGCCGTCAAGGCCTACCAGGCCGCCGTGGTGGTTATCCATCAGCGTGTTAGCCCACTGCTTGGTCACGCTCCTGCCGTAATCGGAGATCAGGTAGCAGTCGTTGCCTGTGCCGTAGCCGGATGAAACATAGACATACCCTTTGTAATAGACCGGGGTTGAAGCGTTTACGTCATATTTTGTCGGATGGGGGAAGGACCAGAGCAGCTCTCCGGTCTTGGGATCAATGCCGACCACATTCTTCTGAGACATTGTGATCACCGTGCGCAGGCTCATTTGGTTAACAATGACCGGCGTGCAGTAGGAGGCAGAGTCGCCGAGCGTGTTCTTGGTGGCCCAGACTTCTTTGCCGGTGTTCTTGTCAAGCGCGACGAGGAGTTTTTCCGCGCTTCCAACCATGCAGAGCAGGTTGTTGCCGTCTACTATCGGGGATTCGGCGTAGCCCCAGTTCCCCTTTTTGCCTTTGAGTTTGAAGGAGACATTTGTCGTCCATTTTACGGTTCCGTCTTTCGCGTTCAGGCAGTTTATTTCGCCGAGCGCGTTCATAATGTATAGATTATCGCCGTCAATGGTGGGCGTCGCCCTGGTGCCGGGGTAACTGCTGTTCCAGGTCCCGCCGGCCGGAGCAGCCCATTTCTGCTTTCCGGAAGAGTCAAGCGCGATTACCATGCAGTCATCCTCAAAATCGCCTGCCGTATATATGGTGTCTCCAACGACTGACACGGAAGAATATCCTTTTCCGCACTTGTCGAACTTGAAGAGAAGTTTTGGTCCTTCCGCCGGCCATTCCTTGAGAAGTCCTGTGTCGGGCGAGATGTTGTCCTGTCTTCGGCCGTTGAAGCACGGCCAGTCCGCCGCCGAGAGCATCAAGGGAAGCGCGGCAAGCAGAGCGAGCAAGCTGTTGCGTAGTTTCATTATTCCTCCGTAGGTGATTGTTGAATTGTTCCGCATTATAGCAAATAGAAGGGTTTTTCTCAATATGGCATAGTATCTTGTTCTTATCCTTTAATGCCAATTTACAAGCCGTATAATCCCTTAACCTTTTCAGAGGAAAGAGGCGCCCGTTATGGACGGGCATCTTAGCCCCAGCCTCAAATAGTTGCTCCAGCTTCGAAAATAGGGTTTCAAAAAAGCAAATCTAAGAAAAGATTGACACTAACACTGAAAAAATCAGATAATCTAAGTAATTGCAAGGGCCTCAGAGGGGACAACGAGTTTATTTCTTTAACAATAGCCCGCCGGGTGGAGCAATCCGTACGATTCAATACTTCGAAAACGGAATGGAAAAAGATATTAAGACTTATGATGAAACAGGCAAGACTCTTACAGAGGCTGAAATCAAGGAAATGAATGAAAAAGCCATTGATGATGTAATTAAAGCTTTTGAAGCAGTAAAGAAAATGAACGACAAAAGGAAGTAATGGGAGGCGGGCATGGACGAAAACACTCAAATTGTAATTGATTCCCTAAGGGAGATTAGGAGGACAAGAGACCGTAAATTAGAAGCCATATACAACTTGCTTTTCTGCAATATGTTTTTATTGGCCATTTTAATTATGGATATAAAACATGCGCCTACTTGGGCATATTTCACTATATTGCCTGTGGTTGGTGCATTCATAATTATTCCTTTGAACAAATCTTTTTACAATGATAAATAAACTCTGCAATATTGTCTGGTCCATGGCCAACGCCGAGCAGCAACTCAATCGAAACGGTCGATTCACTCCATAGCCATCTAATAATGAAAGAGAAACTTCGGTACCCGTGGCAGAATACTACGCAACAACTACGCCCGGCTCTTTAGGAAAAGTTATCTTTAGGCCAAAGCCGAGAGAATCTGCAATCCTGGAAAGAGTTTCCAGCGTCATGTTCTGGCCTTCTGCAGACTCAAGCTGTGAGATGAACTGTTGAGAGACTTTCAGCCGTTTGGCGAGCACGACCTGACTTATCTTTTTCTCGTGACGAAGTTCGGCAATCTTATGAGCAATATCAACTTTGGCTTTTTCAACGGTATAACCGTCTGCAAATCTTTTATCGCGCAGTTTTGACTTTAAATGACTCTCAAAAGTGTTGAGCTTGGTTTTATTCATGATTTTAACCCTCCGGTATTATACCTCTCTATGAACTCGTTCTTGCGTCTTAAGCTTATCTGAATATCGCTTTTTGAAATCTCGTCCGTTTTCTTTTTAATAGCATGTACAAGTACTGCTGAGTCCTTTAAAAAGAAAAAGTAGAATACCCTGTTGCCTTTCGGCCTTAATTCGTAGAGACCGTTTCCGATGTTATCGGCAATCGGACGCCGCAGGTTGTGACCGTGTTCTTTTAAAAGAGCGATGTAAGCCAATGCCTTTTGCTGGTCGTGAATGTCCAGCGAATCAATAAAGTTCTTGATGTGGTCTCGACCGCCTATGTCTTAATAGTAATAAAAGACTGCGGCCTGAAGGCCGGAGTCTTTTGTTTCGGTGAGTAAAGATATGATTCATGCCGAATTCACCCCCGCCATAAATGGCGGGGTACTCTTCGGCATAACGAAATAGATGTTCTTAAGCATATCGTCCGTGAACAATATACAAGATATAACTTGTATTGTCAAGTTCTATATTGGGACAACAGTCCCTGCTCTCGATTCTACAAGTTGCAAATCAACCTTAGGGAAGCTGTTTGGCTGAAAAAAGACATTCTTGTTTTACGACTACCAGTCCTGATCTTCCTCTTGTAAATGAAAGGCCATAATACTACAATGATATTGCAATTACATAAGTTTCGGGTCTCGCGGAGTGGCTATGGAAAAAGGATTGCAGGTGAGAGGGCTGGTGAAGACCTATGATTCTCCAGCCGGAAAAGTGAAGGTTCTTTCAGGGGTAAACCTTGAAGTTGCGGGCGGGGAGACGGCGGTTATCACCGGTCCCTCGGGCTCGGGAAAGAGCACCCTGTTGAATATCATCGGGACGCTTGACAGCGCCGATGCCGGCTCGGTTGAACTCGACGAACAGGATGTCCTGTCTCTCAAGGGGCCCGCGCTTTACAAATTCAGGAATACCTCCGTCGGTTTTGTTTTTCAGGACCACCATCTTCTTCCGCAATTGACCGCGCTTGAGAATGTAATGCTTCCGTCCCTCCTTGCCGATGCCGGATCAGGCAAAGAGAGGGCTCTTGAACTGCTTTCAGAATTCGGGCTTTCCAAAAGGAAGGACTTTTTCC
Organism: Candidatus Firestoneibacteriota bacterium; assembly: GCA_903916325.1. Classification (GTDB taxonomy): domain Bacteria; phylum Oederibacteriota; class D2-FULL-39-29; order D2-FULL-39-29; family CAIOVX01; genus CAIOVX01. The sequence goes on from CAIWWK010000084.1 coordinate 5,747, forward strand.
CTTCATCGCTCTCGGGAGGGGAGAGGCAGAGGGTTGCGGCGGCA
>CAIWWK010000085.1 GCA_903916325.1 Candidatus Firestoneibacteriota bacterium
CGCCTGCGAAGCGCAACCTTCCGGCGCCTACATCAGCGAATGGCTTAAGGAAATCGGAGATCTTCGAGGGTTGTGGTACTTCTATTATGCTCTTGCCGGAAGCGCCGCCGCGGGAAAGATAGGAAACAGAGCGGCTTATAAGAATATGCCGGTCTGGTGTCCTCCCTTGAATGAGAAAACCGCTCCACAGATAAGCCTGGTCTGTGAATACGGTTATGCGGCGGCCGTCTCCCGTTATTCCGGAAAATTCCTGTCTTTCAAGCTGTTTCACCGCGGAAGGAAGCTCGCGTCTGCAGTTAACTTCTTTGAAGGAGGCTCTTTTGAGCCTCTTTCAGGAAAACATTTGTCTAAGGGCCCTGCCGGTGGTATACTTGAGAAAAGCGGCGGATTGGAAAGCCTGAAATCGCGGGCTGAAGATGCCCTCCGTGTCTTGTATCCCGAGAGCGGTGAATAACTGCCGTGTAGACCGTGAAACAGGGATACACTAGTTAAGGGTTTATCGGTGTAATCGGAATTATTTATCGGTGTCATCAAACTTGTAATTTCTTCTGTTTTGAAGGAGTCGGTATGAAGTTGATAACTTACAGCACAAAAGACGGAAAAAAGGCGGGGCTGCTTCTCGACAATCTGTGCATCAAACTGGCTCCGGCTCTGAAGGAATATTTTTTCACGGCGCGCGGCGTTGACGCGAAGGTGAAAGATGATATGGCCGGCTTGATTGGTGAAGGCCTGCTTTCCGCGCAAAACCTAAAGGGCCTTTCAAAATGGCTGGCGGAAGCCGGCAGGGCGAGAAAGTTCGCCGAGAAGGAGATACCGCATCCTGAAGCGCCGCTTATTCCCGGCAAGATTATAGCTCTCGGCAGGAATTTTAAGGCGCACGCGAAAGAGCAGAACGCTCCGGCGCCTAAAGAGCCGATAATATTCGAAAAGGCTTCTTCGTCGGTAATCGGGCATTTCGGCGAAGTGGTTTACGCCGGTTTTATAAAAAAAGAATGCAGAAAAACGGCACGGGTTGACCACGAAGTGGAACTGGCTGTTGTGATCGGGAAGACTGCAAAAAACGTAAAAGCAAAGTCTGCCCTGGACTATGTTTTCGGCTACACGGTCATAAACGATGTTACGGCCCGCAGCATCCAGGAAAGGGATTTTAAACTCAACCAGCCGTGGTTTCGGAGCAAATCTCTGGACACTTTCTGTCCTATGGGCCCGTGGATAGTCACGAAAGACGAAATCAAAAATCCGCACAATTTGAAACTCTCCTGCAAGGTCAACGGAAAGACCATGCAAAGCGGCTCCACGAAGGATTTTATCTTCAGGATTCCGGAAGTCATAGAGTATATTACAAAATACCTTACGCTGTTTCCGGGCGATGTAATCTCGACGGGCACGGTAGACGGTATCTCTCCGGTGAAGCCGGGGGATGTAATGACCTGCGAGGTGGAGAAAGTCGGGATACTGGTGAATAAAGTTGTGAGGGGATAACACTAAAACCCCTTCCCCTTCTTGATAAGGGGAAGGACGGGATGGGGTTGAATCGCAAAAGTTTCAAGGAGATTTATGGAAAAGCTCATTAAGGATTTTCTCGCGCAAAAAGTCTTTGCCGTGGTAGGAGCCTCGTCCAACGAGAAAAAGTACGGCAACATAATATTCAAAAATCTGGTCAGCCGGGGGTACAAGGTCTATCCCGTAAACCCGCGACTGGACATGCTGGACGGGGTTAAGGCCTACCCGTCTGTATCAGCAATACCAGAGAAGGTTGATGTGGTGGATGTGGTCGTTCCGCCTAATCTGACTGAAGAACTCGTGAAAGAATGTAAAAAACTCGGTATAACGCGCGTTTGGATGCAGCCCGGAGCCGAATCTGACGCGGCCGTCAAGTACTGCAAGGATAACGGGATAGGGGTTATTTACGGCGCGTGTGTGATGATGAATTAAAAAAGTTTATAACGTTTATAAGGTTTGTAACGTTTGTAAAGTTTATAACGTAAGGCAAAAACAATACAATGGTCTCCAGGTTATTGTTAAGTATGTTATTTCGTTATGCCGAAGAATACCCCGCCATTAATGGCGGGGATGAATTCGGCATGAATTATATCTTTACCAA
>CAIWWK010000086.1 GCA_903916325.1 Candidatus Firestoneibacteriota bacterium
AGTTTATCTTTCAGATGCCGGAGAAAACCTCACCCTTTAGGGTGAGGATGAATCCGGCATGAATAATATTAACACACCTATAAAGAGAAACTCCGGCCTTCAGGCCGCAGAGTTTCATAAGGTTAGTGAAGGCCCGGGGGGTCGGATGAAAAAGATACTGATGGCGGTTGCAGCTGCAATGGTATTTTTCACGGTTGTTTTTGCCGCAAGCGGGGTGCCTACAACTCCCGAGCAGAAAGTAAGGAGGGAGGAAGTCCGCAAGTATCTTAAGGAGCTCAATTCCCTAATAGATCAGGCAAAAGCCAAAAATATCGAAACCCTCAGGTTCGAGGCAATTGCAATAGTTTCAAAAGTCGGACTCGAGCAAAGGTGGCTCCAACCCTTTCATGAAGATTTCAGGATGGAATACTGCGATTTCGTCGAGAAAAACTGCAATGAAGGCATAGAGCAGTTGAAAGGAATCATGTCCGGCAAAACCAAGCAGATCCCCACGCCGCCCTGGCCGGATTCGGCGGATTATATTATAAAGGACGGTTATATTCACAGCGGGGACAAGGTCGTCATTCCGTATCATTATGGTTTTGCCATGGGGCCGACTAAAAATTATGATTTCAACCAAAAATTCATGGGTGAGGTCTTCGCGGTCGGGGCAACGAGATACGATGTCGTCAGGGCTCCCATCTATGAGGCCTTTAAAAAATATCCCGACGTGCAGAGGATATGGCCTAAGGGGTTCTTTGCCGGGCATATCATAGAGGACGGCGGCTCGGACGGCGCGGCTATCTGCGTCATCTGTCTTGAATCCCCGCACACCAGGGAAGCCGCCCTGAAATACATTCAGGAAAAAATCACTCCGCTGGCCAATGACCCCAAAATAAAAGTCATTATGATGGGAATGGAGCACCAGTATGTATGTTTCTGCGACTACACGAAAACAATGTTTCAGGTGTGGTTAAAAGAGAAATATTCCAAAATAGACTCTCTCAACTCAATATGGAAAACAGGGTTTAAGGATTTCTCCGAAATTGAACTTCCTCCCGTCGAGGTCAGCCAGGAAACGAATGATGCCAAGTGGTATGACTTTGCGGTCTTTAACTGCTTTCGGTTGACTGAGTATTTCAAATGGGCTAAAGCCGAGATGAAAAAAATAGCGCCGGATAAATTATATATGATGGGTTCGCCTTTCTACGCTTTTTCCGGCACGGTCGGTCTGGCCGGGCTTGATACGGAACTTATGTCCAACGAGGTCGCGGACGTAATTATGAAAGAAAGTTCACCATCAACCAACCAGGTTGACCTGCTCTGGTCAATAAGCGGCGGGAAAAAACTGGTTTATGACGCCGAATATCACGGGGACATCGCCCATGCCTGGGCGCAGCTCCTGCACGGCTGCGGTTTTACCTATCACTGGTGGTGGCCGAGCGGCGGAGCCCAGTTCATAGACAGCTCAATTCCGGATTCCTACAAAATACCGCTTTCTGACGCGCTGACTGCTTTGAACCTTCCCATGGATGTGAGGCTGGTCGGCAATGAGGTCGCTGAGTTTCCGAAAGCTGCTCTGTCCGCGAAAGTGGCGCTTCTTTATTCCAATACTTCAATGCTGCAGGTCCCGCCTCTTCAGCGAAACAGCAGAAATATCCCGTATATCCGTGAATTCAATAATGTGTATGATTCGACCGTAAATCTTGACGCTTTCACCAGGATTATCACGGAAAAGCAGGTAAAAGAAGGGCTGCTTTCGGGGCGCGACATCCTGCTCATTCCCTCGGTCCTGAATCTGCCGGAAGATGTCGTTAAAAAGCTTGGCGAGTATGTGGAAAACGGCGGGACGGCAGTTATTATCCCTAACTCACTTATGTTTGACGAGTACAACAGGAAGAAGGATTACCTGAAAACCCTTGCCGGTGTTGAAGTAAAAAATATGATCCTTCCAAAGATTAAAGTCGTCTCAAAAGTATCGGCGGTCCATGACAATGAAGGCGGGTTTATCTGGGGGCCCAACAACGAAGCTATGCTCTCAGAGGTCAAGAAAGTAAAGGTAAAGTCCCTTAAAAAAGATATCTTTGACAAAGAAATGGTTTTTAAAGGGCAGGGCGTGGTTCAGACGCTCTCGCTTTTGAAGGGAGCCGAAGTAATCGCGGAGCTGGAAGACGGGAACCCGGGAATAGTCCTGTTTAAAAAGGGGAAGGGAAAGGTGTACACTCTTGCCGTGCCTCTTGAAAAGCAGAGCAACTGGGAGTTTATGGATAACCTCTTCGAAAAGCAGGCGATACCCAGGGAGCTCAGGCTGACTGATGACAAAGGAGCAAAAATATTTGACGCGGAGGCCAGGATTGTCAAAGAGGACGGCTACTATCTTGCCTACGTTACAAATTACGCAAAGACGGACAGCAATATAAAGCTTAAAACTGCCTTCCCATTCAAAAACATGACAAATCTAATCACCGGGGAAAGTTTCGATAAACCGGAGATGAAGATAAAGGCGCATGAGACGGTGATACTAAAGATCTTTAAAAGTTTATAAGGTTCGTAAGGTTTATAAGGTTTTTAAGGTAAGATCTAATTCATGCCGGACTAGGTCCGGTATAACAGAATAGCGTTTATAAAATAAGGCGGGAAAAGTCAAAAGCGGCAATTTGTGAGGTATGTTCGGGAAAAACTGAAAACGGAAAGAAGGAGAAAAAATGGATAAGAATATGAAGATTGTTGCGGCGGCGGTTAGTGATACCGTAAGAAAGTTTTCAAAGAAAGACCCTGCAAAGTTCAATCTTCTGCCGTTTGCGAGGTTGATTGAGATTACACAGGAAATGAACCTTGATGGAACTGACCTTCAGGTTATGATGAAGTTTAGTTTTGAAGCGGGTTTTCCTGTTACCTTCGCTGAGCTTGGCGTTTCAAATACGGAGGAAACTCTGCGCTATGCCGCGAAGAGGACGGTTGCCCGCGGCTACAGAAGAAAGGGTTTCAAGTGCGATGAGCAGGAAATGTACCTGCAGTTTAGGAAGATAAATTGCTGGGGAGAGAAAATTGCAGGAATCAGAGGCCCGAAGCAGATAGCCGAAGAGTTTATCGCGCAGCACCCTGACCTGAAAGTAATTCTGAAGAAGACGAAGAAGACAAGAATAGTTTTCCTGGGTGATTCCCTCATGACAACGCTTCACTGGGGGGCTAATGCCGGCTATCCCGACATACTCAAAGAACTTTACAGGAAATACAACAAGCGTGTGGAAATAATTAATTCAGGTATAGGCGGGCACACGAGCTGGCAGGGTCTCGCCCGCTTAAAGAAGGATGTTCTCGCGCACAAACCGGAATACTGCGTGATACTGTTCGGTGGAAATGACCTGTTCTGGACCAAGGGCGGAAAAGAGATGAAATGGATGAAGAAATTCCGCCGGACAATGGAGCAAATGATAAAAACACTAAAAAAGAACGGCGTGAAACCCGTACTGCTCTCCGGAACGGTTATAAGGGCTTTCAAGCAGGAAGTTTATGAGCGAGAGGTGGTTGCCGTTCAAACTAAACTTGCTTCCCGCTTCAATCTCGACCTTATAGATACTTACGCGGTAATGAATTCCGGAACCCCCGATTTACGCCTCGCCCCGGATAAAATACACCTTGATAATTGCGGGCAGAAGGATATGGCGCGTCTTGTTTTGGTGTGGATAGCAAAAACCCTGTAAAAACAAGGGCATATGCCCGCCATGATAGGCGGCCGGATGGAATTTATAGGATAAAAATTGTTAAATTTTTTACGTTCTTTTGATTGAAAGCGCGGTTCAATTTTGATAAAATCATCGAGGTCTAAAACCCAAAAAAGTAGTACCAAGGAGGAGTAAATGAAGAAGATGATTGCGGTTGTAGTGATGTTTGTGGCAGCGGCGTTCCTGTTTGCCGGCTGTGAATCCGGCGCTCCTGCGGCGGATCAGAAAGCGGCACCGGCACCTGCGGCAGTTGTGACCCCTGAAGCAGCGAAGGCGGCACCTGCAAAAGCGGCACCTGCAAAAGCGGCACCTGCAAAAGCGGCGCCTGCGAAAGCAGCTCCTGCGAAAACAACGAAGTAGTTTGCGCGGAAAAGCTGGAAGGCCCGCAAGGGCCTTCCTTTTTTTTAGTATACATGAAAACTGGTTCAACGGAGGACCTATGAAGAAAACACTTGTAGTACTGGCAGTACTGCTTGCGGCGGTATTTATGTTCGCGGGCTGTACAGGAACCCCTTCGGCGGAGAACAAAGTGCCGGCGGCAATGAAATGCATGTGCAAGTGCCCGAAATGCGGCGCGGCATGCGAGTGCAAAGGAATGGATATGAAGAAAGGCACCTGCAAATGTCATTGCGGCGCAGAGATCAAATGCTCATGTTGCGCGGCCGGCGCGGCTTGCGCAGTAACCCCGGAAAAAACGCCTGTAGCGGCTCCCGCGAAACCTGCGGCAAAGCCGATGCCTGCAAAGAAAGCGGAAGCTCCCGCAAAGAAGTAAAGAGCTTGTTGAAATCATTGAAGGGAAGGGTGAAAGCCCTTCCCTTTCTTTTGTTGCAAGCAATTCGGCGGTTATGCTAAACTTAAAGCGGTATTTTGGAGGATAAAATGAAAAAAGAAATGTTGCTTTGCCTTTCAGTTATGGCCGTCTTTGCCGCTGGCTGCAGCGCCGAAGATAAGGCCGCCGAGAAAGCGCCGCTAAAAGAGCTTATCGCGCCGAAGTACGAATCAACCGCGGAGCAGGCGGCAAAGGGAGAGAAGAAGATGATCGCGAAGAAGGGAGATAAAGTCAAGGTGCAGTACGAAGGATCCACGACTGCGGACGGGAAAGTGTTCGACAAATCAAGGCCGGACAGCCCGCTTGAATTCACCGTGGGCGCAGGTCAGATGATAAAGGGTTTTGACAAAGCGGTCGAAGGCATGAAGCTAAACGAGGAAAAAACAGCCTCTTTCTCCTGCGAGGAAGGTTACGGCAAGAGGGATGAAAAGATGATCATGAAATTTAAGAAGGATTTTTTTAACGGAAAACTACCGGTCAAAGGAGACGAGCTCACGCTTCAGGATCAGAGCGGTTATCCGCATAAGGCCGTTGTTGTGGATGTTTCCAAAGATGAGGCCTCGCTGGATCTGAATCATTTCCTTGCCGGCAAAGACCTTACTTTTAAAATTAAGCTCGTAAGCATTGAATAGGGAGGTTTTAAATGCCTGAATCATTGATACTAACACCGAAAGAAATGAATGATTCGCTTGTTAATATCGGCCGGAAAAAGGCCGGCATGAAGCTGGTCCAGGTTTTCATGTATGCCATACTCGCGGGGCTATATATTGCCCTGGGCGCCATTGCCGCTTCGGTTGTGCTTGCCGCGGGCGCGGATCAGGGCGCGGCAAAGTTCTTTGCGGGAGTGGTGTTTTCCACCGGGCTTATACTTGTGGTTGTCGCGGGCGGGGAGCTTTTTACTGGCAACATGCTCATGACGGCCGGATATATTGAGAGAAAGTACTTCTTTGTCCACATAATGAAAAACTGGGCGGTAGTCTGGCTCGGCAATTTTGTGGGAGCGGCTTTTGTTGTTTATCTGTTTTACGGGTCGGGGTATTTATTTGACGCTCATGCGCCCCAGGGGCTGTCGGCGCTCGGAAATTTCCTCGCCGGCGCTGCAGACAAGAAGCTCGCTCTGGATTTTTATCCGGCTTTTTTGCGCGGAATACTCTGCAACATATTGGTTTGCCTTGCCGTGGTCTTGAGCCTTTCTTCGGTTTCAACCGAAGGAAAGATTCTGGCTATAATGTTCCCTATCACGGCCTTTATAATCGGCGGCTATGAACACTGCGTGGCTAACATGTTTTTCCTTCCGGCAGGGCTGCTTGCTAAAGGCGAGTTTGCCGCGAGATGGCCTGAAATGATCAATAACCTTGTTCCGGTAACCTTGGGAAATATAGTTGGAGGGGTTATAATAGTCCTGCTACACCCGCAATCATTCAAGAGGTTGGAGAAATATCTAAAGAAGAAATAGCGGTGAATGTTTAAGGCGGGCCCTTTAAGCGGGGCCCGCCTTTTTTTTCAGGGCATTTCCTTGCAGGCAGGGTCCAGGTCGCAGAGGATTGAAAGGATGCCTCCGAATATCTCGTAAAAATTATGGAGATGTTCCACGGTAGTAATACTCCCCTCTATTTCCAGATAAAGCTCTTCGACTCCTTCCTTGTAATGGTCTTTGAACCAGCCCTCATCTTCTTTCAGCTGGAAAAGCAGGGATTTTTCTTTCAACATAAGCCCCTGCAGTTTTTTGTCAGAGAAAAGCAGGGCGAGCTTTTTGGGGTTGTTCCCCTGGATTACAAAAGTTTCGTCAAAAACGGGCGAGCCGATTATTATGTCCTGCATCCCGAAAAGCTTCATAAAGGTCGAAAAGAAACCTTTGTGGAAAATCTTGAATTTAATGTCGCTTTTTCTAAGGAAGGGAGCTCTTATGCGGGTGTATTCCTTGCCGTTCGTGGTGTAAGCGTCGAGGGAAATGGTCCAGTTGTCAAGATTTACCTCGATACGGGTTTCTTTCAAGAGATTCTTGTCGGCGAGTTTTGCGGAAAGTCCTCCCTCAAGCTTGGCCCACACAGCTTCTTTTATAATGCCGAAACCGCATCTTTCCGCGTGCATTTGAACCTCCGGAGAACTTCAGGCCCAAAACAGATTATTATACTATTATATTTAGTATAACCCGAAAAAACGCTCTTGTAAAGGCGTCCGAGGGTGTCAGGCGAGCTCAATATGATACTTTTCTTCCAGCCGCACGGGATTGTAGGAGAGCTTTGCCTTGCGGAGTCCGGCGTGGCCTAAATCTTCTTCGCGGTTCACGAAAGCATACGTTTTAAGCTGATTTACGGCCGCGTAATTGTTTATTGCCTGATAGATGCCTTTGAATTCGGTGTTTGCTTTTTCAATATGGGTTACCGCCGTGCCGGAGTTCATTTTTTGCAGGATAGTGAAGGCCTGTATCTTCCTGTCTATGATTATGCCTCCCCCGAACAGTTTGAGTTCGTCAAAATGCGTCAGCAGTTCGTAAATGCAGGTATTTTCCGCGGCCGTAGAAACATCTTCCATGCAGTTCCTAAGCCTGCACCATTCTTCCTCCAGATCCAGACATTGAGCGATAAGTATTTTGTCGAGCGGCCTGTATTCGTGGAGGTACTTCTTTTTGAATTGATTTACCAGGTTTTTCTTGTCATGAAACTTTTCTCCCGGAAGGTCGGCGAGTTCCGTGACATTATAGACATAATCAAAGCTGTTCCTGTCCGGAAAAACAAATAGCCTGCTGTCTTTCCGCAGCGGCTCCGCTATCTCCTTGGGGATATTGTTCAGTCTTCCCCCTCCGGTGGTTTCTTTCAGGTATTTGAGGCAGGTGAAGACAGTTTCTTCAATCCTGTTATTGCCCAGCGGCTGGGTGAAGAAGTGTATCCCTTTGTAAAAGCCGAGGAAAACGATGTTTCCGAACACACGGGAAGCTTTAAGGTCTGTTTCATTTCTGTAGCAGAAAATATTGCCTGAGGTTAAAGAGGAAACCGTTGGGGGGAAGGCCTCCAGGGCCGTCTCAACTTCATTAAGCAGATTAAAGTCAACTTTTATGAATTCCGGGAAGGCCGGGATGCTGTTCATTCATATTATTATATATCAAGATGAGACCAATATAAAGATAAATATATACAAGCCAAATCCCGCGTGCTAATATTATGTATGCGGGATGAAAAGGGTTTTTCAGAATTCCTTTCTTGTTTCTCTGCTCGTTCGCAGGGCAAAGTCCTGCAGCTTCGCAGGCTGTACGCGGAAATCCTTATCTCGGACGGGGCTCTTGAATGCCGCCTGGAAGGCCAATATTTGTGTTTCTATGAAGCCGGGCGGATGCTCGAACCCAGGTATTATTACGAAGGAAGGCAGGGGCTTCCTTCAGGCAGGAAAGAAAAAGTGCAAGCCTCCTCGGTAAAAGACATTGAAAAACTGCGCAGCCTTTTGGCTTCGCATGAACGCGTTTCTGCCAGCGGGTTTGATTCCTTCGGCGGAAGCATCGCTGACGAGCCTGCAAGAAGATCCCTCGGGCTCTATTTTACCGGCAGCGCGCTTTCGGCTTTCACGGCGAATTATTTAAAGATCCTGCTGGGCCCGGCAGACTACGAAAAACTCTTTTTCTTTGATCCTGCGGCAGGCTCCGGAAACCTGCTTTCGGCCCTCCTCGCACCCGGGAGAATTCTCGGCTCCGACATAAACCGTGAAAATATCCTGGCCCAGCGGAAGAGAAATATCAGCTGCACTGCCGGGCCGCTTGATTTCTTAAGGGCTGCCAACGGTGAAATAACCCGGCTGCTTCCTGCCTCGCCTGTTTTTTTCCTGATGAATCCTCCCTACAGGGGAAAGTCCACCGGTAAGACCGGGCGGGCCGGGATAAAAAAGGGCATTTCCGCTTCGTATTCCGCCGGGAAGGAACTTAGGTCCCTTCTGGAAAAAGAGGGGCTAAGGTCAACGGATCTTTCTTCTTTCTTCATCGTTAAAGCGCTCTCGCTTCTTGAACAAAAAGGCGCGGGATATTTGGGGGTTTTCACTCCTACCAATTGGCTGACGGGAGGGAGAAAGGAACACGAAGGACTTCTCCGCTATGTTTCCGGGAAGGCCGGATTTATCGGCGGGTTTCTGGTTAACGGCAAGGACCATTTCCCGGGAATTCGGTCCGGCATGCCGGTTGCGTTCTCGGTTTTCAAGCTTGGGGCAAAAGGCAAAAGCCCTGTCTTCTCCGACCTTACCGGAAATAAAAAGGAAATAGCGGCGGGCCAAAGCCGGGTTATTGCGCGCGCGCTAATCAACGCGGCGCCCGCGGTTGTCCTCTCATGCGGGGCCAGGGTATTTTTCAGGGATATTTTCAGGGCCATAAACGCCCAGACGGGCGATGACAGGAGGCTCCTGCAGGATATTCGCGTCAGGGACGGAAAAGGCGTGCTTCCGGAGAGCCTGAAAGATATTTCCGGCGAGCGTGTTTTCCTCGCGGCGACTGA
>CAIWWK010000087.1 GCA_903916325.1 Candidatus Firestoneibacteriota bacterium
AGGATTTATGACGACTACGGGCTCATTTTCGGCAATGACGACCCGGGACTTCAAAAGATTCCGCCGACGGAATACACCGAAAGGCTTAATTACGTAAAATCCGTAACGCTTGCGGGGATTCCTTCTTATTTCACCATGGGAAGCGGAATACACAAGTACATAGCGGAAATCAAGGGACTCGGAATAAAGGTGGTTCCCTGCGGCATCCTATATATGGTTTGCAGGGAAAACGAGAAACCCAAGCTAAAAGATATTACCGCGTTTAAACTTAGAAACAGCGAGGATCCTAAAGCGCAAAGCGACTTCTTCGTCAGATCCATCACCGCGGCGCACTACTTCTTTACCGCTCAGTATCTGGAACTCTCGGGAAAAAAGTCCGAGGCATCCGCCTATTTTGATAAAGCCGGAAAAGCCGGGAAGGATGATCAGACTATGCTGGACGCGCTCGGGGTTATCCAGCAGAACTCTGGAGATGTCAAAGCTGCCATTGAGAATACCAAACGCGCCGTGGAACTCGACCCCAATGATCCTGATCTCTGGAACAATTACGGAGCCGCGCTTTCAAGAATAGGGGATCACGCCGGCGCCGCGGACGCCTACAGGAAGGCCATCAAGATAAATCCGGCCCAGGTGACTTTTTACAATAATCTCGCGGCGGCCCTAACGAACATGGACTTGCCCGGGCAGGCATTAGAATTTTATAACAAAGCGTTTTCAATGAACGAGAGAGCCGTCAACTACTACGGATTGGGCATGACATATGCCCGCCTGAAAGACATGGTAAACGCGGAGAAATATTTAAAGCGGGGGCTTGAGCTCGGGACCTCTCCGGAACTATATTTCGGGCTTGGAAACATCTGCCTTTCGCAGGGGAAACTGCAGGACGCGGTTTACGCTTATCGGGCAGGGCTGAAGCTGAACCCGGCGCACACGGGAATGCTCAACAACCTCGGAGTTTCGTACCTCAACCTCAAGGATCTTGCCTCCGGAACCGCGGCATTTGAAACGCTTGTGCGTGTTCAGCCGAATAATCCGGACGCGCATAACAACCTCGGGCTCTGCTATTACAATGCGGGAATGAAAGAAAAGGCCGTTGCCGAATGGAAGGAAGTGCTGAGAATAGACCCGAACAACAAGAATGTGAGGGAAGTGCTCGAGAAGCTTAAGTGATTAAGAACAAAATGCAGTTTGATTACACCGATAAAAGACAACTATGACACCGATAAACCCCGGAACCACTGCCGCAGCGCCGCTAAGACCCGGAATTTCGCTATACGAGGTTCAGACCGGCTTTGATGGCTTCTAAAAATATCCTGCCGTATTTTTCAAGCTTCTCTTCTCCGACTCCGGAGATTTCGCCGATCTCATCCATCATCAACGGCCTCTTTGTCGACATTTCCATAAGCGTCGCGTCGTTAAAGATAACATCCGGAGCCACTCCAGCGGAAGCGGCAAGGGCGTCCCTCTTCACGCGCAGGAGATTGAATAATTTCTCCGGCCCGACATGTATCGCTCTTTGCGCGGGAGCGGCTGAACGCGGAGCCGCTGGACGCGAGCCGGAAAATATAATTTTCCTCGCGGACCTGCTTATGCCCGCCGACGTCAATCCTTCTGCGGTTACAGAAAGCGTCCTGTAGGCGCCTTCCCTTGCAAGTTTCCCCGCTTTAATCAGCCCTTCAATCTTTCCCCGTATCCTCTGCTTGCTGGAATTCCCGAGCGAGCCAAAAACCGCCAGGCTGTCGTGCCCCCATTTGCGGACACCTTCGGTAAGTTCCCCGGACAGCAGGCTGGATATGTGATCAGCGCCGAACTTCTCTTCCAGCTCGAGCACGCATTCAATAATAGTCCCCGCGGTATTGCCCGTGTCATGAAGCGGAACCGCCTCGCCCAGGCAGAAATCACAAGCGCCGCAATTTCCGGCGGGATAATCCTGTCCAAAGTATTTTGAAAGGCTGGCGTGCCTGCAGGCCGGCGTTTCGCAAAAATCCCTGAGCTTATCAAGCTTTTCACGGCTCATTTCACCGTCGTTTCCCTGGGCCATTATCCATTCCCATAAAGAAGCGTCTTCCCCGGAATAGAGCATTGTGCATTCCGAAGGCAAGCCGTCCCTTCCCGCGCGTCCCGTTTCCTGCTGGTAGTGCTCAATGGATTTCGGCATGGCGGCGTGGATTACAAAACGGATATTTGACCTGTCAATGCCCATGCCGAAAGCGATGGTCGCGACAACTATATTTACTTTCCCCTTGGAGAAAGCGTTCTGATTTTCTTTCCTCACCTTGTCGGGCAGGCCCGCGTGATAGGGCAGGTTTTTATATCCCTGAAACTCAAGGCGCGAGGAAATCGCCGCGACATCGGCCCGGCGCAGGCAGTAAATTATCCCGGCTTCCTGCGGGTGGCGCTCAATAATGCCGACTATCTGCCTCATGCCGTCGGCCTTCCTGCCGGCAATCCTGTAGGTGAGGTTAGCGCGGTCTACTTTGCCGGAATAGACATGCGGAGAATCAAGCTTGAGCTGGGTGAGCACATCCTCTTTGACTTCCGGCGTTGCCGTCGCGGTAAAAGCGTGGACCGCGACGCCCGGGAATTCGTCCTTCAGAACTCCGAGAGCCCTGTATTCCTTTCTGAAATCGTGCCCCCAGTGGCTGATGCAGTGCGCTTCGTCAATCACGAAATAAGAGACCGTCACGCGGCGGAGCAGGGCGCGGAGGCTGTCGGTAAGAAGGCGCTCGGGAGAAATATAGAGGAGCTTTGCCCTGCCGGCTTCCACATTCAATTCGGCAAGCTGCTGTTCCTTTCCGGTCATCGAGGAGTTAAGGCACTCGGCTTGTATGCCGCATTCCTTCAGGCTGTCCACCTGGTCTTTCATCAGGGAAATAAGCGGCGAGATAACCACGGCTACCCCATCTTTGACCATTGCGGGAAGCTGAAAGCAGAGCGACTTGCCGCCGCCCGTCGGAAGGATTGTAAGGGTGTCGTGCTCATCAAGGATGGAGTTTATCGCTTCAAGCTGGAATTCGCGGAACGAGGAATAACCCCAGTACTTCTTAAGCGTATTTAGGAGGACTTCTATTTCAACCATAATTAATAATTACCGTACCTCGCCTGGGAAAATAGCGGATGTCCCCTTGGGATTTTTGGTGAAGGTTCTGTTACAGGACGAAAGGAAGAACTTCAAGCGCCGCGATAACGATGACAACGGCCGCGAGAATTATTTCGCCAACCAGGACTATCTCGTTTACCGGCTCAAGCCATTCATCCTTCACAAGGACCGGAATGAAGACCATGGATATTGCCAGCAAAGCAAAAGCCGGGAGTGATACGACTTTAAGTTTTATGACAATCAGCGCAAGAGCGGAAACAAGGGCTTTTCCGAAAGCGAGAATCCCCGCCCCCTGAAAACCGGTGACCTGCTGAATCGCTGCAGAAATTGTCTGGCTTGAATCAACCTGCGGGGCCAGAAAGGCGAAGAATATGGCGAGCTGGCTGACCGAGAAGGTTATAACCCAGAATGCAAGTCCCGCCTTTAAAGCATCCGGAGAACCGAGGTTCTCTGTAATTTTATCCACCCAGACCGTAATTGATTTTGACATAAAGCCTCCAAGCTGATTAAACTTTTCCTGCTGTCGCGGACATTGCCAGGATAATATACGGGCCGAACTCAAATACCGGCAGAACAAGGACGGCTCCAATAAGAATTGCCGAGAGAACCGCGGACACAAGCCTCTTTTCTTCAATTATTCTGTCGCCGAACGCGTTAATACTCAAGGCGCCAAAGAGCGCGAAAAGCGCGCCGGCCGCAAGCGTAGGAACTTTAAATTTCAGCGCCGCAAGAACGAGCGTGTTTACAAATATTAGCCAAATATCCCAGAAACTCCTGCCCGCCGGGTCAATAAGTTCACGGACGCTGACGCTGAAAGAAACAGGGATTTTGCCGAAACCGGGGATTATTACCATCAGGATAAGGAGCTGGGTCGCCGCCAGGATGATAACCGCTGTCATGGCTGAAATGCGGAGATTTCTTGGAGAGGAGTACTTTCTCCAGGCGTTCAGTATTATGAGAGACAGAATTCCCATGGAAAGTATTATATCACAGGCCGCCAAAAAACGCAAAAGAAACAGAAACAAAGGGGACAGAGCCTGGTTTCCGCCGCTCCGCGGATTACTGATTACTAATTAAGGACTCACTGATTAAGCATCAAACCGTCTACCGTCCTCCGCCCTCCGGTTTTACTGCGCATCCGCACATCTGCGCGTCCGCGCATCTGATCTTCGCTCTTAGTTCCTCGAGAACTTCCTGTATTCCGAAGGGGTAAACCCGACGATTTTCTTAAAGGTGTGGTTGAAGTGCGAAAGGTCGTTGTAGCCTACTTCCATTGAAACGGCAATAACCTTCTTCTGCGGGTTCTCTTCCAGCTTGCGTTTTGCTTCGCTTATCCTCTTTTCTATTATATAGTCCTTAATATTCGTTCCCACAACCTTGGAAAACTTTGAGCTCAGGTAGTTTGGAGTGAGTCCCACAACTTCCGCGAGCTTGTTGAGGTTTAAATCCCCCGCGAGGTTGCTTTCCATATAGTCAAGACAGCCCTGGATCACCGGGTCGCTGATATGCTTATTTTCCCTGTTCATTCCGGCGGCTTTATGGCGTTCGGTCAGCACGCAAAGGCGGGCAATTCCCGCGGCGATAGATTCCCGCCAGCCGGGAAGCTTCTCGTGAAAATCCCTGTAGAGCGTCTTTACCGTAATCTCGGTTTCCACCGCCTCTGTCGCGTCAAACTGTATGAGATGCCTTGCTCCTTTCCCGCATTTAAAAAGAGTATTCAGAGCGAATCCTTTTAGAACTCCGAAATCATTTAAGACTGAAGCGGAAAGAAGCAGCCCTGCTTTGCGGAACGGCTTTCTTTTGTTAATGGACGCGACCCTGTGGAATTCGTTGCGGTGGATAAGCAGCAGCGAACCCTCGCGAATATTGTAAATCTTGTTGTTTACAATGTAGGAGCCTTCACCGGTAAGGACATACTGAAGTTCCAGTTCGCCTGAGTGAGAATGGGTGTAGCGGTAGGGATTCACATCCCTGCTCATGCTGATGAGGAAGGGAAACTTCCTGTCGGGGAAATATACTATCTGGAATTTCCTGCGCATAGG
>CAIWWK010000088.1 GCA_903916325.1 Candidatus Firestoneibacteriota bacterium
CAGCTATCTCTCCGAGCGTGAAACGCTCTTTGCCTCTGATAAGTTCTTTTGCCTTTTCTATCCTTTTTTCCAGGATATATTCATATACTGTCTTTCCGGTATGCGCGCGGAACATTTTCGCAAAACTGCTTCTGCCCATCTTTGCGCGCCCGGCAATTAAGCCGATTGTAAGTTTATCGCCGATATTTTCGCCGATGAACGACTCGGCCTCTAAGATGGCGCATTCATACGTCCTGCTCCTCCTGACTACCCCAAGGCGCCGCCCCAAATAATCCATGATTTCACCGATACTGTCTCCGGAGTGCGCTTTTTCTATGCAAGTGGTTATCGCAGTTTTGATGTAATTATTTGATATAAAATCTCCGGGATAACAGGATCTTTCAATGCCTGCCGCCAGTTCCGCCAATTCCTTATGCTTCCTCACCAAGCGCAGGTTAACAACCGGCCTGGCTGAAAACATCACAAGTTTTGAGACCTCGCGTATCCTAGATTCTACCGAAGCGCTCGTCAAGAACTTTATCACCCTCATACTATCGCTGTAATTTGGCGTATCCGCAGGGATAGTAAACACTATTCCCTTGAAAAGCTGGGTGCATTCCGAACCGTCTCTTTTTTTTGGATAGGGCATAATTCCGATTTTTCCTTTCAGCGCGGAATTGGCATCCTTGAGAATATTGAAATAATCGTACTGCCAGAATATTCCGGACACAACCTTGCCTTCCGAGAACATTCGAAGCTTCTCTACCCAACCTAAACCCGCTTTTCGCGCTATCCTATAACGGATATTGCAATCAACCAGGAATTCCAGCACTTCTCTGTAGGACTCCGGACTGTAGATTGCCTTGCGGTAGCCAGGCGTGTTTTTTTGAGCAGCCGCGTTTTGAAGCAGCAGAAAAGCGGCTCCCTCTCCGGAGCCGGCATATATAAATCCATCCTGCATTCCCGACTCCTTTTCCATCACCCTTTTCACTTTAACCGCCAGATCGTCAAAACTCTCGAGTTTCGTCAGTCCGTATTTATCGAACAGGTCTTTTCTATACAACAAGTAGGAGCCGTTCAGAAGCGAGGGTAAAGCATAGAGACGTCCGTTATATCTGCAGGCCTCGAGAACTTCAGGATAATACTCTTTGGTCAGATTTGATTCACTTAACCCCTCGAGCAGGTGGCCGAAGGGCAGAATTTTTTTTTCACGCGCAAGCCTTTTGACAAGAAAAAGATCCTGAAGCACCATGCTGAACCTTTTTCCGCAGGATGCTACCAGTTCGTTATATGCCTTTCCGCCGGGATTATTGTGACCGGTAATGCCTACAAAACTCAGGCGCCTCCCGGGATTCTCCCTCGCGAACTTTTCGGAGAACTCGTTTTCGAGGGAGGCGTCGTCGGCGTTTGAAACAGCGAATATTTCCTGCTGTTTCTCCGCAACTGCAGCGCCTTTTTCCCTGACCGCAAGCCCTTTGGCTTCCAAAACAAGTGTTTTTTCGTCTTTTTCGAACTCAGCCGCCCTCAGTTTCAGTATCTTAACCCCGAAACTTTCTTCTCCTTCGCTGAAATTTCTCTTAAGAAAGATGAAGCCGTCCGATCTCTCAAATACGCAATCGTCAGGAAAACGTTTCCCCAGAAAGTCCGTCTTTGTATTATAGGCAAGCACGGTGTTATACCGCAATCGCGAGAGAAGGTCCAGAAAGCTGACAAGCCCGGAAACATTTTCCGTGGCAGGCCCCGGCAGGGCGATGCTGTTTATCAATAAATGCCCCACGCATTTTTTAGACGCATATTTTTTGAGCAGCACTGTCATTTCCGGCATTCCGCCGGAAACTCTCTCGATATACAGGTTTTTTCCTGCGCTGAAAGAAAACCGCTTTGCGATGTGCTTTAGCTCTTCACGGCTCTCTTCCGAAGAAATTATCAGCCCGCGGGAACCGTCCGTGAACTTCCTTCCCAGGAAAGTTTGAAGGGCAAAGAGCGTTTTCCCCGAAGCCGTCCCTCCGGCAACCGCGATAAGCTTGTTCTTCCCGTAACCGCCGCCCAGCTGCCCGTCAAAAAAAGGTATGCCTGACGGTATCAGCCGGCCCTCTTTTATGGACGCCCTTCGTTTCATCCTATTTTAACCTTGCTCCCTGGCTTTCAAGCTTTCTTCTTAAGAGTTTGATATCGAGCCTACCCGGAACGGTATTACTGCGCGCCGAAAGCGCGGCCGCTGTTCCCGCCGCCTGTCCGGTCGCGAAACAAGCCGGCATCACGCGCACGCTTCCGTTCATCATCCTGTCCGAGCCGATGCTGCGCCCGGCAATTAGCAGGTTCGGAAGCCCTTTCGGAAGCAGCGCCCGGAAACAGATGCCGTAAGTCTGCCCTTTCTTAAGCCACATCGAATCGAAATCCCGGTCAAACTTGACGGCTTCTTTTTTCTTTGAGGTGGCGTTATGGACATCTATGGTGTAATCGTAGACGGCGATATCGTCTTTGAAGTGCCTGGCGTTAAGATAATCGTCGAGGGTAAGTTCATACTCGCATTTAACCCTTCTTGTTTCCCTTATGCCGGGAAGCGCCCCCGTCGCGGCGATCTTTGCATTCTTCATCCCGGGAATGTGCTTCCGCCCGTATTCAGTAAAACTTTGCGCCAGTTTTCTTCCCGATATCATGACACGCGTAAGGTCTTTGGCGTTTGTCCCGTCGGCAAAATAAACATGCCCGAAGTTATGCCCCAGCATTCCCGGGGATACTTCCTGCGGGCCGAGCCCCCTGTATTCGGTGTCTTTGATCCGGGCGAGCCTGCCTTTGCTCACAAGCGAAGCCCACCATTCTTTGGCTTTTCTTTGCGCGTCTATTTTCCT
The DNA here is from genome assembly GCA_903916325.1 of Candidatus Firestoneibacteriota bacterium. Lineage (GTDB taxonomy): Bacteria > Oederibacteriota > D2-FULL-39-29 > D2-FULL-39-29 > CAIOVX01 > CAIOVX01. Next base: position 2,832 of record CAIWWK010000088.1, read on the forward strand.
TGCGAATTTATAATACTTTTCTTTGTCCGTGCCGACGCTCCTGTAGCAAAGAGACGCTGCCTGCATAATGCCGCGCTTGTCTCCCTTTGAAAAAGCGGCGCCCGCGGCGGCCGCCACATCGGCGTCGCCTGTCGCGTCTATGAATATCTTTCCGAAGACCGCCTGCCTGCCGCTCTTATTTTCTATCAGGACGCAGCGTACTTTATTCCCGCTCTTTATCGTTCCCGCAACAAAGGTGAAAAGCAGCGTTTCCGCTCCGCTTTCGGCGAGCATTTCGTCGTAGATAACCTTGAGTTTTTCGGGGTCTTTAACCACCCAGGGCACGGTATCTGTTGTGATTCCAAGGCCTTTTGCTTTCTTCAGCCTTTTCACCACTTCAAGCCCTATTCCGGTTATTGCCGGCTTTTTGTCTTTGCCAAACGGACAAAATGAGGGCACTTCCCCGAGCGTGCTCATTCCGCCCAGAGCCCCGGCCTGTTCTATAAGCAGGGTCTTCGCGCCGTTTCTCGCGGCGGCAATGGCAGAGCCGATTCCCGCCGGCCCTCCGCCGCAGACCACGACATCGTAAGTTCCAAAAACCGGAATTCTCTTTGCCGGTTCAAGTATACTTTTCATTTTAGACTCCGTGACACATTTAGTACGGCTTTAATATGATGAAGTACGCCACATAAAACCAGCTGAAGAGCCCGTGTATGGCCATCCAGAGTATTGAGTGAAGATGGGCGTAAGAAATTATCATCGCCATTGCCGACCCGAAACCTATTCCGTAGAACATGCCGTGTTTTTCCATAGAACCTCCGTGAACCTGTTATTTCCATTCCGACGCTTCCGAACCTCTTTTCACGAATACTTTATTAAATCCGGCGTTAACTACATCGCTCAATACGAAAGGAACGCGTTGATC
>CAIWWK010000089.1 GCA_903916325.1 Candidatus Firestoneibacteriota bacterium
AGACGTCCGTGGTGAAAGTGAAACCCGGTGGTACCGGCAGCTTCAATTTCGGATGCCCTGCCATTTCCGCGAGGTTCGCGCCTTTGCCGCCGAGCAGATTTTTCATCTTCTCATTGCCGTCAGCCTTCCCTCCGCCAAAAAAATACACCATCTTCTTTGCCATAACCTTCCTCCTAAAAGAATTTAGAATATTATCGCTTTTGAGCCAAAAAAAGGGTTTCAAGTTGTTTCAGGACGAAAACGGTATGATTATACTCTTTAGGGCAGGGAAAGTCAAACGGGAAATAGCATGATTTTCCTTGTTTTTGTTGTGTTTTTGAGCCTTTTAGACCATTCAAGCCGGGCCGTCTTCAGACGACTTCTACGGATTTTGCCCGGCAGGCACAGGAGAGATTTCCGCCGAAAGCTTCCTGTAAATTTGGGCGCGCGCAACCCAGCAGACAGGGATGGCCGCGAATATGCCGATGCAGCAGCAAAGAAGACCCAAAATCATAACTCCAAACGATCCCAGTTGAAACCCTATGAGCTTCCAGAAATTTTCGGTTGTCATCTCAAAACTCTTCTTTATTGACTCAACAGGCCCAAGATCCTTATCAACCACCAGATACATATAGAAGGAAATCCTCGTGAGCAGGTAGATATAAACCGCGAGGAAGACCAGCGAGATTCCTATAAACTCCGCAAGCACCGAAGGATTATGCGGCAGTCCAACGAAGAAATCTTTCAAACCAAACGCGGTTTGAACATTCAAGCTTAGGTAAGGGGCAAGCATGGTTAGGACCAGGACGGCAAAGAACGCCAGAGCAAGCCCAAGAAATATCAATCCTGTCAGAATTGATGCGAGTACAAGGTTGACCAGGTACTTGTGATTCACGAAAAGTTCTCTGACCGCATCCTGAAGCTCCAGTTTTTTTCCGTCGTGCACCTGCAGGACAACTTTCAGCATGCCGGCGGTCAGGAGCATGGAGATTACAAAGGAGACTGCGTTAACCGAGAGACGCAGAAAGAGCGCAGGGAGGGCAAGTGCCGGTATGGCTTTAAGCATTCCGATGCCGCCGGCAAGAAAACCAAAAACAAACTGGGAGGCGAAAAGGATGCCGAATACCGCCGCAAATACGCCGATATTTTTTCCCAGATGATCAAACCCTGACTCAAACGCTTCTTTTATCGAAAATGTTTTTTGCATACCCGCCTCCAAGTAAAGCGCGAAAACCCTACCAGGTATAATTCACGTGATAAGTTACGGTCCTTTCCTTCTCCGGTTCCACCTCAACCCTAAACTCAATCGTGCTTGAATCGTTCTTCTTGAAAATATCCGAACTCTCGGTTATTTCCCAGGTCGAGGAGCGGTAGAGATGCTCCAAGACATTCACGGCGACCTTTTCTTTCTTGTGGTTCCTGAGTACGATTGAAAAATCCTCATCACAGGAACTTCTGTTGTTGTCTATCTTGAAATTGGCTTTCTTTCTTTCGCCGACAAGGTCAAAAGCGTTGCCCAGGTAGATTCTCGCGGTCTCGTTCTCCGGGGTGTGGTCAATCTTGTCTTCCCCCACAAATTCATTCCTGCCGTCGCTGTCTCTTCTGTAAACCTTCACGTCGCCTCTCGGAAGAGGCATCCCGAGATTATTCTCTTTTGTGTTCTTGAACTCCATCATTGTCCAGACATCCCGGTTTGAGGACGTCCCAAGATCAGGCTGGGTCCGCATATAGTAGTTATCGTAACCGTTGAACCTGGCGTCTTTCTTGAAACCATCGTAAACATAAAGCCTTTTTGCTTTAACTCCCGCCACCCGCATAAACTCTATCTGCTTCTTCTCGCTGTCCAGCAGGTTCACCCTCCGCGGAAGGTTATACATATGATACTCGTCAAAATCTTTCTGGGTTACC
>CAIWWK010000090.1 GCA_903916325.1 Candidatus Firestoneibacteriota bacterium
GTTGATATTTTCGAGTCTTTTGATTTTATCGATACGATAGCGAAAGCCGCGGATATTTATTTCCTTTGTAAAATGGCCGGGGAAGAGCCGGAAGGGCTGAGCAGCGCGCAGCTCAAAGAGATTGACGGGGCTTTCGGGAATTCCTGAGGCAAAATGAGCGTAAACCGATACCTGGCTTTTGACCTTGGCGCCGGAAGCGGCAGAGCGGTTCTGGGAGAACTCTCTTCTTCGGGGCGCCTGAAACTCGCCGAGATTCACAGATTTTCAAACAAGCCCTTTAGGAAGAACGGTCGTCTCTGCTGGGACACCCACGGCCAGTTTGAGCAGATAAAAAAAGGCCTGGCCCTTTGCGCAAAAACCGGAAAAAAGATAGATTCCATCGCCATTGATACCTGGGGCGTTGACTTTGGTCTTCTGGATGCAAAAGGAAAGCTCCTTTCGGATTCAATCTGCTACCGTGATGCAATGACCGGGGGAATTCCGGAAAAGCTCTTCAAGAAACTTCCCAAGGAACGCCTCTACAAACTCACCGGCATACAGATAATGAGGATTAATACTGTCTTTCAGCTTTTTGCCCTCGCAAAAGCAGGCGACAGAGTTCTTAAGAGGGCAAAATCACTGCTTTTCATTCCGGATCTTATGAATTACTTTCTCACTGGAAAGCAGGCCGCGGAGTTTACTATTGCTACTACCTCGCAGTTGTATAACCCGCGCGAGAAAAGTTTTTCGCCCGAGATATTCAAAAGTATCGGAGTTGATATTTCTCTCATGCCGCGCGTTGTGCGTCCGGGGAATGTTCTTGAGGACATTCTTCCTGAAATCGCCAAAAAGGCCGGAATAAATTACAGCATTCCGGTGATAAATGTCGCCTCTCATGATACGGCCTCTGCAGTAGCGGCTATTCCGGCAAGCGGGGAGGATTTCGCTTATATCAGCAGCGGGAGCTGGTCTCTTATCGGCTACGAGGCAAAGAAGCCCTGCATTAGCGTTATTTCTTCCAAACTTAACTATACAAACGAGGGCGGGGCGGAAGGAACCTTCAGAATACTTAAAAATATTAACGGCCTATGGATGATACAGGAGATCGCGCGTAATCTCGCAAAGAACGGAAGAAAGAGAAACTTCGCGGAACTGTCCGACCTGGCAAGAAAGTCAGGGGAGGCGGTTGCCGTCATAGATACAAATCACCAGCCGTTTCTTACTCCCTGCGATATGCCGGAAGAGATACGCGCGTATTGCAAGAAAACCGGGCAGAAAGTTCCAAAGAGTGAAGGAGAACTTGTCCGCGTTGTTCTTGAGAGCCTGGCGCTTTCTTATAAGAAGGCGCTTGAGGAGATAACACTGCTCCGGGGCAAAAGACCCGGGCGGATTCACATCATAGGCGGCGGAGCGAATAACTCTCTGCTCTGCGAGCTCACCGCGAAAACAACAGGACTTCCCGTTTATGCCGGGCCGGCGGAAGCCTCGTCCGCCGGGAATATCCTCATTCAGGCGCTTGCGTCGGGCAGGCTTAAATCTTTGGAAGAGGCAAGAGAGGTCAGCCGGAAATCATTCAGACCTAAGGTTTACCTGCCAAATTAGTCTGCGGGAAACACAAAAGAGCAAGCCAATAAACCTCTTTGCCGCAGAAATCGCTTCTTTTCAGATTTGAAATATTGGTATATAATGCGTGTAAGGAAAACAAACCCTCATAGAGGCGGTGTGCTATGAAAAAGAAGGTGGCCAAGCCAAAGATTGAGGCCAAGCCGGCTCCTGAGCCCGTAAGCTTCGCGAGCATGCAGCCGCTTTTTGATATTCACAAGAATGTGCCGTTGAAGCCCGGGAAAAAAAAGAAAAAATGAGCGGAAGGGGCGCGTAAGTTTTGGAAGAGAAAGGGCGCTGCGGCTGTTAGTCCGGCAAAGCAGGAACCCGAAGAACCTGCCTGGAATGAAGTTTCTTGTACCCTCCCGGGGAACAGCCGTAATTCTGCACGAAGAGCCGGTGCAAATGGCTCGCGTCAAAGAAGCCCCAGTCAGCCGCTATCGCTTTCAGCGGGTCGTTGGTTCTCAGCAGGCGGCCGGCGACATTGCTAAGCCTGTACTTCAGCCCAAACTTATAAAAACTCATGCCCGTGGCGCTCTTGAAGAGCGCGTTAAATCTGTTCTTGCCTAAACCGCATTTTCTCGCGGCTTTCTCTTCGGTAACGAGCTTCTTTGAATCCAATACCAGCTGTATAGCGCCGGTTACGAGCGTTATCGAGCCGGAATCGGCGGCGTCAAGGTTTTGTTTACCAGCGGACCGCGCCGCGTACATGAGGAGCAGCAGTTCGTACAGGCATACACGGAGCAGGGCCGTCCTTTCCCGGCCTTTGCAATTATGGGCCCGTTCGAGGCGTTTCGCCAGTTCCAGCGTTCTAATCCGTTCTTCTTTTTTCAGCCGGAGCTTTTTATCGGAAGGCGAAGCGAAGAAAGAAGCAGGTTTGAAATCCTTTAACTCCTCGAAATGCGTCCCGAGAATCAGTTGCGGGTAGACTGTAAGCACGATTACTTTGCAGGGCAGTTTCAAAATGCTGAATCCGTGAGGTTCCCACATCCCGCAGGCCCAAACATCTCCCGGATTTAAGGTCACTTCGCGGTTCTGATAAAATCTTTTCATTCTTCCGGAGACCACGATGCCGAGTTCCATCTCAAAGTGCATGTCGAAACGCGCGGTTATTTTCTCTTTGTGGCAGTTCAGGCTGAGCCGTACGGGGTTCTCGGCGGAAAGGGAATATTTTGGCCTGTTAATAAGCTCCAAATCCAAATCCTGATTTCTTGCCATTTTAACCCCGTGAAAAAATGCAATTCTCGGATCATTTTATACAACAGCGCTAAATTGACACCGGTCAAATTATAAAACATACTGGCAGCAGAGGCAAGATAATTTATGCCCCTTTACGGTTTTGTTTATGGCAAGGCCGGCCGGAGGAAAGTATGAGAAGGTCTGTGGCAATAATGCTCGCGCTGGTTTTTGTGGCTTTTTTTGTTTCCGCAAAGAAATTGACCGTTGTTAATATTGAGAAGGGCGAACTGCCGAGTGATATAGCGAAATTTATATGCAATCTGTCGGAAGAACACACCTTCTCAAAAGGCGGAGTTTCTCTTAAGGTAGAAGCCGAAAAATATCCCACCCTGGGTATTGTCGGAGAATATAATCCAAGAAAAGGCGTTTGGGACGGATACGACTATTTTTGGGTGGAATACTTCAATACCGCCAAGAA
>CAIWWK010000091.1 GCA_903916325.1 Candidatus Firestoneibacteriota bacterium
AATATGTGGGCTTTTACCTTTTACCTTCCTCCCCCTTTTATAGGGGGAGGACCGAGGAGAGGGTAAATAAAAGACTGCGGCCTTAAAGCCGGAGTCTTTTGTTTCGGTTGGTAAGAAAATACTTCATGCCGAATTCTTCCCCGCCATAAATGGCGGGGTATTCGTCGGTATAACGAAATAAAACTGTACCCCCATCCTATCCTTCCCCCTATAAAAGGGGGAAGGGATTAAGTTGTAAAAACGGAGGAAAATTGAGCTCACCTGTAGAAAAATGGGTTGCTGAACTCGAAGAACTCTGCCAGCCAGACAAGGTTTATTGGTGCAACGGATCCGAGGAAGAGGCAAAAAAACTTATCCGCATCGGGATGGAAGAAGAAAAGCTAAACGCCAATCCGGTATTTACTGAGCTCAATCAGAAGACCTACCCGAACTCCTATTACCACAGAAGCCATAACAACGACGTGGCCAGGACGGAACAGCTTACTTTCGTTTGTCATGACGATAAGGAAAAGACCGGCCCGAACAACAACTGGATGGACCCCAAAGCCGCTAAAGAGAAGATGAAGAACCTCTTTAAAGGCTGCATGAAAGGGCGCACGATGTATGTGCTTACATATATGATGGGCAGCCCGGATTCTCCCTACGCGAAAGCCTGCGTGCAGGTGACGGATTCGACATACGTGGCCATAAGCATGAGAATTATGACCAGGATGGGAAAACATGTCCTGGATAAGATAGGGAAATCAAAGGACTTCGTAAAAGGCCTGCATTCAATCGGGGACCTTCATCCCGAGCGCCGCTTTATCATGCACTTTCCCGACGAAGGTTTGGTCATGAGTTTCGGGTCCGGTTACGGCGGCAACGCCCTGCTCGGGAAAAAATGCTTTTCTCTCCGCATCGCCTCCTGGCTCGGCTACAAAGAGGGCTGGCTCGCGGAGCACATGATAATTATAGGAATAGAAGATCCCAAGGGGAATATTTCCTACGCTGTCGCGGCACTGCCTTCCGCCTGCGGCAAGACAAATATGGCAATGCTTCAATCCACGCTGCCCGGCTACAAGGTTTGGACGCTGGGCGATGATATTGCCTGGTTGAATGTCGGCCCTGACGGGCGGCTCTACGCGATTAACCCGGAAGCGGGAATGTTTGGAGTAGCTCCGGGAACTTCCATGAAGACCAATCCGAACATGATGAGGACCTTGAAGAACGGCAAGTTCTTCCCGACCCTCTATACCAACACCGCGGTCAATGTCGAGACCGATGAGCCCTGGTGGGAGGGGCACGACGATCCGGCCCCAAAGAACGCCATTGACTGGCAGGGCAGGAAATGGGATCCGTCAGTGAAAGAGAAGGCGGCTCACCCTAATTCCAGGTTTACGGTCTCTGTCTCTAATTGCCCAACGGTATCAAAGGAAATCAACAACCCCAAGGGAGTTCCCATCTCGTCCATAATATTCGGCGGGAGGAGAAGCAAGCTGATACCGCTGGTTTACGAGAGCCACGATTGGAATCACGGCGTTTTCCTCGGTTCGATTATGGGTTCTGAAACCACTGCCGCCGCGGCGCATACAATCGGTTCTCTGCGCAGGGACCCGATGGCGATGCTTCCTTTCTGCGGCTACAACATGGGCGACTATTTCGGACACTGGATGAATATGGGCAAAAAGCTCAAGAACCCGCCTAAAATCTTCTTTGTCAACTGGTTTAGAACCGATGAGAACGGCAAATATATGTGGCCGGGATTTGGCGACAATATCAGGGTCTTGAAATGGATGATGGAGCGTACTCACGGAAAGAAACCCGCAAAAGAGACCGCAATAGGTTATGTGCCTCACGAAGAAGACCTGGACGTCTCCGGATTGAATATGTCAAAAGACACTTTGAAACAGCTCTTTGAGGTTAATCTTAAAGAGTGGGAGAACGAGATAGACGACATAAACGCGTTCTATTTCAAATTCGGGGATAAATTGCCGGCGGAGTTAAAGAAGGAGTATGAGAAATTGGAGAAGGAAGTAAAGAAAAGTTTATAGTTTAAAAGTTTGTAAGGTTTGTAAAGTTATAAGGTTTATAAGGTAGCGATGCAGGAAGCGGCACTTCGTGCGTCTTGTTCTGTAAGGTAGGATATATTTTTCATGCCAGACTGCGTCTGGCATAGCAGAATAACGTAAAGATAGGGAAGGGGATGCCCTTCCCTCTTTGCTTTAAGGGGAAATGTGGAATTCAAGCTGCTTAAAAAAGATACAAAGACAAAGGCGAGAGCCGGGATATTCACAACGGCACATGGCCCGGTTGAGACACCTGTTTTTATGCCGGTGGGAACGCAGGGCACCGTAAAGGGTGTTCTTATGAAAGATCTTACCGAGATGGATGTGAACGTTATACTCGGGAACACGTATCACCTGTACATTAGGCCCGGGCTTGAAGTAATAAAAGGCGCGGGAGGACTACACAAGTTCTGCAACTGGGACAGGACCATACTGACGGATTCGGGAGGCTTCCAGGTTTTCTCTCTTGAGGGGCTGCGGAAGATAACCGAGGAAGGCGCGGTATTTCAGTCCTATCTTGACGGTTCGGAGCACATGTTCTCTCCGGAAAGCGTCGTAAACATCCAGAACATTCTCGGCTCGGACATCGCCATGGTCTTTGACGAATGCGTGCCGAATCCCTGCAAGAAAGAGTACGCGCTTGAAGCCCTTGAACGGACGACCCGCTGGGCAAAGCGCGCGAAGCAGGCGCATTCCCTGAAATCTCAGGCGCAGTTCGGCATCATCCAGGGAAGCGTTTTTTCGGACCTTCGGATAAGGAGCGCCAAAGAGATAACCGGGATAGAGTTTGACGGCTACGCGATCGGCGGGCTTTCGGTCGGCGAGACCAAGAAGGAAATGCACGATATGATTGAGGTTGTAGAGCCGCTTATGCCGGAGAATAAGCCCAGGTACCTGATGGGCGTGGGCACTCCCGACGATCTCTGGGAATGTATTGAGCGCGGAATAGATATGTTTGACTGCGTGTTCCCCACCAGGGTGGCAAGAAACGGCCTGCTTTTTACCTCTACGGGAAGAATGAATCTGAAAAACGCTGAATATACCAATGATTATAAGGCGCCGGACGCCGAGTGCGGCTGTTATACCTGCAAAAACTACTCCCGGGCCTATCTCCGGCATCTGATTAAGGCGCACGAGCTTTCCGGGCTCTATTTAAACACTTTACATAACCTGCACTTTATGATAAAATTAACGGCTCAAATAAGAAACGCCATTTTGAGCGGTAATTTTTTGCAAAAAAAGGCAGAATTTTTTGAGAAATACAAATTGTAAGGAGGATTTTAAATGGCTGTTGTAATAAGAATGACAAGATTTGGAACTACAAAGAAGCCCAGGTACAGAATAGTTGCCGCTGACCAGAGGTTCAAAAGGGACGGCAGGTGCCTGGAGCAGCTCGGCAGCTATAACCCCTTTGACAGGGAAAAAGGCCTTGTGGTAAAAGCAGAGAAGATCTCCGCGTGGATAAAGAAAGGCGCTCAGCCCTCCAATACGGTAGCTAAGCTTCTTAAGAACGCCAAGATTCAGCTTTAACCAAACCCGCATTCATGAAGATCGATATCATCACTATTTTCCCGGGGATGTTCGACAGCGTTTTGAATGCGAGTATTTTAAAAAGGGCAGTTGATAAAAAGAAACTCAAGGTGAAGATCCATTATCTGAGGGATTTCGCCGAGGGAAGGCACCTCCAGGTAGACGATTCGCCCTATGGCGGCGGCTGCGGGATGGTGATGAAGCTGGAGCCGATATTGAAGTGCCTCAAGAGCATCAGGGGCGCGAAAAAAGCAAAGAAACTTATTTTAACTCCTGCCGGCAGTTTGTTCGACCAGGCGGCGGCGGTGGAACTTTCCAAAGAAAAACATATTGTTCTGCTCTGCGGCCATTACGAAGGCTACGACGAGCGTGTTGTAAAGTTTTTTGACGGCGAACTTTCCATCGGAGATTATGTCCTGACCGGCGGAGAACTTCCCTCGATGGTGATTGTTGACGCGATTGCAAGGCTGATTCCGGGAGTGCTCGGCAACGAGGATTCGGCAAAGCAGGATTCTTTTATGGACGGCCTGCTGGATTGCCCGCACTACACGAAACCGGCAGTTTACAAAAAAATGAAGGTACCGGAAGTTCTCCTCTCCGGCAACCATAAAAAGATAAACGAATGGAGAAGGCAGGAAGCATTGGAGAGGACAAGGGAGAGAAGGCCCGCCCTTTTTAAGGCGAAAGCAGGGAAAGAAGCTTCTGAAGCTGAAAATCGGAAAGATGGAGGAATTTAAGATGAGTTGGCAGGAAAAATATTTCAAAACAACCAAGTTGGTCTTCTGCGTCGGCGATGTAGTAAAGGTCAGCGCGAAGGTAAGGGAAGGCGGCAAGGAGAGGATTCAGGTGTTCGAAGGCACCGTGATCAGGAGAAAAGGCGGCGCTTTGAACGAGACCTTTACGGTTAGGAAGCTCTCGGCGGGGATAGGCGTAGAGAAAACATTCCTGGCGAATTCACCCACGGTGGATAAGGTTGATATAGTAAGGCACGGCGATGTAAGACGTGCCAGGCTCTTTTATCTCCGGGACAAAGTCGGAAAGGACGCCAGGGTTAAGGAAAGAGAAGAGATGGCGAAAGTTTCTTTGGACGCGGCGCCCGAAGCTTCAGCGCCGGCGGCAGAGGTTAAGAAATAAACCAATGAAAGCCGGAGAGGCTGAGAGACTTTCAAAGCTCATCCAAACCGAAAAAGTGCTCTGGAATTCAGGTCTGAAATATATAGCGGGGGTTGACGAAGTCGGGAGGGGCCCAATGGCCGGCCCGGTCGTTGCCTCCGCTGTTCTTTTTTCCGCGGAAGTCCTTCCAAAACTCATCAAGTTTTCAGGAATAAACGACTCCAAAAGGGTTCCCGAGGCAAAACGCGAGGCTCTAAGCGAAATTATCAGATCCGAGGCGGTTTCCTTCGGGATAGGTTTCGTTGACGAAGGAGAAATTGACCGCATCAATATCCTCAGGGGTTCCCTTCTGGCAATGAAAAAAGCAGTTCTGGCCCTGGGAAAAACACCTTCACATATCCTCATAGACGGTCCTTACACAATCTCAAAAGAGCTTCCTCCGCAAACCGCGGTCATAGGCGGCGACGCGAAATGCTTCTCCATTGCGGCTGCGTCTATTGTGGCAAAAGTATTCAGGGATAAACTGATGGCGGAATACCACTTAAAATTCCCGGAGTACAATTTCAAGAAGAACAAAGGCTACGGCACTGCTGAGCATATGGCTGCCATAAAGAGGGTGGGATTATGTCCGATACACCGAAAAAGTTTTGGAGGAAAAGATTAGGAGCTTTTGGGGAAGACCTGGCCCGGGATTATCTTTCGCGGGAAGGTTACAAAATCCTGGACTCCAATTGGGAATGCGATTACGGCGAGCTGGATATTGTCGCGAAGCATAAAGAAACTTTTATTTTTGTCGAGGTAAAGACCGTTTCCCCGGGAAAGACCGAGTCTGCCGCGGATACCGTAGGCAGAACCAAGCAGAAGCATATACAAAGGTGCGCCGAGCTTTACCTTAAGGATGAGAAATTAGTTTACAATTGCAGGTTCGATGTCATTGCTATAGAATATGAGAAGGGCACGGAGCCGAAGCTGCAACACATAATTGACGCGTTCTGAATGTAAGTACCTGAAAAGCAAACAGTTTGATGCCACCGATAGACTCTCAATGGTTTATCGGTGCCATCAGATTGTTTCATCGGTGTCATCGCTCCAAAGCCGTCGGCAAAGAAAAATGACAAAAATATTTGAAAGCATAGGCAGGACGCTCTTAGTTCTTCTGGAAGAATCCGGGAAGATAATGATGCTTTTGGGTCAAACCTTCTACCAGGTCTTCAGGAAGCCCTCAGAATGGAAAAGCACTTTCCACCAGATGGTTGTTATAGGGAATAATTCCCTCGGGGTCGTCACCATTACTTCGCTTTCCACCGGAATGATACTCGCGCTTCAAACCGGCAGCGCTCTTGAGCGGAAAATCTCAGGGTCGGCAGCTTTTCTTGGGGGTATAGTATCTCTTGCTCTTGCCAGGGAGCTCGCTCCGGTGCTGATAGGTCTGGTAATGGCGGGAAAGATAGGCTCGGCGATTGCGGCCGAGATAGGGACGATGAATGTCACCGAACAGGTCGATGCCCTGCGCACCATGGGGACCAATCCCGTAAAGTACCTTGTGGTGCCGAGATTTCTTGCGGCTCTTGTTATGCTTCCGGTTTTGACCATCTACGCAGATCTTCTCGGCATTCTTGGCGGTATGTTTATAAGCGTATCAAGCTTTGACGGAAGTTCCGGCTCTTTCTTTGAGAGCATGAATATGTATCTTCAGGTCAGTGATGTTTATAAGGGGCTTTTCAAAACGATTTTTTTCGGCGGCATAATTTCGATTATAGGTTGCTATAAAGGGTTTGAAACTCAAGGCGGGGCGGAAGGTGTCGGAAAGTCAACAACCTCCTCCGTGGTTGTCTCTTCAATGCTAATTCTCATGGCAGATTATCTGCTTACCTGGTTCCTCTGGTGAATTTATGATAAAGATAGAGACAGTAACAAAAATTTTTGGAGAGCAAAAAGTTCTTAACGAACTTGATCTTTACGTTGAGGACAAGAAGACGCTGGTTATTATAGGGCGAAGCGGCTGCGGTAAATCCGTGCTCCTAAAACACATGACCGGGCTTATCAAACCTGACTCCGGCAGCATATTTTTCCGCGGTAAGGATATTACAAAACTCAGTGAATCAGAACTTGATCCAATAAGGGTAAAGTCGGGGATGCTTTTTCAGGGTGCCGCCCTCTTTGATTCTCTCACCGTGGCCGAGAATGTAGGATTTGCGCTCGCCAGGTTCACGAAAAAGAGCCCGCAAGAGATTGCCGTAATCGTCAGCGAGAAGCTCGCACTTGTGGGCTTGGAAGGCGTTGAGAACAAAAAACCTGCGGAGCTTTCCGGGGGAATGAAAAAGCGCGTAGGGCTTGCCAGAGCGATTGCAATGGACCCGGAAGTGATATTTTACGATGAGCCGACCACGGGACTGGATCCTATTATGGCTGATGTTATAAATGATCTAATAGTCGATTTGAAACAGAAACTAAGGATTACAGGCGTTGTGGTGACGCATGATATGAAGAGCGCCTACAAGATAGGCGATAAAATTGCTATGATGTACGAAGGCAAAATAATAGAGATAGGGTCTCCGGAAGAAATCCAGAACACAAAGGACCCGGTGGTCAGGCAGTTTATCAGCGGTTCCGCGGTCGGGCCGATACATGTGCTCGGCTGAGGAAGTTTGTTTCATGGAGGATTTATGGCATTGTCAAATGAAGCGAAGGTAGGCCTTTTCACCACGCTGGCCCTGGTTATATTGATCGCGTCAACCTTCTACATGGGAGGCCTGACGGTTTTCCGGCAGGGCTATTCCGTCAATGTGCTCTTTGATTCCACTCCCGACCTTAAGACAAACGCGAAAGTGAGGTACGGAGGCGGAGTAAATGTTGGGAAAGTAAAAAAGCTGTACCTTAACCGGGAGAATAAGATAAATGTGGAGCTGCTGATTGATGTTGACCGCCAGCTTCCCGGTGATGTGGATATCAGTATCATTACCTCCGGGATGATGGGGGAGAAATTCGTGAATATTTCCGGCGGGACGAAAGGCGCGCCGCTAATCAAGGCGGGCGACACGCTGAACGGCAAAGGCGGAGGCGGTATTGACGCGGCAATGGACAACATCAATCAGGTCTCGGCTGAATTCAAAGATGTACTCAAGGCTCTCAATAATATCCTTACGGGCGTTGATAAATCAGTTGTCGGTTCCGTTGAGAATGTTAACGAGCTGACGAAAACAACCAGGGATATTGTGGCGAAGAGCGAGCCGGCCATTACCAAATCTGTCAGCAATTTCCAGAAGGCTTCGGAGAACCTGACGGCCGCGACCGCGAATCTCAAAGACCTTACGGCCCAGCTGAACAAACTGGCCAAAGATATTGATAAGAGCAATGTCCCGCAGACCATGGCAAACCTTAACAAGATAAGCGTAAAGCTGGACGAGACGGTAACGACGCTTGATTCCGCGGCAAAAAAACTTGATTCCGGAGACGGCACGCTCTCAGTGCTTTTAAACGACAAGAAAATGGCTGA
>CAIWWK010000092.1 GCA_903916325.1 Candidatus Firestoneibacteriota bacterium
ACACATCACAAGAACCCTCAAGAACGCCCTTGAATCAAAACGCATAGCGCACGCCTATCTTTTTTCAGGACAAAGAGGAACGGGAAAGACCAGCGTGGCCAGGATTCTGTCAAAGGCCTTAAACTGCACAGAGAGCAAAGATGGCAATCCCTGCAACAAATGCGATTCCTGCGCGGAGATAATGGAAGGCAACTCGCCTGACGTGATAGAGATTGACGGCGCGTCCACCACCGGTATTGACAATATAAGGGATCTCATAGAAAACTCCCGCTTTATGCCGGTCAAGAACAAGGTTAAGGTCTATATAATAGACGAAGTTCACCGTATCAGCAAGAACGCCTTTGACGCCCTGCTTAAAACACTTGAAGAACCTTCCGAGCATGTCTATTTCATGTTCGCCACAACAGAAATAACCGCTGTCCCTCTCACCATTGGCTCAAGATGCCAGAAGTTCACATTCCGGAAGCTTTCGACGCAGGAAATTGCCGCGGCGCTTGCTGCGATTTTGAATAAAGAAGACATAAAGGTTGAGCAGAAGGTTCTCAACCTTATAGCCAGGAATTCAGACGGGGCGCTTCGCGACGCCGAGAGCATTCTTGACCAGCTCATTTCTTTTTCCGGCGGCAATATCACTTTGAAGCAGGCGGAAGAACTCCTTGAGACCGTAAACAGGAATACCATTATTTCATTCGCGGCCAGCCTGCTTGAGGGAAGGACGGAAGACGCGCTCAAGCTGATAGACGAAGCTTCAAAGACGGGGTTTGACGAGTTTCTTTTCGTCAGGCATTTATCCTCGTATTTCAGGGATCTGCTGGTGGTGAAGGTTACCAAAGAACCCGGGAGCCTTCTGGATATTCTGGGGGAAGATGAATTGCTTGTGCTAAAAGAGCAGGCGGGTAATATTTCCAAGACCAAGTTATTCAATATAATAAGAGTGATGATACAGCTTTTGGAAGACTTGAAATTTGCTTCCTACAAGCGTGTTATCCTTGAGGCGGCGGCAGTCAAAATTTGCGGCGCTGACGAAATGCTGGACCTTAACGAGCTTTTGAGCCGCGTGGATTCCATACCTTCAGTCCCTTTACCTGTTTCGGCGGGTAAAAAACCGGAGAAAGAACCGGCTGAGGCAGGAGATAACAATATTGAGGATTTGTCCAACTCCGCAATAAGTATCAGCGATATTGAAGAAGTGGACAAGCTTTCTGACAGCGGAACGGACAACCTTGCGATAGTGCGCAAGAATTGGAATGTGTTTGTGGAGGCGGTCAGAGAGAAGAAGAAACTTGCGGCGGGAGTGCTGCTTTCCGCTTCTCCTGTCGAGCAATCCGGCGGGGTCTTGAAACTGCGGGTCAAGGACGACTATTCTAAAGCAAGCCTTGAGTCGGAGCAGATCCAGATTATTCTTAAGGAAACCTTCAAAAGTATTTTCAAGAAAGATGTAAAGATTCTCGTGGAGATGAGCAAGGCAGCGGTTACAGAACCCGCAGGCGGCCAGCGTTCCGCGGCGCCGGTAAAAGAGCAGCCGGTGGAACCTATCGTTAACGCGGCGAACAAACTCTTCGGCGGCAGGGTTCTAAGGAAAGACGAACATGGAAAGTTATAATAACGCGTCGCTCATAAAGCTCATTAACGAACTGGAAAAAATGCCCGGCATCGGCCCCAAGACTGCCCAGCGTCTCGCGTTTTACCTGCTAAAATCCGAGAAAGCCGACGTAGAAAACCTTGCCGGTTCCATCCTTGAAGCAAAAGAAAAAATAAAATACTGCTCCGTGTGTTTCAATATGACCGAAGTGGATCCCTGCGCGATTTGCACTTCGCTCAGAAGAGACCGCAGCCTTATCTGTGTTGTTGAAGAGCCCATGGATATAGTCGCTCTGGATAATACCGGAGCTTTTAAAGGGCTGTTCCATGTCCTGATGGGCAGTATTTCGCCGCTTGACGGTATAGGCCCGGAAGACCTTAAGATACGGGAGCTGCTTCTTCGTATAGGGAAAGAAAATATTAAAGAGGTTATTATCGCGACAAATCCGGATGTGGCGGGGGAAGCGACCGCCATCTATCTCAGCAAGCTCCTCAAGCCTCTCGGCGTCAAGGTCTCACGCCTCGCCCAGGGTATGCCGATGGGGGGAAGTCTTGAATATGCAGACGAAGTTACTTTGGCGAGGGCGATAGAAGGGCGAAGGGAACTATAAATTTAAGAGTTCATAACGTTCTTAACGTTCATAACGTTTGTAACGTAAAGATAGAGTCAAAGAATCAATACCTTTGAGAGGGGGCTTCATGCTTTCCATAGACAACATTAAAATAAATTCCACCCCCGATTTCAACCGCTTTCTTAAAATCCTAAAACGTACGGGAAAACCCGACAGAGTCCCATTTTTTGAACTTTTCAGCAATATTCACGAAAAGGTGGCGGGACATCTTGTTAAGAAGAATGACTGCAAAGATGAGCAGGAATACAAGTACAGAATGCAGGCCATTTACAACGAGCGCCTCGGTTATGATTATTTTGAAATGTTCTCTCCCTGTTACCTGCCTTCCGCGGCCCACAAGCACGGCGAAAGCGACAGGGCCTATGTGCAGGGCGGAGATTCGCTGGTCGGCACCTGGGAAGAGATGGAAAAATACCCCTGGCCGGATACAAAACAGATTAGCTGGAGGAATTTTGAGAGAGTGAAGGATTTTCTTCCCGAAGGTATGAAATGTGTGGCAATGAGCCCGGGAGGCATTGAAGAAGCCGTCATTCTGAATATAATGGGTTACGAAAAGCTTTGTATGGCGTTCTACGATGACAGAAAACTGGTTCAAGAGGTCTTTGACCGTGTTGGAAACTTTATGGTATATCTGTTTGAACATTATGTGCAGTATGATTTTGTGGGCGCTGTTACCATCAGCGACGATCTGGGCTTTAAGACCTCTACCATGATACCCCCGGCGGAAATCAGGCAGTTTATTTTTCCCTGGTATAAGAAACTTGTGAAAATAGCGCATGATGCCGGCCGCCCCGTAATTCTCCACTCCTGCGGCAATCTAAAGGAGATATATGAGGAGATAATAGGGATGGGGATAGACGCGAAGCACTCCTATGAGAATGTCATTATGCCCGTTTGGGAGTTTAAGAAGGTGTACGGCAAGCGCATAACTCCGCTCGGTGGATTTGACGTGGACAAGATTTGCAGGGAAACAGAAGCGCAGGTCCGGGAGCACACACGCTTCCTGATAGACAATTGCGCTCAGGATGGCGGCTATGCCATCGGCACTGGAAATTCGGTGGCCGATTATATCAATATCAATAATTTTCTGTCTATGCTGGAAGAGGCTTTCAATTACAGTAAATAGTAAAATGATTACGCGGATTAGAAAGAGAGATTAGACACTGTGCTATAGTTAGTTGAAATTAAGAAGAGGCTCCTCTAAAATAGGGTAAAGACCGTCGAAAGTCTTACCCAAACCACTTTAGGAGGAGCCATGGAAATTGTATCAAAAGAAACGGACATAGTGAAGGGAAAAGATGTTTTTGATCGTGAAACACGCTTAGCAATGATCCAAGCGCTTGTTCCATATGGCATGGAAATGCTGAAGGCAGAGCTTGTTTCAGAGCTCAACGAACTGACCGGGGAAAAAGGCAAGCACGGCAAGGATATAGTGCGCTGGACAAAACAAAAGGGGTATGCCTTCCTCCGGGATCAGCGGATACCGGTAACATACCAAAGAGCCAGGAATAAAAAGACGAATCAGGAAGTGGTTCTTGAGAGTTACAAGAGACTGCAGAAGCCGTACCAGGGTGACGAACAGACTTTCAAGAAGATGCTAAACGGAATAAGCACAAGAAACTATCGTGATTCAGCGGAGCTGGCACCTGAAGTATGCGGGCTAAGCCCGTCGAACATGTCCAGACGGTTCAAGAACGCTACTGAAAAAAGACTTAGAGAGCTACAGGAAAGAAGACTTGATGGGTATAACTTCTGCTCAATAATAGTAGACGGGAAAACGTTCGGAGAATACGGGGTAACTGTAGCCTTGGGAATCACTGACAAAGGCAGGAAAATACCGCTGGGGCTTGAGCAAGTAGGCAGCGAGAACTGCATAGCGATAGGAGCATTCTTTGAGAAGCTAAAAGCCAGAGGGCTAAAGTACCATGACGGAATTTTGTTTGTGGTGGACGGAGCCAAAGGTGAAACAAAGGCAATAAAAGAACAGTTTGAGGGCTATGGGTTGATTCAGCGGTGTCAGTTTCACAAACGGGAGAATGTCCTCAGCTATCTTCCAAAAAAAGAGCACAAACATTGGAACCAGAGAATCCAGGATGCTTACGGTAAAGAAAAGTACAACGAAGCAAAAGAATTGTTGTTAGGAATCAAAGCGGATTTGAAGAAGGTAAATCCGTCAGCGGCCGGAAGCCTTGAAGAAGGCATGGAAGAAACCCTGACAGTGCACAAATTGCATACGGAAGAACTGCTCCGGATGAGTCTCAAGACCACGAACTGTATCGAGTCAATATTTTCCCAGGTCGAGAGATATACCGGCAGAGTAAGCTACTGGAAGAACGGCAATCAGATCCAAAGATGGGCAGCAACGAGTCTGCTTGAGACCGAGAAAAGGCTCAACAAGGTCAAGGGCTGGAAAAGCATCAAGACTCTCATGGAAAACATTAAAGCCCTGGTTGCGCTTCAGATAAAAGAACCTAAAGAAGTAAAGGCGGCTTGATTAAATGAGGAGCCTCAACCAATTTCAACTAAGAATGGCATTGACTCCCTGTTTGGCTCCCAATAATAAGATTTTTTAGTTTTATCCCGTATCCGTTATATCAAATTGAAAATGATGGGGTGAAAAACAGCTAAAAGTGTTGTATAATAAGGGAAATTGAAGGTTTTGAGTGCTGAAAAGGAGAGAACCCAGTGGGTGAAGCGAAAAAACACTGTTTTAAACTCAATTTTACCGACAAAGTGAGGGCATATTTCAAGGGTTCGGAAATAACTTCGGACGGCGGATTAATTGCCATTAGAGAACTTGATGAGAAAATGGGGCTAACATCCTTGACTGAAGACTATCTGGTCGAGAAAAGATTTGGGAGAAATATTCAACACAACTTGACCGAACTATTGAGACAATCCATCTATAGTCGTTTGGCCGGCTATGAGGATGTAAACGACGCCAAGCAACTTCGGAATGATCCTGCTTTAAGGGCAGTACTTGGTGAACGGGCATTATTGAAAAATGGAAGCAGCGAAGCTACTGTAGGTAAATTTGAGACGGAAATACTAACAGAAGGAAACAACCTGGAAAAGCTGGATGAAATGCTGATGGATTGGATAGAAAAAGTTGATTCTATCAGAGGTGTAAAAGAAATCGTGCTTGATATGGACTCCTCGGAAAGTCCGGTTTATGGCGGGCAGGAAGGTAGCGCATACAATGGCTACTTTGGATCAAAATGCTATCACCCTCTCTTCTGTTTCAATCAATACGGAGATTGCATAAAAGCAAAATTAAGACCCGGGAATGTCCATAGCGCAGATGAATGGCTGGAGTTTATAGAGCCTGTTTTAAAGAATTATATAGACAAAGGATTCAAAGTGAAGCTCCGGGCCGATGCGGCTTTTGGTTTGCCGAAACTATATGAGCTCTGCGAAGAGCTTGGCGTAAAATACGTCATTAGGCTAAAAGAGAATAACTGCCTTGCTGAAGAGATATCCGAGTTATTGGTAAAACTGGTTCAGAAGAATAAAGAAAACAAGCTAATAACGCTGTACAAGGATTGCACGTATCAAGCTAAGTCGTGGGACAGGGCAAGAAGAGTCATTGCCAAAGTTGAGCATTACCCGGATGAATTGTTCCCGCGAGTTGGGTTTATTATCACGAACTTAAAATGGCGTGAAAAGAAGGTCGTGAAGTTTTACAACAAACGAGGAACCTGTGAGCAGTGGATTAAGGAAGGCAAAAACACGCTGAATTGGACGAAATTGTCATGCAAG
>CAIWWK010000093.1 GCA_903916325.1 Candidatus Firestoneibacteriota bacterium
CATAGTCCTCCTTTAAAATAAAGTTTATAAGGTTTATAAAGTTTGTAACGTAAACATTATGGAGCAGCTCATCATCGTTTGCATTACGTTAAGAACGTTATGAACGTTATGAACGTTATAAACGTTACAAACTTTACTTTCCTTACAGAACAAGACGCGCGAAGCGCGGCTTATAAACTTTTCTTTATGTATTTATCGATAGCTGCCGCCGCCTTCTTCCCCGCTCCCATCGCCGCTATCACCGTCGCGGCGCCTGTGGCGATATCACCGCCGGCAAACACTCCGGGAACGCTGGTCTCGCCGGTGTTCTCGTCGGTAACGATGTTTCCGTGTTTTGCGGTTTTCAGTTCAGGCATGCTCTGGGGAACCAGCGGATTTGGAGACTGTCCGATGGCCGAAACAACTGTATCCACTTCCAGCGTGTATTCGCTTCCGGGGACAGGCTCCGGGCGCTTGCGCCCCGAGGCGTCAGGTTCTCCGAGTTTATTTTTAATGAGTTTGAGCGCTTTTACCTTTCCCGTAGCCGGGTCTCCTATAATTTCGAGCGGCGCCGTCAGCAGGTGGAAAATCACTCCTTCTTCCCCGGCGTTCTCAATCTCTTCCTTTCTGGCCGGCATCTCTTCCTCTCCGCGGCGGTAAACTATATAGACCTTTTCCGCGCCAAGACGCAAAGACACCCTTGCCGCGTCCATAGCCACATTTCCGGCCCCGACCACGGCTACTATTTTCCCGGTGTTTACCGGAGTGTCCATTTCAGGGAATTTATAAGCCTGCATAAGGTTTATTCTGGAAAGGTATTCGTTTGCGGAGTAAACTCCGGTAAGGTTTTCCCCCGGAACTCCGAGAAACGAGGGAAGCCCGGCGCCTGTCCCGATAAAAACGGCCTTAAATCCCAGCCTAAAGAGCCCGGGGATTGTAATAGTTTTGCCTATCAGCACATTTAGTTCAATTTTGACGCCTAGTTTTTTCAGGTAATTCACCTCAATATCAAGGATGTCTTTTGGAAGACGAAACTCCGGAATGCCGTACCTCAGCACTCCGCCCGTTGCGTGAAGAGATTCAAATATAGTGACATCATAACCCAGCAGGGCCAGGTCCCCCGCGCAGGCAAGCCCGGCCGGCCCGGAACCGACCACCGCAACTTTGGCAATTTTTATTTTTGGCAGTTCCTTCGCGTTTTTTTCAATGCTTCCGCTTTCCTTTTCCCTGTCAGCGGCGAACCGTTCAAGGCGCCCGATGCCTACCGGTTCGTTCTTCTTTCCCACGATGCATTTGAGTTCGCACTGCTCTTCCTGCGGGCAGACCCTTCCGCACACAGCAGGCAGGCCGTTGGTTTCTTTTATTTTTTGAACAGCCGCGTCGTATTTTTTCTCAGAGATGAGTTTAATGAAAGCGGGTATGTTAATATTGACCGGGCAGCCTTCCACGCAGAAAGGTTTCTTGCATTGGAGGCATCTTGAAGCTTCTCTTAAGGCCTCTTCTTCCGAATAGCCAAGCGCCACTTCATTGAAGTTCTTCGCCCGGATAAGCGGCTCCTGCTTTTTCATCTCTGTTTTTTTTGGAATCAGCGGCATTTTATTCCCTGCACTTTTCGCATTTAAGCGAATCAATGTATTTTTGTTTTGAAATCCCTTCAAGTTCCTTAAACTGGACGAGGCGCTTCATAAGTTCGTCAAAATCCACCTGATGCCCGTCAAAAGAAGGCCCGTCGACACAGCCGAACTTAACCTTTCCGCCTACCGCCACCCTGCAGGCCCCGCACATGCCGGTCGCGTCAAGCATTATGGGGTTCACGCTGACGAGGGTCTTTACTCCGTAGGGTTTCGTGAGATTTGAGACGACTTTCATCATTATTACAGGGCCGACCGCGAGAACCAGATCAATGGACTTGTCGGAATCCAGGAGTTCTTTTAGTATTTCCGTGACAAATCCTTTCCTGCCGGCGGACCCGTCGTCGGTCGCAATAAACAGCTCGCTTCCGGCCGCTTGTAATTCTTCGGCGAAGAAGAGCAGGTCTTTGTTTCTGGCGCCTATGATGGTCCGGACTCTTGCGCCTTCATGCGCAAGCTCTTTTACTTCAGGATAGATCTCGGCTATTCCAACGCCGCCGCCTACTACCACTGCATTCTTAACGCCGGTAAGGTCCGTGTATTTTCCGAGCGGGCCCAAAACATCAAGGATGACGCCGCCTTCCGGAAGAGTCGACAACTGCAGGGTGGATTTGCCGGCTATCTGAAAGACTATGGTTATAAGGCCTTTTTCTTTATCCGTTGAGGCAATTGTAAGGGGGAATCTCTCGCCGCGCTCGTCTATGCGAAGCACCACAAACTGCCCGCTCTTCGCCGAAGAAGCAATCAGCGGAGCGGATATCTCCATGAGCTGCACCGTTGGGCTTAATATTTTCTTTCTTACTATCTTGAACACTTGTTCTCCGTGACGCTTTTTCTTATGCGATTATTGCAAATAAGCTTTTTCTTGTCAACCCGCGCCGGCTCCGCGTGAGCGTCAATTACTGATTGCTAATTAAAGGCTCATGGCTTCTGGACTTGTCGGTCTTCGGTCTTCTGTCCTCAGCCCTCCGACTTCTGTCCTCTGCTCTACTGCGCATCCGCGCGCCGCTCCGCGGATTTCTAATTACTGATTGCTAATTACTAATTAAAGGCTCCCGGGTTCTGAAGCTTGTCGATCCTCTGTCCTCTCGCCCTTAAGCATCCAAACATCCAACCCTCCAACCTTCTACTTCACTATTGCGCTGACATGCTCCCCTCTCATATTAACCATACCCGGATATCCTCCGGTATGAATGAAAAGGACATTATCTTTTTTAGAGAACTTCTTCTTCTCTATAAGGTCCATAAGCCCGCCAAAGGCCTTGCCCGTATAAACAGGATCAAGCACAATACCTTCTGTGCTTCCTATGAGCTTGATGGCTTCAAGTGTCAGCGGCGTCGGGATTGCGTACCCCTTTCCGATATATTCATCAAAAACATTTATTCCGCCCGGTTTTTTTCCGGAAATGCCCAGGACATCAAGCGCTTCGTAAATGTCTTTGAAAACTATGTTCGATATTTTTGCTTTCTTAAAAAGGACCGATATCCCTATTATTTCCGCCTCCCCGCCGGCAAGAAGTTTACCGGTCTCAAGCCCGGCCTGCGTGCCGCCGGAACCGTTCGCAACCGTAATGGAGGAGAATTGTATTTTTGCGGCTTTCATCTGCTCCTGTATCTCAAGGTAAGCCTCAAGATAGCCGAGCGCTCCGATGCCGTTCGCTCCGCCCAGCGGAATAATATATGGCCTGCGGCCCTGCTTTCTGTAACTCTCAGCGAGCTCTTCCATTATCGCGGGTATGGCGTCAAAATCCCTCGTGCCGGAAAAAACAACTTCCGCACCGAAAATCCGGTCAAGCAAGAGGTTCCCTTCGTATTCGTATTTTCCGGCTCCGCCGATGACTAGAACACACTTCAAACCCAGCTTCGCGCAAATCCCCGCCGTTATCCTGCAATGATTTGACTGCGGCCCTCCGGTGGTCATGATAATATCCGCATTTTTAGCCAGTGCGTCCGCGAGCAGGTACTCAAGTTTTCTGACTTTGTTCCCGCCGAGCGCCTCTCCGATAAGATCATCCCTTTTCATGTAAATCTTTGGCCCGTTAAGATGCGCGGTGACGCTTTTCAGGAATTCAATCCTTGTCGGCTTATCAAATAACCCGAGTTTTTTTATCTTTCTCATTTTTTTCCCCTGCTATTTCGCCTTATATATCCGCAGGGCTTCTTTCGCCCTCTGCGTGCCTATCTTGTCCAGCGCGTCAACCGCCGCGGAGCGCACCATCAGATCGCTTTCTTTCAGCGCTTCTATCAACGAATCCACCGCCGCGTCGCCGATCAGCACCAGCGCGTCGCGCGCCGCAGACCGGAGCTTATTGTCGTCTTCCTTAAGCGTCCCTACAAGGAAAGGCGAGGCCTCCCTGGAATCAGGGCCTATCTTTCCCAGCGCAAGGATGGAATAGTATTTAATGTCCTTGTCCTTGTCCTTGTCCTTGTCCTTGTCGCG
>CAIWWK010000094.1 GCA_903916325.1 Candidatus Firestoneibacteriota bacterium
GTCAAACTCTTGATGTTGAAGCCCCTGCCCGAGAACATTCCCGCTATCCTCGCCAAAACGCCGGGTTTATTCTCAACCAAAACAGATATTGTATGCTTCATGTTTCTCCTTTTTTCTCTCCCCCTTTTATAGGGGGAGAGATTAAGAGAGGGGTCAATCCAATTTATCTTTCCTGTTCGGCCCTCTCTGCTCACCACGTTTTACGTTACAAACGTTATAAACGTTAAGAACGTTAAGAACTCTTAGGCAAGTTCAACATCCGAGTAATCTATAACTTCCGTCATCGCCGCGCCCGCCGGAACCATCGGGAAGACGTTCTCTTCGCGTTCAATGACGAACTCAAGGATGACCGGCTTGTCCTTAATCTTCATCGCCTTCTCAAGCGCGCCCTTCACTTCCTCTTCCTTGGTGACCCGAATACCCGCTGCGCCGTAAGCTTCAGCCAGCTTTATAAAATCCGGCTGGGCCGAGATCTCGACCGACGCGTAACGCCTCTTCCAGAAGAGCTGCTGCCACTGGCGCACCATCCCGAGATACCTGTTGTTAAGGATTATTATTTTGACCGGCAGTTTATGCTCCACCGCTATTGCCATCTCCTGGAGGTTCATCTGGAAGGAGCCGTCTCCGGATATGTCAAAAACCGCCCTGCCGGGGTTGCCAAACTGCGCGCCCATGGCCGCCGGGAAACCGTAACCCATAGTGCCAAGCCCTCCGGAGGAGAGGAAAGTCCTCGGAGTCTCAATCTTTAGGAACTGGGCCGCCCACATCTGGTGCTGGCCGACTTCCGTCGCAAAGATTGCGTCGCCTTTGGTTATCTCGTTTATCTGTTCAAGCACAAACTGCGGCTTAAGCCTGCCTTTCTTGATATAGCCGAGCGGGTACTTTTTCTGCCACTCCGCCACCTGCTTTCTCCATTCCGGATGTTTCTTAGCCTCCACGGCCTTTACAAGATCCGCGAGAATGTTTTTCGCGTCGCCGACTATCGGAATATCCACCGGCACATTCTTGCTGATGGAGGACGGATCAACGTCTATATGTATTATTGTCGCATTGGGCGCGAAATGCGTGAGTTTGCCTGTCACCCTGTCATCAAACCTGGCCCCCGCGGCAATGATAAGATCGGATTCGTTCATCGCGAGATTTGAAGTCCTCGTACCGTGCATTCCGTACATCCCCATGAACTGCTGGTGGGAGTACGGGAAAGCCCCGAGGCCGAGGAGCGTGACGCCGACCGGCGCGTCTATTTTTTCCGCGAAAGCCCGAAGTTCTTTTGCCGCTTCGGAAGAAATTATTCCGCCGCCGGCGTATATCACCGGCTTCTTCGCGGCCGCTATAGCTTCCGCCGCTTTTTTTATCTGGTTCGGATGGCCCTTCAGAGTCGGCTTGTAATTCCTAAGTTCGACCTTCTCCGGCCAGACAAACTCTGTTTCCCCGCGGCTGACATCAACGGGTATATCTATCAGTACAGGGCCGGGACGCCCCGCCTTCGCGATATAGAACGCCTCGCGGATGACCCTGGCAAGATCCTTGATGTCTTTGACCAGATAATTATGCTTCGTGACCGGCCTTGTTATGCCGGTGATGTCCGCTTCCTGGAAAGCGTCGTTTCCTATAAGATGCGTTGCGACCTGTCCCGTGATGGCAACCATCGGAATGGAATCCATGTACGCGGTCGCAAGACCTGTAACAAGGTTTGTCGCTCCCGGGCCGCTCGTGGCTATGCAAACGCCGGTTCTTCCGGTCGACCTGGAATAGCCGTCGGCCATATGGGCCGCGCCCTGCTCGTGTCGGGTGAGGACTGTTTTTATTTTCTTGCTGTCATAGAGCGCGTCAAAGAGCGGAATTGCCTGCCCGCCCGGTATACCGAACATAATTTCAACGCCTTCGCGCTCCAGACACTCAACCATTATTTGCGCGCCTTTTAATTTCATCGGTTATCTCCTTTTTTCAAATTCCTTCTTCGGTCATCAGCCTACCGTCCTCTGACCTCAGCCCTCTGACCTCAGCCCACCGTCCTCTAGCTTTTGCTGCGCCTCCGCGCATCTGCACATCCGCGCGTCAGCTTTTTAACTACTCGTCTCTAAGAAACACCGCGCCCAAATTCGACGCCGAGACCATCTTCGCGTACCTGGACAGATATCCGCTCGTAATCTTCGCCGCGGGTTTCTTCCACGCCTTCTTCCTCTTCGCGATTTCCTTGGGAGAGAGTTTAACGTTTAGTTTTCTGTTCGGGATATCTATCTCTATGATATCGCCGTTCTTTACAATCCCAATCGTCCCGCCGTCCGCCGCTTCGGGGCAGATATGGCCGATGGACGCGCCTCTCGTGCCTCCCGAGAACCTGCCGTCGGTGATCAGAGCGACATCCTTAATAGCCATTCCGGCTACAGCCGCCGTGAGCGAGAGCATCTCCTGCATTCCGGGGCCGCCCTTGGGGCCTTCGTAACGGACCACCACGATATCCCCGGCCTTAACTTTGCCGCCGAGAATTCCTTTGGTGGCTTCTCCTTCAGAGTTAAAGACTTTCGCGGGGCCGGTGTGCTTCATCATTTCAGGAGCAACCGCCGACTGCTTAACGACCGAGCCGCCTGTCGCGAGGTTTCCGTAAAGCACCGCCATGCCGCCTTCGTTCCTGTACGCGTTGTCCCAGCTCCTGATTACTTCGGGATTTTTCACACGCGCGTTCTTGATGTTCTCGCCGAGAGATTTGCCGGTCACTGTCAGGCAGTTGAGGTTTAATCTTTTGTTGTCCGCGAGCACCTTAAGCAGCGCCGAGATGCCGCCGGCGAAATAAAGGTCTTCCATAAAATGCTTGCCGCCCGGAGACAGCGAGCAAATATATCTGGTCTTTTTGCTGACCTCGTCAAAAAGCTTCAGGTCAAGTTTCACGCCCGCTTCATACGCGACCGCGGGAAGATGAAGCGCGGTATTGGTGGAACCGCCGAAGGCCATGTCAATGGTCAAAGCATTGAGGAAAGACTTCGCCGTCATAATATCCCTCGGCCTGATGTTCTTCTTTACAAGCTCAAGAATCTGCATCCCCGCATTCTTTGCCAGGCGGACCCTCTCGCCATAAGCCGCGGGAACCGTCCCGTTGCCCGGCAGGCCCATTCCTATAGTCTCGGTGATGCAGTTCATGGAATTCGCGGTAAACATTCCCGCGCAGCAGCCGGCGCCGGAACACGCCCAGTCTTCCATATCGTCAAGTTCGGCCATTGTCATCTTGCCGGCCTTTACTTTTCCGACCCCTTCGAACATTCCTTTCACAAGATCGGTCTTCACGCCGCAATCCTGGCCGGCAAGCATCGGCCCGCCGCTGATGAATATAGAAGGAACATTCAGCCTCGCGGAAACCATAAGCATTCCCGGGACTATCTTGTCGCAGTTCGGAACAAATACTATGCCGTCAAACGGATGGCCCATGCACTGGCACTCTATGGCGTCGGCAATCACTTCCCTGCTGGGAAGCGAGTATTTCATTCCGTCGTGGTTCATCGCTATTCCGTCGCAGATGCCGATAACCCCGAATTCAAAGGGGGTTCCGCCGGCCATAAGGATGCCTTCCCTGACGGCTTTGACTATTTTGTTAAGTTCGATGTGCCCGGGAACTATGTCATTTGCCGCGTTAGCGATTCCGATCATCGGACGCCTGATTTGCTCGTTAGTGTAGCCCATTGCCTTAAAAAGCGACCGGTGCGGCGCCTTTTCAAGGCCTTTTTTCATTGAGTCACTGCGCATCTGCTGCCTCCTTATGTTGAAACTATCCTGCAATTTTAACAGAAAAACCAAATAAAAACAAACGCTTTGAGCTTTTTGGGAACCTGAAACGGGTATGTAAATAAGGGGTTTAGTGGGTGTTAACCCACTACGGTAACTACTACGGAAATAACGGCAAGCGCGGGCGCTTTGAAGGCCGCGTTGAGGGTAAGA
>CAIWWK010000095.1 GCA_903916325.1 Candidatus Firestoneibacteriota bacterium
AAGAATAGGTATAACTGAGGTCTCTTTGACCTCGTATTTGGCCAGAATGGCGTCTATTTTTTCTTTAGAGAACATCAGCTTAGTTTTTTTAAGTCCAAATTCTCTGTTTGATTACACCGATGAAGGGCATCGATGGCACCGATAAACCAATCTTTCTACTTATTGCCAACGCAGTAAAGGTTCTTTTCCGTCCTGATATATATTTTGCCGTTGACGAAGGCCGGCGTCGCGGCTGTCCGCTCGCCTGTCTCAAATTCAGCCAGCGGCTCGTATTTATCCGCGAATTTAAATATATGCCAGGCGCCTTCAAGCCCTGGCGCGTAGCAGATATCGCCCGCAAGTACCGGCGAAGCCCAGAACTCACCCTTCACTTCCTGCTTAAAGAAGAGTTTACCGTCAGGCGTATAGCAGGCAATGCTTCCGGCCTGAGTCAGAATAATCTTTTTGCCGTCAGTTACAGGAGAATTGATATTTGTATCCTTTTCCGCTTCCCAGAGCTGCTTGCCGGAGGCGTCCAGCGCGAAAAGCGAAGTTGCGCTTGCCGCGTAGGTTATCCCGCCGGAAATCACAGGAGAAGAGGATATCTCTCCGCTTATGACTGCGGCCTTCCAGAGTTCCGCGCCGTCCGCAGAGTAAATTATCGCGTCCGGGTCAGCAAATGTGAATATGCATTTCTTCCCGTTAAGCCCGGCAATACCAGGGGTAGACCAGGATGCCTGCACTTTGCGTTTCACTTTCCAGGCAATCTTCCCGTCTTTTTTATCAAGCGCCGCGAGGAACGCTCCGTCTTTTAGTTTGTCCAGCTGAAGAATGACTTTATCTCCGAGCAGGAGCGGCGAGGAAGCGAGCCCGTAAACACTGTCGGGCGTCCCGAGGTCCGCCGTCCACAACTGTTTGCCGTTTAAATCAAAACAGAAAACATCCGCCGTCGGGGAGATCATATAGATGCCTGCTCCGTCGCAGGCGGGCGTTGCCGCCGCCATTCCCGAACCGCCGTCTTTCTCCGAGGGTATCTGCTCGTTCTTCTTTGCTTTTGGAACAGCGGCCGCGGTGAAAACGCTCTTTCCCGTGGCGGCATCAAAACACATAAGCTTCAGCGTTCCGGAAGCCTCTCCTGCAAGATAAATCCTGTTTCCGCATACCACCGGAGAAGAATAGCCGTTCACGGAGAGTTCGATTTTCCAGAGAATGTTTTCTCCGGTCTTGTAATCAAACTTTACGGGGTATTTGCCCGGGCCGGCAATTGCCGACCCGTCAGGACCGCGAAAACCCGGCCATTCTGCAAAGGCCTGCGGGACCGCCGGAGCGGGCTGCGCGGGTTTGACCGAATAAGGCGCGGCCGGCTCATCGCCGCCCCAATCATCCGCAGTGGCGGCGGGTTTCGGCTTAATGCTCAGAAAATAACTGCTCGCGTCATAAAACGCGCTGATCAGCATCCCGGCGCAGAGCGCCAGGAATATTACGCTTAGTGAAATGACAGCCCTGTACCTGAACTTTCCCGGCTTGGCTTCCCCGATTTTCTGTTTTTCCGGCAGAGACGGGTTAAGGGAGAAATAAGTTTTAAGTAAAATGAGAAAAAGGATAAAAAAACCGGCAAGCGGGTACTTGCCCTTTTCAATCAGTTCAAGCATCCCGAAGTATTTTGCCCGGTCCATCCTGTCGGCCTCGCGTATTTCATTCTTCAGGGCCTCGTTATTCGCGTCCTTCTCAAGC
This sequence comes from Candidatus Firestoneibacteriota bacterium, assembly GCA_903916325.1. Classification (GTDB taxonomy): domain Bacteria; phylum Oederibacteriota; class D2-FULL-39-29; order D2-FULL-39-29; family CAIOVX01; genus CAIOVX01. Next base: position 1,714 of record CAIWWK010000095.1, read on the forward strand.
TTTTCCTTAAGGACGCTGAAATTGCTGGCCTTTATAACGCGGTCCTTGTTTGCCTCGTAGAAAAGGCCTATGCCGGTCAAAGCCGCCAGGGTAAAGAAACCGAACACGACAGCCGCGAGCACAAGCAGTTTTGTCCCGCTATTTTTTTGTATCTGGTCAGCCATTGAGTTTTTTCAACCTCTCTCTTTCCACGGGACAGGATTTGAAGCACCTCGCGCAGGAAACGCAAAGCGCCGGATCCGGCTCCGTTATCTCGTACTTTCTTCCCCTTCCCGCGTTCGCCGCTTTCAAAAAGAAGACAATGCCCAGCCAGGCTCCCGCAAGTATTCCGCCAAGGCCAAACTTATTCTTCAATTCAGCCGCTTTCTCATAGAGGAACTGCGGGTCGGAGGCACCGGGAGTTTTCATAAACTCTTTCGCGTCAATTGAGAGTTTGTCTATATCAACCTTCCCGCCCTTGGCGGTAAATTCCGAGCCGGACCTTATTTCTTTCGCGAGTGAGACCGTCGCGTTATAGTTTGAAAGGTACTGCCCCATAAAATAACCGAGGGTAGCCCCCGCGAGGGCAGGCAGTAAAAGGAGAGCTATGTAAGCCGACAGTTTTTTCATTCTGTCCTGCTCTCCTTGGGGCCGGTTATGGCGTCATACGGGCAAGCCTCATCGCAAAGCGAGCAATTTATGCACTCCGCCGGCGTGACCGTCACTTTTTTTAGCGAAAACATCGCGAGGAATTTCAATATGACCCCGTAAGGGCAGACATACCTGCAGTAGGGGCGGCCGATGAACATGCTCGCGAGTAGGAATAAAAGGCCGAGCACCACCATCGGGAATTGTCCCGACATCCTGAAGAAATTTACAAACGGGTCAAACCTGCAGATGATAAACATTGTGTCGGTCGCGGCGAAGAGTATGGAAACAGCAAGGTATAGATAGGCGAAGAGGGACAGTCCCCTGTCAAGCCAGCGGGGCACCTTAACCCATTTTATGAGGACAAGATCCTGCAAAGCTCCCTGAGGGCAGACGCCCGCGCAGAACGCCCTCCCGAAAAAGAGAGCGAAAATAAGGGGCAATACGAAAAAAGCCACTACCGAAAGCGGCAGAATATAGCCCGGAAGCGCGAGCGCGGCAGTAACATCCTGAATGGAGCCTATGGAACAGACACAACCTCTTTTGAAGAAACCAAAATAGGCAAGGGAGGCAACGGAGAGAGCGACCATAAGAACGCGCGATCTTTTCTTGAGAGATATCCAGGCTGAAAGCGAAAGAAATACGAGCAGCACCCCGACATCCATATAGGCGTACCAATCCGGACGGGCGGCAGGATTTACCCTCTCCGGCGCTTTATAGGCGGAATCAAATTCCGGAGGGGGAAATTTGTATTCTTCGGCATGGGCAAGGCCGGCGAATAAAACGACCACCAACGCCAGTATGTAAATTAATCTCTTCATTTTATCTCGGCTCGTTTATAACGTTCATAACGTTCTTAACGTTTATAAGACGCACGAAGTGCGGCTTTTTAAAAACCTTACAAACCTTACAAACTTTACAAACCTTATAAACTTTTGTACTTATACATGCTCTCTTTTAATATACGGTGTTCCCGCAGGCACCCTTACAAATGCGTCATTCGGACAAGCCTTGGCTATGGAACACTCGTTACAGTTCACACATCTGTCGTGGCGCACCTGAAGATAGAGAGAGCCGTTGCCGAAGGTATTGCAGCCCTGCACGCATTTACCGCAGCCGATGCAGAGTTTTTCCTTAATCGTGTATTCATAGTAGGGATCTTCCACGAATTTTCTCCGGAGCGCCCCTGTCGGGCAGAGCTGGTTCTCGGCTCCGGTGTCGAGTTTCACCTGCCCGGGCGCGAAGAAACCAAAACAGAGTTTGCAATAGCCGCAGATACTGTATTCATGGACGCATTTTACCGCGGACGGCGCGAGGACGCATTCGGTCGCGCACCTGCCGCAGCGGGTGCATTTCTTAGGATCTATCTGCCAGACAAGTTCTGCCTTCTTTGCCTTAAAGAGCAAGGCTCCGGCCGAAGTCCCAAGCGCCAAAAGCGACGCACCCCGAAGGAGGTTTGAGAGGAACTGTCTGCGGGTTATATCGTTTTTTTCGTTGTTGGACATAATCCTTCTTTCCACAAAAGTTTGTAAGGTTTATAATGTTCGTAAGGTTTGTAAGGTAAAAGCTCATGGTTCGGTTCTTGTATTCACCTTATTAACTTTTGAACCTTACTAACTTTACAAACTTCTATATTACTTCGCCTTCCATTTCGCTTTCCCTACCAGCCCTGCCAGCGAGCAATTACTTTTATCTATACATTTTCCGCATCTGTTAAACTCCCTGCACAGCCCGCCGGACTTAAACGCCTTCAACGAGAGCAGACCGGTGAGAGACGCGATGGCAGCAGCCAGCGTCCAGCGACCGGCGGTTATCAATATGTCCTTTCTGTTATATTTTTTCATTTTTTCTTCTCGAAAATCCTCACGGCTTTCTTTTCAGAATCCAGAACATATATCCTTCCGTTACTGTCGGAACCGAGGCTCATAAAGGCGCATTTTTCGTCAAAACTCGACGGAGCGGCCACCACGTCCAGCAGCTCTCCCTTCAAAGTTAACCGCTTCACCCTCGGTA
>CAIWWK010000096.1 GCA_903916325.1 Candidatus Firestoneibacteriota bacterium
ATACATACTATGGCTTCAAATGTTTTCTTCTTCATCGCATATGCCTCCGCTGATATTACCCCCGGCGCTTCTCCTGTCCACTTCTGTATTATAATCACATTACTGATTGTTTGACAATACCCATCAAAAGCGGAAGGACTCTTCGGATGACAGAATGCGCGAAACGATAACAGCATAAAGTTAATTCGGCAGCCCCTTGTTTTTTTCGGCTATATCATGCACAATTAGGCACCAGGTTGAAGGCACTTTATGTTTTGGGGGATAAGGCAATGTTTTCAGACTGCCACATAGTTTGCATTATCTTAATAGTGGCAGTTGCTGTTATTTTCGTGATATTGGAATATATTGACTTTTAGCCTGCTCTACTTTTCGCTGATACTATCTTCCCCCCTCTTTTGATATATCAATTTAATGAATTTGCGCGAACGTTTCAACGCCATAATGGATTACAAGCCTTTTGACCGCCAGCCGCTCTGGTATTTCGGCGAGTGGACGGAGACACGGGAACGCTGGCTTTCGGAGGGCGCTCCCAAAGACCTTCCCTTCTGGGTTTATTTCGGCATGGACCACGACTGGGAGCAGTACAACTGGAACGGCCTCGGCGTAAACTTCCGCTTTGAACACTTTGACACCCTCCTCCTGGAAGAGACCGCGGAATATAAAATTGAAAGGCAGAATGACGGAGTGGTCCGGAAGACCGGCAAGGGCGGCACGAGCATCAGCCAGGACATTGAGACTTTTATCAAGGACCGGGCCTCATGGCATGAGTTTATCAGGATTTATGACGAGAAGATGAAGGGCGTGGATCCGTATCCCGCTGACTGGGAAACAAGGAAGGCGAAGTTCAACAAAAACAGGGATTTTGTGCTTTCCTTTGAAGGGTGCTCCCTCTTCGGCTGGCCGCGCGAATGGCTGACGACCGAAGGGATTTCCATAATGCAGTACGACGATCCCGCGCTCCTGGAAGAAATAGTGGAATACCTCACAAATCATTTTATGAGGCGTTTTGAAAGAGCCGTAACGGAACTTGAGATAGATTTTGTATATATCTTTGAAGACTGCTGTTTTAACAACGGGCCGCTCCTCTCCCCCGCCAAACTCCGGGAAATCTGGCTTCCTTACTATAAAAAGATAATAGCTTTCTACAGAAAACACGGGGTGAAGCATATTCTCTTTGACAGCGACGGCAAAGTGGACGAAATAATCCCTATACTTTTGGAAGCCGGAGTTGACATACTCTTTCCCGTGGAAGTCGGGACCTGGAAAGGAGATGTGAACAAGTTCAGGCAGGAGTACGGGAAAGACCTTCGGATGCTCGGCGGCGTGAACAAACTGGTAATCAGCAAAGGAGAGAAGGCCATCCGCGAAGAACTTATGCGGGTGGAAAAACTGGCAAAGAGCGGCGGGTATATCCCACTCCCGGACCACCGCGTGCCACCCGACGCCTCTCTCAAAGACATGCAAAACTACTGCAGAATTTTCAAAGAAATCTTCTTTTAGGAGAAATATGAAAACGAGAGTGAGCTGGACAAACCCCTACAAGGCCGGGGGAAAGTATTGGCTGAAAGGGAACCTGCACACGCATACCACAAATTCAGACGGCAAGCTGACGCCGGAGGAAGCCGTCTCTCATTATTTGAGCAAGGGTTACAGCTTCCTTGCTGTCACCGATCACGGAAAACTCTTTGACCCAAAAACCCTGCGCTCAAAAATGCTGTTGATAGCGGGAGTTGAGGCGGATTTTGATCACGGAAAGCACACCTGCGTAACTGCAGTAAAGTCGGAAGATATAAAATTCTCAAGGGAGACGCCCCAGCAGGAGCTTATAGACCAAAACACGGATAAAGCCCTCGTCGTGCTGAACCATCCCGACTGGGGATCTGAAGAACATTTCACTATAGACAGCCTTAAAACATTCAAGAATTATCACGGCATAGAAATTTACAATAGCGTCATTGAACGCCTTGAGGGCTCCCCTCTCTCCACCGCAAAGTGGGATCGCCTGCTCGGAAGCGAAATCAGGGTACTCGGGTTCGCCAACCAGGATTTTCACAGGGCTGACGATTTCAGGGATGCCTGCAATGTCGTTAATGTGAAAAAGAAAACTGCCGCGGAAGTTTTCAACGCGGTCACAAGCGGAAACTTTTACTGCTACTTTGGGGTAAAGATATCCTCGGTCGGGAGGAAAAAGAATACCGTTTATGTAAAAACGGCCAACGCCGAAACAATAAGATTTATCGGAAATTACGGGGTACTGCTCTCGAAGACAAACGGCAAAGCCGCGAGTTTTGATTTTGATAAAACAGACGCGACCAAGTATATCAGGATTGAATGCCTGGGGAAAGGCGAAGAAATCAGCTGGACCCAGCCCTTCTTCAGGGAAGCCTGATTGAAAAAAACTCTCTAATCTGCTACTATTTATAATATTTTAACCCGGTATATCCCTAAGGGGTTTTGGAGGAAATATGAAAAATTATAAGATAAGTTTTGTGGGCGCGAGCTACCTGTTCTGCCACAGGGTCTTCAAGGACTTAACCAAGATTGAAGAATTAAGAGACGCTACGGTAGTGATTCACGACCTGGCCGAAGAGCCTATCAGAATTGTTACCGGGGTCTGCAAAATAATGAACCGAATCGCGGGAACAAACATCAAGGTGGTAGGGACTACCAGCAGGAAAGAGGCCTTGAAGGACGCTGATTTTGTAATGATCTGC
>CAIWWK010000097.1 GCA_903916325.1 Candidatus Firestoneibacteriota bacterium
AATTAGAGATGAAAACCCTTGAAAATCCGAGCGTAATTCCCGCTCTGAAAAAGGACATAGCAAGGCTGCTTACCGTCCTCAAGGAAAAAGGAGCAAAATAGGTGAAAGTCGGAAAAAAAACAAGAATAGGCGAAGTTCTAAAGACCTCGCACCAGATGGACATCGTAAAGGTTGAAGGGGTCAGAAAGGATCCGATAATGGGAAAAATACTTAAGACCTACAAAAAGTATAAAGCCCATGATCCCAAGAACGAGGCGAAAGTCGGCGACAGGATAGAGATAGAAGAATGCCGTCCTGTCAGCAAGACTAAACGCTGGAAGTTCCTTCGCGTGATAATCAAGTCCGCGGGCCAGAATATAGAACTCAAGGACGTACTTGCGGAGCTTGCTCCGAAAAAAGAAGAAAAGCCGGCAGAACAGGCAGAAAAAAAGGCGGGAGAGTAATATGATCCAGGTACAAACTTATCTCGAAGTAGCCGACAATACGGGCGCCCAGCGCCTGCAGTGCATCAAGGTCCTCGGCGGGACCAGGCGCAGGTATGCTTATATCGGCGATGTAATAGTCGGCACGGTTAAAGAGGCGCTTCCCGGCAAGATTGTCAAGAAAAGCGATATTGTCAGGGCGGTCATCGTAAGGTGCAAGAAGGAGACAAGAAGGCCGGACGGCTCCTATGTGAAGTTTGATGATAACGCGGTCGTCATAATAAACGATCAGCTGGCTCCGAGGGGTACGCGTGTTTTCGGCCCCGTGGCCAGGGAACTTCGCGACAAGAACTTCATGAAAATAATATCTCTCGCGGCCGAGGTGGTCTAAATGAATACGAATCTTAAGAAAGGCGATCACGTCCAGGTTATTACAGGGGACGATAAGGGCAAGAAGGGCAAGATTCTCAAGCTATTCCCTCTGACGGAAAAAGAAACTTTCAAGATAATAATTGAAGGTGTTAACTTCGTAAAGAGACACACGAGGCCCAACAAGCAGGCACAGCAGGGCGGTATAATTCAGAGAGAAGCGCCTCTCGCAGTTTCCAAGGTAATGCTGGTCTGCCCGCGCTGCAACAGGCCGACGAAGATAGGCATGAAAATGATGAAGGACGGTAAGAAGTCCAGAATGTGCAAGAAGTGCAGCGAGGTGTTCTAATGGCCGCAAGATACGTATCACGACTGAGGGAAAAGTTTAGCAAAGAGATAGTTCCTGCGATGATGAAGAAGTTCAAATACAAGAGCACTATGCAGGTACCGAGGGTCGAGAAGATTGTCCTGAACGTCGGTATGGGAGAAGCAACTGACAATATAAAGCTGCTTGACAGCGTGGTTGCGGAACTCACCGCGATTACCGGGCAGAAGGCTGTGCTGACCAGGTCAAAAAAAGATATCTCAAACTTCAAGATCAGGAAAGGAATGCCGATAGGTGTGAGGGTTACGCTTCGAGGCGACCGCATGCTTGATTTCCTTGACAGGTTCATAAACGTCGCGCTTCCCAGGGCCAGGGATTTTAAAGGCATACAGGGCAAGCTCTTTGACGGCAGGGGAAATTGCAGCATGGGCCTGAAAGAACAGGTTATTTTCCCGGAAGTGGATGTTGAAAAGACCGACCAGATACACGGAATGGATATAACGATAGTAACTACCGCGGATAAGGACGAGGACGCGAAGGCGATGCTCGAGCTCTACGGTATGCCGTTCAAGAAGTGATAGGGAGGAAATGTGGCTAAGAAGTCGCTGGTTTTAAAGCAGAAGAAAACCCCAAAATTTAAGACGCGCAAGTACAACAGGTGCTCGATCTGCGGCAGGCCGAGGGCTTATTACAGGAAGTTCGGAGTCTGCAGGATCTGCTTCAGGCGCCTTGCGCATGAAGGCAAAATACCCGGCGTTAAAAAAGCAAGCTGGTAAGACAGGAGAGAGAATATGGCGTCTGTAGATACAGTAAGCAACATGCTCACGAAAATAAGGAACGCGAACACGGCGTTTAAGGAATCGGTTGATATACCCTATTCCTGGTTTAGTTTTGAGATCCTGAAAATAATACAGGATGAGGGCTACATAAAGAACTATAAAAGGATTGAAGACAAGAAACAGGGTATTATCAGGGTGTACCTGAAATATCTCAACAAAGAAAGAGTAATCTCCGGCATAAAGTCAGTAAGCACTCCGGGCCTTCGTATTTATAAAGGCGCGAAAGAGCTTCCAAAAGTGCTCGACGGTTACGGAGTAGCCGTGATTTCTACTTCTAAAGGAATTATGGGAGATAAGGCTGCAAGGGCGGCAAAAGCCGGCGGCGAAGTTATCTGTTATATCTGGTAATCGGAGGAATAAATGTCAAGAGTAGGTAACAGTCCAATAATTATCCCGGCCGGCGTGAAAGTCGCGGTAAACGGCGGCATGGTAATGGTAGAAGGGCCCAAGGGAAAACTTTCGGCCAAGATTAACAGCCCGCT
>CAIWWK010000098.1 GCA_903916325.1 Candidatus Firestoneibacteriota bacterium
GTTCCGCACTCCGGCCTGCGCGGCAAGGTGAAAGACATACTGCGCTCTCTTAAGAAGTTTCGAAAGATCTGTTTTCAGGATATCGCCGCGGTAAAAAGTGAATTTTTCATATTTTTTAAGCAAACTGATATTTGTCTTTTTCAGGTTTTCATGGTAGTAAGGCGAGAAATTATCCAAACCTGTCACGCAATGCCCGCCGGCAAGCAATTTTTCTGAAAGCGCCGAACCTATGAAACCCGCAGCCCCGGTAACCACGCAATTCATGATTTCTCCTTCTCACGCGTTGCGCCGAGAATATCCCCGAACTTTAAACTCTCTTTTATAAGGAAATACCAGCCGGCAAGCGTAAGTACCGCAAAGACCATGAAATTGCTCACAAGCGAAAAGCTCAAGGCGTCCGGCTGGCCGACATTGTACCAGGAGAGGCAGTATATTGCGAAGAACTGCGTCGTGCCTACACCACCAGGAGAAGGCGGAATCACGACCCCGAGAGTCATTACTATAAAAACAAAGAAGGAGGAAACCGGGGTTAAGTTTATTCCGAACGCCAGCATCATAAGGTAGGTCATAAGGCCGGAGAGACACCACTGCCCGAGCGAAACTATAAATATTTTCGCGGCATTCCACGGGTCGTCAAGGGGACGCAAACCCTCGGCAAAAGAAATGACAAGACCGGAAATTCTTTCCGCTGCCTGCTTTGAGAAAATCCCGGCGGCCTTTCCGGCATATTTTGCGGCTTGCGCCGTCCAGAATTTTACAGCCAAAAGCGCAGTGAGTATTCCTATGAAACCGGCCGCCGTAGTAATGAACCCGGCGAGCATGATGCCGGAACTTTTGAAAACTATTCCGCGCTCAACCGGCGACGCGAGGGCAATTACGACAAGGAAGAAGATCAGCGCGAGAAAATCAAAAACCCTTTCCAGTATTATGGTGCCGAAAGTCCGGCTCACATTCACGCTATCGCTCTTGCCTATGATAAAAGCCCTTGCAACTTCACCGAGTTTGGCCGGAAAGATATTATTCGCCATAATACCGATAAGGATGGAAGAAAGGCGGCCGCGGAAGGAAGGAATCCGGCCGGGCCTGAAAATCAGCCCCCACCTGTAGGTTCTAACGACAATATAGAGAGCAAGCGCAGCCATTGACGGGATAATATAGATGTAGTCGGCTTTTTGGAAAGCGGCAAGAACGTCAGAAAGGTTAACACCCTTAAAAGCGAAATAGAGAAAAGCGCCCCCGATAACAACACTCAGGAAAAGGTTCAGCTTTTTCATAGCCGCCTGAGATAATCCCGCAGTTTCCTCCCGACTTCTTTGTCCCGCAGGGCATATTCAATTGAGGCCTTCATGTAGCCGAGCTTGTCGCCTGTATCATACCTTTTGCCTTCAAGCTTGACCGCGTAAACAGGTTTTTCGCGGCAGACTGCCTTAATAGCGTCTGTGAGTTGTATCTCGCCGTTCTTACCGCTCTTGACCGTGCCGAGAGCGGATAGGACATCAGGGGTCAGGATGTATCTGCCGATTATTCCGAGGTTAGATGGAGCTTCTCTGCGCGAGGGTTTTTCCACGAGGTCTTCTACCCTGAAAACGTTCCCGCCCAGGCTTTTCCCTTTGATGATGCCATAGTTTGAAACCTGATCGCCCGGCACCTCAACCACCCCGAAAACAACACCCGGGAATTCGGAGTATACCTTCTTGAGTTGTTCAATGCCGCTGGACTTTACGTTGTAGATGAGATCGTCCGCCAGAAAGACCGCGAAGGGTTCGCTGCCGATAGCCGACCTTGCGCAGTAAACAGCGTGCCCCAGGCCCAGGGGTTGCTTCTGTCTGACATAAAATATGTCCACCATTTTGGCCACCTGCTCGACTGTGTCAAGCAGTTTTTTATATCCACGCTTCTTCAGGTAGTACTCAAGCTCAAACGATTTGTCAAAATGGTTCTCAATTGCCTGTTTTCCCCTGCCGGTAACAAGCACTATGTCCTCAATGCCGGCGTCAACAGCTTCTTCAATTATATATTGTATGGCCGGTTTGTCAAAAATAGGAAGCATCTCTTTTGGCTGGGCTTTCGTCGCGGGCAAGAACCTGGTTCCAAGCCCCGCCGTAGGTATGACCGCTTTTTTTATTACGAATCTCACTTACTTGCCTCCATTGTCATGCTTAATTATATCCTTGTCTTTCTTGATCTTGTCCAATATGCCGTTTACGAATTTGCTTGATTCCTTGCCGCTGTAATCCTTGGCTATCTCAATAGCTTCGTTGATAGTCACGGCTACAGGGATCTCGTCACGGAACACAAGTTCATAAACCGCGGACCTTATGATGTTTCTGTCAACGCTCGCTATCCTGGAAAAATCCCAGTTCTTGAGCCTTTCTTTGATGAGCGCGTCTATCTTTTCAAGGTTTTCCAGCGTGCCTTTCGCAAGCTGGTAGGCAAAATCTTTTATTTCAGGGTTCTCATCCTGATTCTCGAGGAAATCCTTCCTGCAGTCCTCCAAAGTTAAAGGCTTCTCGTCCTTTCCCAGATCAATCTGGAAGAGTATCTGCAAGGCAAGTTCTCTTCCTCTGCGCCGGTCGCCCATATTTTTCCTTATACGAAAATCGCGTCTTTTAAAAGTTTATAAGGTTCTTAAGGTTTATGAGCCTCCCCGGCCTAAAGTCCGGGGTGTCTCTGCTGTATTGTAAACATTATTCGTGCCAAATTCATCCCCGCCATGAATGGCGGGGTGTTCTTTGGCACAAGCGCATAAAGTTTGTAAGGTAAGGTCAAAACCAAAACTGAGCACTATACACCTTACAAACCTTACAAACTTTTTTTCTTTTACCTTACAAACTTTTATAAAGATTTACCATCTCTATCGCCGACATCGCGGCTTCCGCGCCCTTATTCCCTGATTTTGTTCCCGCGCGTTCAATTGCCTGCTCAAGGTTCTCCGTGGTAAGCACTCCAAAAACCACAGGTATTCCGCTCTCCATCGCCGCTGCTGCCACGCCTTTTGAAACTTCGGCGGCAATGTATTCATTGTGGGTGGTGCTTCCCTTGATAATAGCCCCAAGACAGATGACTGCGTCGTACTTTTTGCTCTTCGCTAGCTTGCTTGCAACGTAGGGTATCTCAAAAGCGCCCGGGACCCAATAGATGCCTATATCCTTATCGTCGCCGTCGTGCCTTTTTATGGCGTCAACCGCTCCTTCAAGGAGTTTTCCCGTAATAAACTCGTTGAACCTGCTGACTACTATACCAAATTTGCAACCTTTTGCAATCAATTTCCCTTCATATACCTTTGCCATATTTCCTCCTTTAAAAGGTGATTAAAATGATTTGTAAAAAGCGATTACGCAGATTAAATAAGGCAGTTTTTGCGCGTCCGAGCATCCGCGCATCTGAGCATCCAAATGTTCTACGCCTTTAGGCCTCCAACCATCTAACCTTCCAACCCTCCATCAAAGGCTACACTATATATGCAGAAAGTGTCCCATCTTTTTCTGCTTAGTCCTCAGGTACTTCGCATTGACCGCGTTAGGCTTGATCTCTATCGGGACCCTCTCAACAACCTTCAGGCCGTAACCTTCAAGCCCGACTATCTTTCTCGGGTTATTTGTCAGCAGGCGCAGGTTCTTAATTCCAAGATCGCAGAGTATCTGCGCCCCAATCCCATAATCGCGCAGGTCAGGCTTGAACCCGAGTTTTACATTGGCCTCGACGGTATCATAACCCTGGTCCTGCAGGGCATAGGCTTTTAGTTTATTGATTAATCCTATCCCCCTACCCTCCTGCCTCATATATACAATCGCTCCGGCTCCTTCCTTTGAGATTATTCGCATCGCATCTTCCAGCTGGTCGCCGCAATCGCACCTATAACTTCCCAGGATGTCTCCTGTGAGGCACTCGGAATGCATTCTTACCAGCACGCTCTTCTCTTTTGAAATATCCCCGAGTACGAGCGCAATGGGAAAATCGTGGTCCGCCAGGTTCTCATATGCGATAGTGCGCCACTTTCCGTACTTATTCGGAATCACCGTTTCCACGGCTCTCTTAATGAATTTCTCGTTCTTGCGCCTGTATTCTATAAGCTCAGCAACGGATATTATCTTCAAACCATGTTTTCTGGCGTAAGGAATAAGATCAGGGAGCCTTGCCATAGTCCCGTCTTCTTTCATTATTTCGCAGATCACCCCCGCCGGATAAAGCCCTGCCATTTTCGAAAGATCGACCGAAGCCTCCGTCTGTCCCGCGCGTTTTAATACTCCTCCAATATTCGCCCTCAGGGGGAAAATGTGTCCGGGGCGGACCAGATCCGCCGGTTTAGTTTTCTTGCTAACAAGGTCTATTATGGTTTTGGCCCTGTCGGCCGCCGAGATGCCGGTAGTGGCGCCGTGCTTAGCGTCAACCGAGACGGAGAAAGCCGTCTGGTGCATTGAGGTGTTATCGCAGACCATATCGGGCAGCTCAAGTTCGTCGAGCCTCTCGCCTTCAAGCGGGACGCAGATGAGCCCCCTGCCGTATTTCGCCATGAAATTCACTTTGTCCGGAGTTATCTTCTCCGCGGCAAGGACCAGGTCACCTTCGTTCTCGCGGTCCTCGTCATCTATAACGATAACGAATTTGCCCTTCCGTATGTCTGCGACTGCCTCGGGGATTGTTGCTAATACTGTTTTCTTTGGCATAGACCGTCCTGTCCTCTAAGAGTTTGTAAGGTTTATAAGGTAAATACGAACCCTGCTTAACAGACTTTATATACCTTATAAACCTTATGAACTTTGCTTTTACCTTACAAACTTTTATAAAAGAAACCCCTTCTCTTTTAAAAACTTCTCGTCAATCTCCCTCTTATTCCCCTTCGCTTTAAGGACATATTTTACAAGCATATCCGTTTCAATATTGACAATATCGCCTTCCTTCAGCGAAATAAGCGTAGTTTCCTTCAAGGTATGGGGGATAATGTTCAAAACAAACGCGTCAGGTTTAAGTTCCATTATGGTGAGACTGACCCCGTTTACCGCAACAGACCCTTTATGAACCATATAGACGAGCAGCTCGTCCGCCACGGCTATCTCTATGGCCGCCGCCGAAGAGTTCTTTGACAGGCGCCGGACGCTTCCCGTCCCGTCCACGTGCCCCGCCACAAAATGCCCGTCGAACCTGCCGTCGGCCCTCATCGCTCTTTCCAGATTAACCTCGCTCCCGCTTTTCAGGAGCCTGAGGTTAGTCGCGGCAAGAGTGGCTTTTGTCGCTTCAACCGTGAATTTCCGGCCGCCGAAAGCTACCGCCGTCAGGCAGGCTCCGTTAACGGCTACGCTCTTTCCAATTGAGATATCAGAACTAATGAGCGGGGCGGATATCTCAATAAGGATATTATCGCCGGAAGCTTTTATCCCGTCCACGCGGCCTATTTCTTCAATTATTCCGGTAAACACTATTCCCTCCGACTGATTACAACGCTAAAATCTTCCCTCAACAAGGATGTCATCTCCCGATATCGAGTATTTCACATCCTTAAGTTTAATGGAATCCTTCATTTTCCTGATTCCGATATCTCCGGTAAGGCCCAGCCCCCTGCCGCAAAATTTTGGCGCTATAAAAATAACGGCTTTATCGGCAAGTTTTTCTTTCATTAAACCCGTGAGGATCCGGCTTCCGCCTTCTGCAAGCACCGACGAGATTCCGTAGGCAGGAAGCTTAAGCATAAGGTCTTTAAGGTCAAGCAGTCCGCCTTTCATCTTTACCGTGAGCAGGATAACGCCTTTGTTCCTGAAGGCGCGCTTTCTGCTTTCACCTGCCTTCCTGGAAACTGCTATTATCGTGCCTTCTCCCGCGATTTTCGCGGAAAGCGGGGTTTTCAAGAGCGGGTCAACAACTATCCTTACGGGATTTCGTCCCTTCACAAGACGAACCGAAAGTTCCGGGTCGTCCGCAAGCACCGTATTTACGCCTACCATTACCGCGTCATTAAGCGCCCTTAGCCCGTGGACTCTCCGCCTGCTTTCAAGGCAGGAAATCCATTTTGAATCGCCCCCGGAAGCCGCAATATTTCCGTCCAGCGTGACAGCCGCCTTTATCGTTACAAGCGGGCGGCCGGCGGATACGCATTTAATATACGGGGCATTAATCTCCCTGCAAGCAGACTCCTGCCCTGACTCGGCAACTTTCACGCCTCTTTTCCTCAAAAATTCTATCCCTTTGCCCGAGACTTTTGGGTTCGGGTCTCTCATGCCTATTACAACCTTCTTTATTCCGGCCTCGGCCAGCCGCTCCGCGCAGGGCCTGGTTTTTTTTCCGGAAAACCAGACACAGGGTTCAAGAGTAACGTAGGCAGTCGCCCCCCGGGCTCTCTTGCCTGCCTTTTTAAGCGCCATCGCCTCGGCGTGATCTTTGCCGAAGGCCGCGTGGAAACCTCTGGAGATTACTCTTCCGCCTTTAACGAGCACGCAGCCGACAAGAGGATTTGTCCTGGTACGGCCTTCTCCGAGGAGAGCCTCCTTTATGGCGAGAGCTATGTATTTGCCGTGTTTGTTGTCCATTTTCCCTGATAACAAAAAAGCCTTGCCCCTTTCAGGGCAAGGCATAAGAGATGCAAAAAGAAAAACCCTCTTCTATCCGGACTTTAACCGTCGGCACCGGAATTTCACCGGTTCAGTCCGTCACGGTGACGGAGTAGCGGGCTTTACCGCCGGTAGGGAATCTCACCCTGCCCTGAAGGTATTTATATTATATACTCTAAAATCCCGGAAGTCAAGGCGCTCCGGCCACTGCTATTTTCTTGGGCCATAAACCGGCAATGGCAGCCCCTTTTCAATTGCGCCCATATCCGGAGCCTTCCCCGCAAAACCATCGGTAATGTTCGGTATTTCCACGCCGGCGTCTATGGCAGGACATCCGTCTTTGAGTTCAAACATCGGCGCCGGAGAAATGACAGCGGGAGGCGCGACTATGTCCCAGTCCGCGGCAAAAAGATTCTCTTTCTTAACGACTATCCCGTGCTTTTCCTGGTCAATATCATCAAAGAAATCCCCTGCAGTTACTCTCATCTTGCTGGCAAAGCAGTCGTAGTCAAGATCATAGCCCTGGTTTATCGGTCCGACATCGTGATAATCAAGCGGCCCCGCCCAGCAGGAATATATATTATTCCTGGAATAGACATGGTTAATGAGCGATCCTTTTGTATTGTTCAGAAAAGTATTGTTGATGAAAATAGCGCCGTTCGAAAGATACCTGTCTTTGAAATAATTCTCCCGGAAGCCGGCAACCTGGTTCCTGATAAAGTAAACCGGGCCGCCGAGATAGGGCTGAAAACTCATGCCGTTGTGCAGGCAGGAGTAGAACCTGTTGTTGAAAATCCTCAGGTTTGGCCCGCTGTCATCGGTTTCAATACCATCGTCCGAGGAACTGAAAGAATCGTTCCCGAACACATCGCTGTTCGGCGTCTCAATAGACATCGGATCGGCCACTCGCGTAATCTTGTTGAAGCAAATAACCTGCCCAACGCCGGCATGAGTCTCAATTCCTTCACCGTCGTTGTTTCCGTCGGCGGGAATATTGTCTCCTTCGATATAATTGTCCGCGATATAATTCTCTCCCGATTTGACTTCAATGGAATAGTGATTTCCTATCAGCTTGCAGCGCATTATTGATGTCCTATCTGCGCCAGGCATAAGGTGGAGCGCGTATGGAAAGCCTTTTAGCGTTATGCCGTAGAGCATTGCTCCGGGGACGCAGAAATCCACACCCCGTTCGAGCTCTTCTGAACCGTGTTTCATTGAGCCTTCTATTATTACCTCTCCGTCGCCTGCAGCCATAATCGTGATAGGGGCAAGCACCCTGAAGTTGCCGTCGTAGGTACCGGCGTGAACCAGAAGGACATCCCGGTCTTTCGCGGCAAGTACGGCCTTCCTCAGCGCCCCCCGGGTAACAGGGTAAACATCGGTGATTTTTGAAGACTTCAAATCCGGCAGAATTGGATAGCTTCTTGTCTTAACAGAAAGAACTTCCTGAGCTCCCCCTCCATCCGGGTCTTTCAGTGACACTTTAACTTCGTATTCCGTTCCATCTTTGAGGTTAAAAATAGAGCCCGCGAGGTAGTTCAGTTTCCAGTGCTCTTCGACATAAACACTCATATGATTTTTCCAGCCGCGGGCTGTTTCCAATGAACCTTTATCGGGAGTGACCGCGCCGGCGCGGAAAAGATCCATGGCTTTCTTCCATTCAACCGTTCCTTTCTCGCGAAACTCAACCGCGCATGCCGCGTTATTATTGCTGTCTCCCTCGATATTCCACTGTATGCCGGCGCATTGCATGGTCGCGTAGATTGAAGGTTTTTCTTTCAGGACAGTTTCGTTTCCGGCGTGCAGGAACGAAGAGAGCAAAAGGGCAGGCAGAAGCAGTTTTTTCATGATTCCTCCGGGCAAAAAGACTGACTAGCGGGAAGCTTTTCCTATGATAGTGGGAACAGAACCGAGGGAGTTGTCTTCAAAGTATTTTTTCAGGTCTTTTATGATTTTTACCGGAACTAAAGGGTCATAAAAAGAAGCGGTGCCGACGGCGACCGCGGAAGCGCCGGCAAACAGGTATTCAACCGCGTCTTCGGCTGAAACTATTCCGCCCGTCCCTATGATAGGCACTCTTACCGCAGAGAAAGCTTCATAGACTGCCCTTACTCCCACTGGCTTTATGGCAGGTCCTGAGAGTCCTCCGATTATATTCGCAAGTTTTGGTTTTCCCGTGTTTATGTCAATGGCCATTCCCCTCAGAGTGTTGATAAGAGATAACCCGTCCGCGCCGGCCCTCGCCGCCGCTTTCGCTGTTTCTTTGAAGTCGCTTACTTCGGCGGAGAGTTTTACAAATACCGGAACTTTGCTCTTCCTCTTCACGGCCTTTGTTATGGCAAAAACATCCCCGAGGTCCTGGCAGAACAACCCGGAATTCTTGTGCTTTACATTCGGACAGGAGATATTCACTTCCAGAGCTGACACTCCTTTTGCTTTTCCGAGCAGCCGGGCAAGCTCCGCGTATTCGTCTTTTGAGTTCCCCGCAATATTGACAAAAACAGGCAGGTCAAATTGGCGCAGGAACGGAAGCTTCTCGTTTATAACAACTTCAACTCCGGGATTCTGCAAACCTATGGAGTTAAGCATGCCGTACGGGGTTTCCGCGGCCCTGGGCGGTTTGTTCCCGTCCCTTGGTTTAAGCGTTGTTCCTTTTACTATTATACCGCCAAGCAGGTTTAAGTCAAAGATACGCGAAAACTCTTCACCAAACCCGCAGGTCCCGGAGGCCAGCATTACCGGATTCTTCATCTTTATTCCGGCTATTTTTACATTTAGGTTCGCCAAACTATCTCCCTTGAATCAAATACAGGCCCGTCGGCGCAAATCCGTTTATACCCCGTGTCAATTCCTTCTTTAACAGCGCAGACACAGGACAGGCAAACTCCTACGCCGCAGGCCATCATTGACTCCATTGAAACCTGGCATTCTATCCCGTGTTTTTCCGAGACTTGCGCAACTGCCTTAAGCATCGGGACGGGACCGCAGGCAAAGACCGCGGAAGTGCCGCAGGAAAGGCCTGAGCATGTCTTTTCCAACCGCCCTGTAACCAGCCCTTTGAATCCCAGGCTGCCGTCTTCTGTGGTAATCTCCGGCAGGTTAAACCCTTCTTTAAAGACCAACTTTTTATTCTTTGCGCCTATGATTACGGTAGTCTTTATTCTCAAACTCTTGAGTTTCTCATGGAGGAAAGCAATCGGGGAAACACCATAGCCCCCTGCTATGAGAACGGCGTGCTTCAGCCTTTCGTTAACGGTAAACCCGTTTCCGAGAGGTCCCAGCACGCTAATGCTTTCGCCGGCCGTCTTTCTTGAGAGCAGTTCCGTTCCTTTACCTGCAGTTTTGAAGAGGATTTCAATAAACCCATTCTTTGCGGAAAGCACGCCCATCGGCCTTCTTAGCAGAGGCATTCCGCGCTCATTTACCTGCAGACTGACAAACTGCCCGGGTTTTGCCAACGCGGCAATATCCGGAGCCGAAAGCTTCATTTTGAAATAGCCTCCCTGTGTCTCTCTTACGGACAGGACAGCGGCGTCAGAAATCTTTATTTCATATTTTTGCTTTTTCACCGAGTTTTGGCACCTTAACCTTTAATTTTAACTTCTTTCTCAGGAAACTCCCGAATTTAAGCGCTGAGCTCTCTTCCCCGTGCACCACAAAAACCTTTGGCTTCTTGCTTTTGAAGTTTGAAACCCAGTTTAAGAGGCCTTTGCGGTCGGCATGGCCCGAAAAACCTCCGAGCGTGTATATTTTTGCGTTTACGGCTATCTCTTCTCCAAAGATCTTTACCGTCTTATTTCCTTTAATTATGGCATCGCCGAGTGTTCCTCTGGCCTGAAACCCGGTAAAAACAATGTTACATTCCTTTCTCCAGAGGTTATGCTTGAGGTGATGTTTTATGCGCCCGGCTTCGCACATACCGCTCGCTGATATTATTATGGCCCCGCTCTTCACTTCGTTCAAGGCCTTTGAATCGTCGGCTCTCTTCGCGAATATCAGGCTTGGAAAATCGAACGGCTCCATGCCTTTCTTCATCCTGTTTTTTGTCGTCCTGTCAAAAAATCCGGTATTTGCCCGGAAGATCTCCGTGGCGGCAATGGCAAGCGGCGAGTCAACGTAAACCGTAAAGCCTTCAAGTTTCTTCTTGTCATAGAGCATGCGAAGCTCGTAAATTATTTCCTGTGTCCGTTCTATCGCGAATGCAGGGATTATTATGTTGCCGCCGGTGTTCTTTGTCTTCTTTATTATGCCGGCAAACTCTTTAACGGTCTCCTGCCTCGACTTGTGCAGCCGGTCGCCGTAAGTTGACTCCACTACAAGGTAGTCCGTGTCCTTTAGTTTAGTCGGGTCGCTAAGGATCTCCTGCCTTTCATTCCCGACATCACCCGAGAAAACCACCCTTTTGCTCTTGTTCTTTTCGGTATAGCTTATCTCAACTATTGCCGAGCCCAGGATATGCCCGGCATCCACAAACCTCACCTTGAAACCATTGACGGGAAAAGCTTTGTTATACTCCCTTGTCTCAAAATTTTTCATGCATTCTTCGGCATCGGAAACAGTATACACCGGGTCAAGCGGCTCTTTGCCGGCGCGTACCCTTTTGCGGTTCCTCCATTCAAGTTCTATGCTTTCCACATGGGCCGCGTCGATAAACATTATTTTGCAAAGTTCCATCGTCGGTTTCGTGCAGAGGATTTTTCCCCTGAAGCCTTTTTTCACGAGCCTCGGGACCAGCCCCGAATGGTCAATGTGGGCGTGAGTCAGTATCAGATAATTAATTTCCGAAGGCTCGAACGCGAAATCCTGATAGTTCATCTCGGTCAAATCTTTAGTGCCCTGGAACATCCCGCAGTCCACCATAATCTTGTGCTTGCCGTCGGATATGAGATATTTTGAACCGGTAACTGTCCTTGCGGCGCCTAAAAAGGATATTTCTATGGACATTGACCCTCCGGCTAATTTGTTTTCTTGCGTTTTACCGATAGCTTTGTGTTTCCTTTACCCGTAAAGACCGCGACTATTATCCCCAATTCATAAAGCAATATCAAGCAGGCCGAAAGCACCAGCATAGATACCGGGGTAGGATCAGGAGTTAAAGCGGCAGAAAATATAACGATAATCATTATCGCCGCCTTTCTTGAAGCCCTCAGTTGTTTTGCCGAAACAACACCGGCCCGCGCGAGCATTCCTATCACGAGAGGAAGTTCGAAGGGTATAGAAAATATCACTATCATCAAGAGCAGGAAATTCGTGAAGCTTCCCATTGCTATCATGGGAACAGCGCCCGCTGATGCACCGTATTTTACGAAAATATCTATGGTCACCGGAATAAGCAGGAGATATGACACGATGGCGCCCGCGGCAAAAAACAAGATTGACCCGAATGCAACGTAAGCCAGCAGGATCCGGTCCCTTTTTGAGAATGCCGGAGAAATGAAAGCGTATGCCTCCCAGGCAAGGACAGGAGAAACCGCGGCTGCCCCGATAAAGGCAGCCACTTTCATGCCGGCAAAAACCGGGTCAAGAGGCTGGGTGAAGATGAGCTTAGGAGCTTCGAGCAGTCCGAACTCACCTGCTTTGGGCATAAAATGCTCGAAGAGATACTTAAGAAGCCTTGCAGCGTAGGAATCGAAGAAATTGGGAAATATAAGAGGAATAGTAAAGAAGAGCAGGAAACATCCGATAACTACCAGAAGCCTCCGGCGGAGCTCGTCCAAATGCCCGACAACCGTCTTGCGTCCGTCCATTCCCGTCCTTTGCAGCTGATAATTGCAACGATTACTGAATCCTTAAAGTTTTGAATTTCGAATTTGTTATTTTTTTAGATAGTCCTGCAAAGCGCGGACATTCAAACCCCTCTTCATCATCGCTTCAATTCCGTTCACGGCCGCCTGCGCTCCGGAAATGGTGGTTATGCACGGCACACCGTGCACTATCGCTGCTCTCCTGATCTGATAACCGTCGTTCTTTGGACCTTTGCCCGAAGGCGTATTAATGATGAGCGCAATCTCTTTGTTCTTGATTAGGTCGACTATGTTGGGCCTGCCTTCGAAAACTTTATTCACCGCCTTGACTTCAAGGCCGTTCTTTTTGAGGGTCTCGGCCGTTCCAGCGGTCGCCACAAGTTTGAAACCGAGATCCGCAAGCTGCTTGGCGACAAATATTATGTCGCGCTTATACCTGTTTATGACAGAAAGGAATACGGTGCCTTTTACGGGTAAAGCGCTCCCGGCCGCTATCTGTGACTTCGCGAAGGCCCTTCCGAAATCCGTATCTATTCCCATAACCTCGCCGGTTGATTTCATTTCCGGACCGAGTACGGAATCAACACCCGGGAATTTAACGAACGGGAAGACTGATTCCTTTACGGAAATATGTTCAAGCACCGGCTCTTTGGTTATGCCGAGCTGTTTCAGTGTTTTTCCCGCCATCACCCTTGCCGCGACCTTAGCCCAGGGTATACCGGTGGCTTTGCTGACAAAAGGCACGGTCCTGGACGCCCTTGGGTTAACTTCCAGCACGTAGACGGTCTCTCCTTTAATAGCGTACTGAATGTTCATAAGGCCTTTCACTTTGAGGTGTTTGGCAAGCAGGTAAGTGTATTGTTTTATCGTGTCTATCTGGGCTTTCCCAAGCGAGAACGGCGGGATGACACATGCCGAATCGCCGGAATGTATGCCGGCTTCTTCGATATGCTCCATGATACCGCAGATTATGGTCTGCTTGCCGTCCGAGACAGCATCAACATCCACCTCTTCAGCGTCATCCAAAAATTTATCTATAAGCACCGGGTGCTCGCCGGAAACGAGCAGGGCGTTGCTGGCAAACTGCTCCATCTGGGATTCGTCGTAAACTATCTCCATAGCTCTTCCGCCGAGCACGTAGGACGGGCGGACCAGCACAGGATATCCTATTCTATCCGCGACCTTGTAAGATTCCTTGAGCGATCTGGCCGTGCCGTTCGCCGGCTGCGGAATCTTGAGCCGGTCCAGCAGGGCGCCGAAGAGCTTTCTGTCCTCGGCGACGTTTATACTTTCCGGAGTCGTTCCTATTATTCTAACATTCTCTTTCCAGAGAGGAACTGCAAGCTTGAGAGGCGTCTGCCCGCCAAACTGAACTATCACCCCGTAAGGATTTTCGCGCTTCATTATATGCATGACATCTTCAAAGGTAAGAGGCTCAAAGTAGAGCCTGTCTGAAGTATCATAGTCCGTGCTTACGGTCTCAGGGTTACAGTTTATCATTATCACTTCATAGCCGTCGGCCTTGAGCGCGAACGCGGCGTGAACGCAGCAGTAATCAAACTCTATCCCCTGCCCTATTCTGTTGGGCCCGCCCCCGAGGATAGCAATTTTCTTGCGCTTTGTAGGAAGAGCTTCATCCTCTGTTTCATAAGTGGAATAGAGATAAGGGGTATAGGCCTCAAACTCCGCGGCGCAGGTGTCAACCATTTTATAAACAGGCACTATCCCGTTCTTTAGGCGGAACTTTCTGATATCCTGTTCTTTCTTCCCGAGCAGCAAGGCTATAGCCTTGTCGGAAAACCCTTTCTGTTTCGCGCTTCTTATTATAGCGGGTAAATTTTTCTTTTTGCCTTTGGTTGAGGAGATGATATCTTCTTCGTCAATAATATCTTTCATTTCCGAGAGGAACCACCTGTCTATACCGGTAAGTTCAAATATTCTGTCCATTGAAAAACCGGATTTAAAGGCATCTCGAAGGTAGTAGAGCCTTTCCCAGTTTGGTATCTGAAGTCTTTGTTTAATTTCTTCATGTGAATACTTTTTATCCCTGTTAAAGAGGCCGAACTTGTCTATTTCCAGAGACCTTATCGCTTTCTGGAAGGATTCCTTGAAGGTCCTGCCGATGGCCATTACTTCACCGACAGATTTCATCTGTGTTCCAAGCACCTCATCCGCCCCGGGAAATTTCTCAAAAGCCCAGCGCGGTATCTTTGTCACGACATAATCGATTGTAGGCTCAAATGCCGCCTTTGTGTATCTGGTAATATCATTGGGAATCTCGTCAAGAGTATAGCCGACCGCGAGCTTGGCTGCTATCTTTGCTATAGGGAAACCCGTCGCTTTTGAGGCCAGAGCAGAGCTTCTTGAAACGCGCGGGTTCATCTCTACGACAACTATGCCGCCGTTTTTCGGATTGACAGCGAATTGCACGTTGGAACCGCCGGTATCAACGCCTATCTCCCTCATGATGGCAATGGAAGCATCGCGGAGTTTTTGATATTCCTTGTCGGTAAGCGTCTGGGCGGGCGCGACCGTAATACTGTCGCCTGTGTGCACTCCCATTGGATCAAAGTTCTCAATAGAACATATAATGACAACGTTATCTTTCAGGTCTCTCATGACCTCCAGCTCGTATTCTTTCCAGCCGATTACCGACTGCTCAAGCAGGACCTGCCCTATCATGCTCGCTTCTATCCCTATTTTTGACTTATCGCGGAGCTCATCAAGATTGTAGGCAATACTCCCGCCCGTGCCTCCAAGCGTAAACGAAGGCCTTATGATAAGAGGGAATCCGAGCTCTTTTGAAATGTTAACAGCCTCTTCAACGCTGCAAGCCGGATGGCTAGCCGGCACTGAAAGTCCTATCTTTTGCATTGCTTCTTTAAAAAGTATCCTGTCTTCCGCCTTCTTAATGGCCGGAAGCTTGGCTCCTATCAGTTCAACGCCGAATTTCGCTAGAACGCCGCTCTCAGCAAGCTCAACCGCTACATTCAGGCCGGTCTGCCCTCCTATGGTGGGCAGTATCGCATCAGGCCTCTCCGCCTCGATTATTTTGGCGACCATCTCCGCGGTAACAGGCTCTATGTAGGTCCTGTCCGCAAATTCCGGATCTGTCATGATTGTGGCAGGATTGCTGTTCACAAGAATTACGGTATAACCCTCTTCCTTTAGCGCTTTACACGCCTGAGTGCCGGAATAGTCGAATTCGCAAGCCTGACCGATGACTATCGGACCGGAGCCTATCAGGAGGATTTTCTTTATATCAGTTCTCTTTGGCATTTTTTCCCTTTTTAAAAAGCCGCGCCCGCCAAAAAGCGGACGCGGCCTGAAGTCTTTTCAATCAAAGCCGCTATTTCTCTTTAGTTGTATCCGCCGCAGGCTCTGCAGCCTTCTTTTTTTTGTCTTCTACAGGCTTTTTTAGTACGGTCCTCAAATACATCTTATCAGCGTCTATGTATTGCAGAGGACTCGCCTCAAACATAGTTTTGTGCGTGTTACCGCAAAAGAAATAGGTTCTGCCTTCATACCTTGCATCCGGAAAAGTATTTCTCCCGCGCCCTCTTATCTTGTCCTGCTTGCCGCAAACCTGGCACGTTACTATATCTTTAGAATATTTCCACTGGTTTTTGTCAAACTCTTTTTTCCTTGCCTCGTCAATGAAATAATATCTTACACCGTGATACTCGGAAGAAGGCGTCTTTTCCGTAACTTTAATGCTTGTTCCTGTGACCGCGCAAACTGTTTCGGTAAGTATAGTCGAATCCGCCTCGGCGGGAACCGGCATTTTTTTTACTGCCTCTGGTTTTACCGCCGGAACAGCTGCAGGAGCAGCCTGGGCCGGAACTGCAGGAACTGCAGGAACTGCCGGAGCTGCCGGAACTACCTGCGCCGGAGCCATGGGAGCGGGCTTCGCCGGAGTGGCAGGAATAGCCTGCACCGGAGCTGCAGGAACAGCTTGCGCCGGAGCTGCAGGAGCCGCCTGTGCCGGAGCTGCAGGAGCCGCCTGTGCCGGAGCTGCAGGAACAGACTGCGCCGGAGCTATAGGAACAGACTGCGCCGGAGTTGCAGGAATAGCCTGCACCGGAGCTGCAGGAACAGCTTGCGCCGGAGCTGCAGGAGCCGCCTGTGCCGGAGCTGCAGGAACAGTTACCTCCACTTTTTTTTCTTGAATAACGGCTTTAGGGGCGGATTTTTTTTCAGGCGCCGGCTCGTCCTCATCAAAAGCCTGGCCAAAAACTCCGACGGAAAGGAAAAGAACACCTAGGATTGTTACTATTAACCTCATAAAGGATACCTCCTGAGGATTAAACTTAACTTCGTAATTATGCCACACATGGCTGGAAAAGTCAACAAATTCATGTTTTTTGAATAACCTTGATAATTCAATTTGCTAATGTTATTATTGAAACTCTAAAATGCCGGAGTGGTGGAATTGGTAGACGCAGAGGACTCAAAATCCTCCGACTTCACGGTCATGAGAGTTCGATTCTCTCCTCCGGCATATGATACGATTGCTGATTACTAATTGCTTATTGCTAATTCACCTCTTCCCAGGGTTCAACGTCAAAAAGGACGGCAATGAAAACGGAATTCATAGACATTACTTTACCGGTAAAGCCGGGCATGCTCAGATGGCCAGGGGACGCATTGGTTCGTGTAAGGAAAATCAAAGAAATGAATAAGGGCGCCGGAAACAACCTTAGCTCGATTTCTCTTGGCTCGCATGCCGGCACGCACATGGACGCTCCTCTTCATTTCTTTGCGAACGGGAAAAGCCTGGATAAGATGCCTATAGAGGCGGTTATCGGACCGGCAAGAGTTGTTGAAATTAAGGATGAAGAATGCGTGAAAGTCAGTGAACTGGCGCGATTCAATTTCCGCAAGGGCGAGCGGATACTTATTAAAACCAGGAACTCATGTTTTATTAAGGAGCGCAGCTTTAGGAAAAACTTCGTTTACATCTCTCTTCCGGCCGCGAAATACATTGTGTCACGAGGTGTTATGACAGTTGGTGTAGATTATCTTTCCGTTGGA
Organism: Candidatus Firestoneibacteriota bacterium; assembly: GCA_903916325.1. GTDB lineage: Bacteria > Oederibacteriota > D2-FULL-39-29 > D2-FULL-39-29 > CAIOVX01 > CAIOVX01. Next base: position 17,321 of record CAIWWK010000098.1, read on the forward strand.
GGGTTCAAAAAAGACGGTCCCGAGGTGCACAGAACCCTTCTTGGAGCCGGAATTTGGATCATCGAAGGACTGGACTTAACCAAGGTCAGATCCGGGAAATATAACCTTTTTTGCCTGCCACTGAAAACCACAGGACTTGAAGGCGCTCCGGCAAGGGTTGTGGTAAGAAAACAAAAAGGGTTATAAAGTTTATAGGTTTATATGCCGCGCTCCGCGTGTCATATTTTAACAGGTAGGATATTCTTCATGCCAGACTCCGTCTGGCATAGCAAAAATAGGTTAGTAAAGTAAGAGCCTAACAACTATTTTGAATCGAACATAAACGAAACCGAGAAAGTATGCGTGGTTCCGAGGTCTCCGAAGGGCACATAGGCGTAGTCTACGCTGATGTTTCCGATTACCAAACCTGCTCCCGCGGTCAGTCCAACCACATCGCTGTTCTTTAATGTGTATCCAACTCTTAATGCTCCGGACATGGAACTGTCCAGCCTGAGTTTGTATTCCGCTCCCACAGCTGCGTACAGGCTTGAATCTGAAGGCGCTACTGCATCTACCGCCAACAGCAAGTCTTTCATTACATTCCCAGATATACCCGCTTTTACAGATAGCGGCACTGTGAATGCGTCCGAGACAAACTTTCCTCCGAATCCCAGGTTGTAAATACCGATTGCTCCTGTTGCCTGAATATCTCCAAGTTTTAGCGGCTGCATAACTCCCGCGTCAATACAAAACGCGCTGGCCGTAGACACGATGCTCAACGATGCGTACTTTACCGTTACTCCCAGACTTAAATCATTCAGTTTAGCAGCATAGCTTGCCTCTATCACAAGATCCGCCGGGTTGAAGGTTCCTGTGGTGAGTCCCGTCGTGTCGGTCTGCGGGATGCTCCCGTAGTTCAAGTACTTCACCCCAATACCTACCCTGTCATTTCCCATCGGCATCGCAACCGAGACCCATTCGTAGCTCGTATCTCCAAACCAGATGGAGTGCATGAAGGTTGCTGTGGGTTTCGTCAGGGTGTTTAATCCTGCCGGATTCCAAAACACAGCCGTTGAATCATCAGCTATTGAAGTAAACGCTTCTCCCATTCCTTGCGCTCTCGCTCCCGCAGGCAGGTTCAATACTGCAGCTCCCGTCGTTCCGTTGTCGCTACTACTGAAGGCCAGCGCTGCAGTTGCCATCAATGTTCCGGCTACGATAATAATTAGTTTTTTCATCTCTGCACCGCCAGTTTAAACATCCGCTGCGTCCCGCCGCCTTTTATCAACACCACATACACTCCGCTTGCCACCTTCTGACCGGAATTATTAGTTCCGTCCCAGGTAGTTATGCCGCTTCCGGCTACAACATTAATCGACTTTACCTTGATTCCCGTTATCGTATACATAGATATCGTGCAATCGCTTATCAGGTTCGCAAATGTAAAGACCCCGTTATTGGGGTTATACGGATTCGGGTAAAGATTGACATTCTGAAGGTTTGCAGATGCCTTCATCATCAGGATTGCAAAGGTCGTAAAGTGCCGAAGCGTTGCCTCCACCCTTCTTTCCGCAGGGTAAACCGTGGAATGCAATATTACCCACCGGTTGTTGATTGTGTCATAATACCCTATCTGGAAGCCGGTCTCCTCATACGCCGCGGCTTCCGCGGCCGTATAATACAGATTGATGGTGATATCCTGCTGCGGAGTGAATCCCACCGGGCCTGTAATCTCTACTCCCACAACACAGGGGGTAAGCCCATCCCTGTCAGGCGCAGGAATAGACGCCGTCGGCTTAATGGTCAAGGTTACTGTTCCCGTAAAAGTTCCCGCAGGCACCTCCACGTCTATCTGCCCGTGACCTAAATCCGCCGCCTGGACGGTTACGGTGGTGGTAGAGCTCTGGGAAACTGTAACCGTCGTTGCGGAGCTGGTCACTACAAACTGCAGGCCGCTTGAGGCGTTTGTTCCTCCCGCAGCTGTTACAAGCAAATCATAAGTTCCCGCGGCTATGCCTGTGGGAATGACCACATTGTTTATCGCGGTATCGGCAGTTACGCTAAAGGAGGATATTCCCGCGCCGCCAAGAGTTATTGCAGTTACGGTATTACTGTTGATTCCTCCAAAGAAACCGGAGCCGGTCACATTCAGGGTCACTATGGTAAGGTTGGAGCTTGTGGTTAAGCTTAGGCTGCTGACCGTGGGAGCCGGCGTTGTGACGGTGAATCTGTCTGAGGCTGATGTTATGCTGATTCCGCCAAGCGCTGTGACCGTAATATCGTAAACTCCAACTGCTTTGCCTAACGGTATTACCACTCCCGTTATCGTGCTGTCGTTTATTGCGGGGCCTGAGGGAATAACCTGGCTTCCAAGTTTGACTGAGGAAACTGTATTGCTGTTCACTCCTCCGAAGAATCCGCTGCCGGTTATACTGATAGTTGTTGCTCCAAGATTGGAGCCCGTGTTTACGCTTAAATTGCTGATGACCGGTACAGGCGAAATGACTGTTATGGCCGTTGTGGCCGCAGCGCTCTCGTTGCCTATCGCGTCAAGCGCAGTCACGCTGAAGTTGTTTACCCCGAGCACAAGATTAACAGTCTTCTGCCAGGCGGTTGAAGAAACTATGCTCACGCCTGTCGTGCTGCCGTTAACTTTCATTGAGGCAGCGTCAGTTGCTTTTGTTCCGCTGAGCAACTGTGTAGTTATACTTGTCGGTGAAGTTACTGCGCTTATAATCGGTACTGACGGCGGTATCGTATCTAACAAGATTGCGGTTGTTGCAGTCGTGCTTGAGTTTCCTGCCGCGTCAAGCGCCGTTACGCTGAAGCTATTATTCCCTTCTGACAAGTTGACTGACGCCTGCCAGGTCGTTGACGACAGGATACTTACTCCGGTCGTTCCGCCATTAACTTTGATGACCGCCGCATCCGTCACCTTCGTTCCGGTTAGCATCTGTGTAGTTACATTTGTAGGCGATGTAACCGCATTGATTACCGGAACCGCAGGAGGTATGGTATCCAGCGTAATTGCCGTTGTTGCCGCTGTGCTTGAGTTTCCGACAGCGTCAAGCGCTGTCACGCTGAAGTTATTGACTCCCTCGTTCAGATTAACTGCGGCCTGCCAGTTCGTGCTTGAGAGTATGCTTACTCCGGTTGTGCCGCCGTTAACTTTGATGACCGCCGCATCCGTCACCTTCGTTCCGGTTAGCACCTGCGTAGTCACATTTGTCGGTGAGGTAACCGCATTGATGACAAGTACTGCGGGAGGTATCGTGTCAAGCGTGATTGCCGTTGTTGCAGCCGTACTTTCGTTACCTACAGCGTCAACCGCTGTTACGCTGAAGTTATTTACTCCCTCGTTCAGGTTAACTGCTGCCTGCCAGGTCGTTGACGACAGGATGCTAACTCCGGTTGTTCCGCCGTTAACTTTGATGACCGCCGCATCCGTCACCTTGGTTCCGGTTAACATTTGGGTAGTCACATTTGTCGGCGATGTCACCGCGTTGATGGCAGGTACCGCAGGCGGTATCGTATCTAACAAGATTGCGGTTGTCGCTGCAGTGCTTGAATTTCCAACCGCGTCAACTGCCGTCACGCTGAAGCTGTTTGCTCCCTCGTTCAGGTTGACAGACGCCTGCCAGGTTGTTGACGACAGGATGCTTACTCCCGTCGTTCCGCCGTTAACTTTGATAACCGCTGCGTCTGATGCCTTTGTTCCTGTGAGAAGTTGTGAAGTCACATTTGTAGGAGATGTCACCGCGTTGATTACCGGTACCGCAGGCGGTATCGTATCCAGCGTGATGGCCGTTGTAGTTGCTGCGCTCTCATCGCCGACCGCGTCAAGCGCCGTCACGCTGAAGCTGTTGTTCCCTTCTGTCAAATTGACTGACACCTGCCAGGTTGTTGACGAGAGTATGCTGACTCCCGTCGCGCTCCCGTTTACTTTTATTGCATTTGCGATTGTCGCTTTCGTTCCCGTCAGGAGCTGGGTAGTTATATTCGTGGGAGAGGTCACCGCGCTAATGGTTGGCGCCGCCACAGTTGTGGTTACTGTGAATCTGTCGTTAGATGAGGTGGCGCTTATTCCCCCTGACGTCGTTACCGTAATATCGTATGTTCCTATTGTTAATCCCGCAGGGATGATCACACCGGTTATCGCGCTGTCATTTGAAGCTGTGTATGCCGTAAGGGCAGTTGTCCCGAGTGTAACCCCTGAAACTATGCTGCTGCTTCCTCCCCCGAAAAATCCGGAACCGGTGATATTCAGCGATGTTGATACAAGGTTTGATCCGCTGTTCGTACTGATACCGCTCACAACAGGCACTGGCGTCAGCGAAGTTACTGTGTACTTATCCGCCGAAGTGGTCGCACTTGTTCCGCCGAGAGCTGTTACAGTTACATCGTAGGTTCCCGCCGACAAGCCGGAAGGTATTACTACTCCCGGTAGCGTGCTGTCATTTGAAACTCCGCTATACGCCAATGTTGTCGTGCCCAGCATTACCGCAGATACAGTGTTGCTTCCGACTCCTCCAAAGAACCCGCTTCCGGATACCGTTATCGTCACATTGGAAGTATTCGCTCCGTTATTTGCGCTAAGAGCCGTTACGGTCGGCGCGGGCGTTGTCACCGTGTATTTATCCGCCGAAGTGGTTGCGCTTATGCCTCCGGGGGTTGTTACCGTGACATCATACGTTCCAAGACCAAGCCCCGCCGGGATTATTACTCCGGGTATTGTGCTGTCGCTGGACGCTGGGCTGAAGGGAAGGCTTCCGGTCCCGAGCTTTACCGCTGAAACCACGCTGCTTCCAGCGCCCCCGAAGAAGCCGTAACCGGATACCGTTATCGTCGCGGGACTAATATTTGCTCCGTTATTCACGCTCAATCCCGAAACAACGGGCGCCAGGGCAGTTACCGTATATATGGAAGTCGCTGTCGCGCTGTTTGACATCCCTCCCAGCATTCCTACCGCCGAGATTGTGGCCGAGGTTGACTGCGTGAACGGGCCTGAATACACGGTCGAGCCGCCGTTCGGCGTTGTTCCGTCCTTGGTGTAGTATATTGTGGCGCTGCTGGTCGCCGTGGAAATGGTTATTGTGACCGCGCCGGTGTAGGTTCCGGACGCAGGGGTAATTACCGGCGTTGCTACAGGAGAAGCCCCGATAACTCCAAACTTCTGTGAACTCGCAGAGTTTGTTCCGATATGCGTCGTTACCTTTATGTTGTATGAACCGCCGGCTATGCCCGCAGGAACAACTGCTCCGCTGATGGAAGTGTCCGTTATAAGAGCGCCGATAATAGCAAGCTGTGTGTTTCCCGCATCGTCAAACGCAACGGAAGTAACATCCGCGCTCCCCACGCTTCCGTAGAAACCGCTTCCGGTAATGGTCACGGTTGTCACTGCCGCTTGCGCCGCGCTGACAGGCGTTACTCCCGTTACAACCGGCGCGTCCTTAGACTCGTAGAACCCCGCGTCCCACTTTACATCTCTCGTTGCGCCAAAGTAGTCCGTCGTGAAAACAGAAGACAGGTCTGCCCCGAGGAATTTCGCGGGAGACAACCGAGTCAGTTTATAATCACCGGGCGTGGCACCGTTGTTGTTAACCAGAGCAGGATCGCCATATATAGAATTTGTGTCTCCACCAAGCCCGCTCGCTTTCCATGAAGCAATATTTGCATAAACAGTACCGGCCCACGAAACCAGCCCTCCTGTCCCGCTCACTCCAGATGGTATATAGTAGCAGTTGTTATTTATCGTGGTATTTGAGACAGAAGTTGGGGTAAGGGTGATCAGCTGTTGATTGGAAAGGACCGGCTTGTAGCAAACGATATTATTTAGAAGCGTTGAGCCCGCGTTTGTGCTGGTGCTGGTATTGAGTAAAGCGCCGTTGATTATAGTGTTATTATATATTTTAAAGGGAGTGATGTTCGTATACGAATATATCGGCCCCCTGGACTGGCTGATAAACAAATTATTATAAATAGCGCAATTGGTCGCGGTGGAGGCGCTCCAATATATCCCGTCAGACCTGCTCGGATAATTATTGTAGAACATATTATTCCTTATTATATAATTATCCGCGGTCGGCTGTGTGACATAAAGATGAGTCCCTGCGCTGGAGGCCGTTTGCGGGATAACCTGATTGAAAAGTTTGTTCCCGTCAATCACCATCATTGTGGCTTGCATCTGAATCCCGGTATTATCAAAAATATTATTAATAATAGTCGTATACGAAGTATTAACTTTTGCGCCTGTGTTTATGCCCCAGGCTGGAAGCGCTCCGGACTTAAAATAGCAATTTGTCACAACGGACCCGCCGGTAAACAGGTTGGAGAAATTAATCCCGTAACTCAAACAATCGGTAATCGTCAGGCTGTCATAGGTTGTATTGGTGGCATTCGCCCCGAGGCCTATTCCGTTAGCGGCATTCTTTATTGATAGATTTGAGAATGTAATAAAACTTTGCGCCCCGGTAATGGTTATACAAACCGGTCTGGTATTTTGCCCGTCTATGACCGCGGTCTCGCCTAAGGCGCCTGCAATTGTCAGCGGGTGAGTCCCGCCTGCAACGCCAAAAGTCTTGTTTAGTGTAACGGTTTCCGGATAAGTTCCGGCATGAATCCTCACAAGGACGGGTTTCCCCATATCAGCCGCGTAGGCGCCGTCAAGGCTCATTTGGTTTATTGCGGAGGTGATAGTATTAAACGGATATCCGCCCGGCCCGACTTCGTAGACAGACTGAAGCAAATTGGCGGCGGGCCTGTAAAAGAGTCCGCCTGCTGAAGTGCTGTTTGTTCCTCCGCCGTTGGTAACCTGGGCGTAACATGTTACAGCCGAGCTGCTCGTTCCGGCATTCGCGACAAAACCCAGAGGTATCACGGCTACAATGGTTGCGTCGTCCGTCGCTGTGAAAGACGAAGGCGCGAGCAGTATGGTGGCAATCGCCGGAGACGTTACTACAAGCCTCAGAGCAGAAATATTTGGGGAGCCCGTGCCTCCGAAGAATCCGCTGCCTGCAATGGTAACTGTCGCAGGCGCTGTACTCCCGCCTGTGTTCGGAGTTACGGCCGATACCGCCGGACCAGAAACGGCGGAAGTAAGCATAAAACCTGTGGAAGCGTTCACTGGGCTTGTGTTGCTCAGCGCCGTGGTCATCGTTCCCGTGCTGTTCTTTATCCTCAGATTATAGGAACCCTGCTCAAAACCCGCGGGAATGATAATATTGGAAATACTGCTGTCTGATGCGACGCTGTAGGACGACATAACAATAGTGGAGAGAGTTCCCGACGCCTTCTCGAGAGTTACGGAAACAATATCTGCCGAGTTTGAACCGGCAAAGAATCCAGTGCCGCTGACAGAGACCGTGACCAGGGCGGAGCTTGAACCATTGTTGGGTGTTATTGAAGCCACCGAGGGCGCAGGAGTTGAAACAGTGAATTTAGTTGAAGATACCGCGTTTGCCGTTGACCAGGTTGACACCAATACATTATAGATTCCCGCCCGGACACCCGCAGGGAAGATCGCGTTGGTAATCGCGGCTGTTCCCACGCCTCCGAAGACCGTCGTAACCGTCGGAGAAGTTGTGTCAAAAGCGATCCCCGTGACTATTACGCCCGAAGTATAGCTCGCGACCGCGAAATTGGTGCCTGTAATAGTGCTTATGGTGATAGACGAAGTGTTGACTGCGGTTAAGGGGCTTAACGCGGTAACCGTCGGCAGCATTATGACCGTGACCACCGAAGATGAGTTTATCTGGCTTGTCACATTTGAAGTGGAAACAACTCTCGCGTTATAAGTGCCGAAGGTCATGCCGGAAGGCGCCAGTATGTTATTGATAAGCGTATCGCTTACGACTGAGAAGGAAGTTATCGCGTAATTGCAGAGGCTTGCGGCAAGTGTCGTCGAGGGTGTTCCGACCGTGTTTGAGGTCCTCTCAAGCCTGAGGCTTGAAACCCCTCCCAGGAAACCGCCGCCCGTTACGGAGATAAAATTAGCTGAGGAATTTGTGATAGCGCTCGGAGAAACACCGGAAACCCCGAGTATCAGCGTGAATAAACCCGCGGATGATGTTACGCTTGTTCCTCCGAGAGCCGTGACCTGCGTATAATATGAGCCGAGCGGAATGCCGGGAGGAATTATCACACCGGGCAGAGCAGTATCGCTTGAAGCAGGACCGAACGTCAGGCTGTTCGTTCCCAGCTTTACGGAAGAAACCGTACTGCTCCCTATTCCGCCGAAGAAGCCAACGCCGGAAACTGTCAAGGTGACTGTGCCGGAGCCGATTGAAGAGCTAAGGGCTGTTAAGACCGGCAGGGGAGTTGTTACAGAATACCTGTCTGAAACAGAAGTCGGGCTTGACCCTCCCCCCGTTGTAACCACAAAATCATAAGTGCCGGTCATAAGGCCCGGAGGAACAATAACGCTTGCTATGGAACTGTCATTTACCACGCTGAATGAAGAAATATTATTTGGGCCAAGCGCCACAGAGTAAACATTGCCGCTTCCCGTGCCTCCGAAGAAGCCGCTTCCACTGACAGTAATAGTAGCAGGAGAAAGGTTTGACCCTGCGGCGGAACTCAACCCGCTTACGGTAGGAGCCGCTGCCGAAATAGCGTATTTATCAACCGAGGAGGTCTGGCTTGCCGCGCCTCCGGACGTTACGATCAGGTCATATGTACCTGCAGGAGTTCCCGCCGGAAGGATCGCCCCTGTAATGCTTGAATCGCTTACAACAGAATAGCCGTAAAGAGTAGCCGGTCCGATATTTACGGCATTTACGGAATTGACCCCGATGCCGCCGAAGAATCCCGACCCGGTAATGTTCAGCGTTGCCGGAGCAAGATTGGAACTTGCGTTCAGGCTAAGTCCGTTGACGGAGGGAACTATGCGGAAAACCTCATATTTGCCGCTAGAGGAAGTGACGCTGGTTCCTCCGAGCGCCGTAACCGTCAGGTCGTAGGTACCAAGTGCAATACCCGGCGGAATTACTACCCCTGGTATTACGCTGTCGCTTGACGCGGGGCCGTAAGACAGGGATAGCGTTCCAAGCATTACCGATGAGACCGTACTGCTCCCAACGCTTCCGAAGAACCCGGAACCTGAAACATTTAGAGTAACCGTCACATAAGTTGACCCGGCGGACACGCTCAGACTGTTGACGGCAGGAACAGGCGCGGTGGTTGTTGCCAAATATTGATCTGCAATGGAAGTGAGGCTCGTCCCGCCTAGCGCGGTCACGGAAATGTCATAAGTTCCTTTCTGGATTCCGTACGGGATGACTACTCCCGGAATTAAGCTGTCGCTCGTTGCCGCTCCGAAAACAAGACTCATTGTTCCAAGGTTTACAGCCATGACAGTGCTGCTTCCAAGCCCGCCGAAGAAGTTTGAACCGTTTATGCCGATGGTTACGGGGCCGAGGTTTGAACCGGTTGGCGGGACCAGAGATGTGACAACAGGCAGTGGAGCTGTCGTGGTTACCGCGTATTTGCCTCCGGCTGAAGTAACGCCTGTTCCTCCAAGAGTTGTCACCGAAATATCATAGGTCCCGATCCGGAGAACTCCGGGAATCACGACGCCGGGCAGGGTACTGTCATCCGAGGCCGGGCTGAAGGCGATTGAAAGCGTGCCGAGCTTCACTCCCGTCACAATGCTGCTGCCCGCGCCTCCGAAGAAACCGGTTCCGTTTACGTATATCGTTGTCGGAGCGCTATTCATGCCGCTAGAGGGATTAAGCGAAACAACGGCAGGAACCGGCGGGATTATAAAGAGGTTTGAATTTGAGACAGCGCTTGTTCCGGCAGACGTGCTTATCTGCAGGTGGTAGACTCCGCGCGGCGTTCCCGCAGGGACCACCACTCCGTTCATTGCCTTGTAGCTTACTACAGAGTACGAACTGAGCGTCACTGTCGTTCCTGTTGTGCCGGTAAGCTGCACGCAAGTCACCGAATTGCTTCCGGTTCCCGCGTTGAAGCCTTCTCCGTTTACTGTCAGGGTTGCCGCTCCGCCGTTTACCGCCATACCCGGCGAGATGTCAATTATCCTTGGCACCGGCGGAGTCAGAATGAACTGTGTGAAGGCGGTCATCGCGCTGATGCCCGTGCCGTTCACGATGCGGAGGTCGTAAGTGCCCAGAGCTGCTCCGCGCGGAAGCACTGCCCCGGTGATTATGCTGTCGTTCAGGACTGAGTATCCTGACAGCGTGATAACGGTTGATCCGTTCAATAACACCGTGGAAACATTATTACTTCCGGTCCCTCCGAAGAAATTGTACCCGCTGATGCTGAAAGTTGCGGCGTTTGAATTGGTGGCAGAAGCCGGCATAACAGAGTTTATCACCGGCACCGGGCCGGTTGAGATCGTCGTAAAGGTATTGTCCGCCGAAGCCGTTAGGTTGCCCGCGGCGTCCTGCGAAATAACCCGGTAATGATATACGGTAGCCGGCAGCAGCCCGCTTAAGGCAACTGAATGGGCCGTAACGCTTGTAGTATTAATATCGGTCTTGATATCGTAAGGCGAGGCTGAAAGCCCATATTCAGCCTGTGTATTTGAGGGTTTGTTCGTGTTCCATACAATGGACCCTGCCGAAGTGGTTACCGAAACCGCCTTTACCGCCGACAACACGGGAGGATTCAAGTCTCCCCCCTGCGGCTGGGCCATTGAAGGTTTTCTTAAATAGGAAGTTGAATAACCGCCCGCATTTGTCAGCTGAATCACATTGCTGCCGTCAGAATTCATTGTGTAGAAATAGTTGGGGCTCGTGAGGAAGACTATTTTTGCACCGTCCGCGGAATAAGAAGGATAATAATCCGTTTCGCCGGAAATGCTGTGCAGCAGCGTGACATTTGCTCCGTCGGCGTTCATTCTGTAGATTGCCTGTATCCCCCCGTTCCTGTTGCTGGTGAAGATTATCCTGGTGCCGTCCGGAGACCAGGAAGCATCCCTGTCTTCAGCAGGATTATTTGACAGGTTTGTCACCCTGGTACCGTCGCTGTTCATCACCCAGACTTCACCGTTGCCTGAGGCGGCGGAATAATACAGGAGTTTTGCGCCGTTGGGCGAAGGTTTGGGAAGAGCAAGCGTCCAATCGGAACCGGTTGTCAATTTCAGCAGGTTGGTTCCGTCTGAATTGATTCTGTAAAGGCCTATTGTGGAGGCACCGTCATCCCACCTGAAATACATATAATTCCCGTTCGGGCTGAAAACCGGAGTATTTATGGTCCCGGTAGCAGCCGTATAAACTTTTTTCTCACCGGTTCCGTCCGCGTTTATAATATAAATATACGGGCCGTAGGCATTTATGTCCGCCCTTACAAAGACTATCCTTGTTCCGTCCGCGGAGAATGACGGGTCATAATCATACGCCGAGTTATTTGTGAGGCGGACAAAATTACTGCCGTCCAAATTTATTTTATAGATCTCGGATTCCAGGTCTGACTCATAATAGTTATTCGGCTTGCGGTCGAAAACCACCTGATTGGTCTGCGGGGCAGGCGTAGTGGTGAATGTCGCGTCAACGGACATGCCGAGCCCTCCGCTCCCGTTGTCGGACTTCACCCTGTAATGATAGCCGCTTCCCGCCGAAAGGCCTGTCACCACGACAGTATGAGTAGTCACAAGATTGTTGTCGATCAGCGTCAAAAAGCCGTAGCCGCTCGAAGGCCCGTACTCCACCTGGGATTTTGCGGCCAGGTCTGTTGTCCAACTTATTGTCGCCGCTGTCATTGCCGTGGACGCGGCAATATTTGAGTTATTCGGCGCGCCGGCATTCTGCACGGTGTATTTTACTTTCAGCTGGGGACGAAGAGCGGTGCTGCCGTTGTTTTCCGTGTTTAGGGTCAAGTCGGCCCCGTTATTAAAATAAATGAGCCAGCCCTGGTTCGGGGCGCTTCCGGTTCTGAAGGATTCCACTGCGGCGGTAACATTATGGTTGTACCAGCCGGTTGCGGAATAGTACTGCGAGCCGCCCGTTTCAGCCGCCAGGCAGGAATTTTCCAGATTGTTGCTTACCGAACTTGTGGAAGTGTTTGTCCAGTAAACGCAATCCGAAAGAAGCGTCGCGGACCTTCTGTAGGCTTTGGTGGCTCCGCTAACGATGCAATTTCCCCCGTAAGTTGAATAATAGAACGGGCAGATTGCCCAGCCTGAGGGGAACCCGCCTCCGAGATTGTCAGGGTCAATTATTTGTCTCGCGGCCACGGTATCTGCGGTGCTTTTCGTGGAACAGCAGAGGGCCAGCGTCGCGCCGGTAATCGTCCCCCAGTTGTAGGTATTGCCAAGGTCAAACCTCAGCAGCCACTCTCTCTTGGATTTGTCATTCGCCCCGCCGATTCTGTATGTAGCCCCGTAACCGACACCGGTATTCCAATTGTATGTATTTGGATCCCAGGAAGCGGTTCCCGTGCCTGCTACGCCGTTATAGGTGCCTGAAGGCGAAACTCCCTGCTGGTAAATAACAGTTGCGGTAATTGCCGGCTGCCCGAGACCAAGCGAGGGCGTTACGCTTACCTCGCTTGAGTTAGCGCTTGTGGAATTCGCAATAGTCTTTACGGCATAGAAGTAGGTTGTGGAGTTTGCCGTCCCTGTGTCCCTGTAGTAAGTCGTCTGTCCCAGGCGTGTTACCGAGGTTGTGTAGACTCCCGACGCGGTTCCTCTTGAGATGATATATCCGGAGACCAGCGGATTAAGGACAGGATCCCACGTAAGATTTACTATGGAATCTCCGGGTACTGCCGCGACATTCGCAGGCGGAGAAAGCGGCGCGGGCGTCGCGGTAGCCTCACTGCTCTTTGTACCCTCGCTCAGGCTGTCAAACGCGGATATCATATAGTAATAGGGCGTGCCGTTCGCAAGTCCGTTGTCCGTGTAAGAGGTGACTTTACCAACCGAAGCGATAAGAGATTTGCTGCCGGTCCCAGGGGCAAAACTTCTATATATCTTGTAACCCTGGAGATCTGTTTCCGTGTTCGCAGTCCAGGTCAATATTATTGAAGAGTCCGAGGAGGTCGCGCCGAGGCCTGACGGAGCAGCGGGCGAAACAGCTCCCGTCGTGGTAAATGTCTGGTCGGCCGAGGCCTGCGGGTTTCCGGCAGGGTCAGTTGATCTCACACGGAAGTGATAGGTAGTTCCCGCCTGCAGCCCGGTAATGGTTTCTGTATGGCGGCAGGACATCCATTTGTCGTAGAGTGTCGTGTTGCCGTAGGCGGAGGTCAAACCCCAGTCAACTATAGCGTCAGCGGGTTCGTCGGTTTCCCAGTAAATTGTCTCCTGCGTGTCCGTGTAGCCCGTTACCCCTGAAGCCGCTATATTTGTTATGGCCGGCGGAGTTGTATCAACCTGCGGATTCTGCGGCAGCCTGTAAATAGGGTCTCCGAAAAACGCCTGAGTCCAATTTAAGTCCGGCATTGACATAAAACAGGCTTCGGCAAAAGTGTAACCCTGAAGGAATGCCTGGTCAAAAACACTGTTATAACTGTAGCCGGTGAGATAGGGTTCTGCTGTCGCTCCAAGCGTTGCAGTGAATCCTTGAAGCAGCATGCGGTTTGTGTACCAGGCGCCGGTCTGCTCCATATTGACCTGCCTGATCTGGTTTGCGGTATATGAGGAGGAATGGAATCCTACCGCTCCAACCATCGGAGCAAAACAATCGGCATTGACCCCCGTATAATTGCCGTTATATAAAATCATATTGGGACAATATGTCAGCGAAGGAAATTGACCGAAGAGCCCGCCGTTGGTGTCATAAACATTTTTATATCCAAAAGCATTAAACAATCCCTGGCATTGCACAAGGTTCCACGGAGCGCTGCTGGCCAGGCCTGCATTATCCACATAGGCAACCCCGCTAGCCGGCAAACCATATTTTTCCGCGTATACCGCCTTATCAACCATCGCAAGACAGATTTCCGTCGTAGGGCCGTCCAGATGGGTAATCAGGTAGAATGTGTTTGAACCGGAACATACCGGGGAACTGAACCTGTATTCTTTCTGCAAATATGGATTTGAAGAAAAACTGCCGTAAGGATCGCAGAGATAGGAGTCGATTGCGTTGCTGTCCACCCTATATGGAAGCCCCTTCGCGATTACAATATACCTGACCGTGTTTTTCAGCGCGCTGCCGTTCGCGTTGAGAGCCGCCAATAGTTGATTTTTTATGGCGAGGTAATCGGCGCCCGTGGAAACAACATTGTCAACCTGGTAGGCGGAATAATCGCTGATACCGGTGACCGTGACCACATTTCCCGCCGGAATGTTCCTTTTCTTCGCATAATAATTCGCAATAGTCAAAGATGTCGGACTGTTGGCATTGGCCATGATGAGCACCTGGCTCGGGTCTATTGTTGTGTAGTTCGCCGGGACGACAGGCGTCGTGAAATCAGGCCCTGCGCCGGAGCCCCAGGCGTTTGAATACCTCAGCCTGTAATGATAGGTGTTTCCGGCGGCAAGTCCGCTCAGCCTGACGGCAAAACCCTGAGAAGAAGTAATCGCGGTAGTCTGCATGCCGTAAGAGGTTGTAGTCCCGTATTCGACAGTGCAGGTAAAAACGCTTCCGTTGCAGCCGCCCGGCAAACCATAGAGCATCTCGCAGTTTGTCAGATACTTAATGGAGGCCTTTGAGGTGTCCCAGCCGTCAAACATAAATCGCTTGTCGCTGCCCGCGTAGGCATTGTGGCTTGAGTATTCCCCGTACATAGACTCAAACCCACCCGGGATGCTGAGGTAATTGCCTTTGGTCTGGCCGCTTCCCCCGGTTGAACAGGGCTGGAAGGCATAAGCGTAGGAACCCAGGGAAGCCGAAATCGCGACTGAGTGGTTCGTCACCAGCGCCGAATCCGTGACACTGCTCTCGGCAGACCAGGCAAAAGTTGACATTTCCACAAAATTTTTATAATTAAGCTGGCTTGAGGACGGAATATCGGTATTCCAGGTAACGGTCAAAGTCGAAGAATTGCCGGTGGACCATTGCACATTGGAAATAGTGGGGGCAACATTAGGGATAACAGTGCCAGTAGCCACATTTGTGACGCCGTTGTCCACGATTACTGAACCTGACAAATTTTTGATGCCGGTCGCTTTTATGGAAAAGGTTGTTCCCGAGGTCAAGGTAAGCCCGCTGATAGTCACCGTGTTTGTGGCGCCATTTAAGGTTATTACAGCCCCGGAAAGAGAGACCGGCGTGCCGAGAGGGCACTGAAGGCTATAATTGGCTTTATTGACCGCATCAGTTGAATTCAAGCCCGTGTTGAATAACAGCAAAACAGCGGCGGTTGTCGCCTGCCCGTTAACAATGGCCGGCGGCGCATTATAGCCTCTCGCCCCGTATACTATTCCGTTCCCGCTCCTGTAATCCACCCATGACATCAGGGAATCACCTGCTCCGTCAGGCGCTAAAACACCGGAATCCCTGCTCCCTGCATCGTTGCAGATAGTGGCTCCTGCCTGGCCCCAGAGCAGATTCCCGGAGGCGTCTATTTTTTGCCCCTGGGCTGTGAGACCATCACTAAAAGATATTACCGCCCCGCCCGCGCCGTCAGAGACAAGACCGGCATACCACTGATTCTTCCCGTTGTTTGAAACCGCGACGCCTCCCGCAGGCCAGCCAGTGGCAACGGCGCCGTTCACATCAAGTTTCAGCACATAAAGACTCGTAAAAGCGCCGCCGGTATCCCAACAAATAATCGTTTCTCCGGGCAGGCCCTGAAGCAATAGCGGGTCTTGCTGGTTTCCTGACGCGGTGCAGACCGCGCTTCCTCCCGAAGCCCACTTCACGTCGCCTGCTGAATCAACCTTCTGCGCGTAAACATCCCACCCTGTGGTTAGCGGAGTGTAAACGCTCCAGGCTAATACTCCCCCTCCGCTGCCGTCTCCGAGCAGGTTGGACCCGTACACTTGATTTGAACTGGTAACAACTGTGGTATTGACAGACCAGGTTGCCGCTCCGGAAGCCGGGCCTAAATGCTGCATCAGGTATATGTAGCCCCCTGAATATATCTTCCAGGTTACCACCGCTCCGCCGGCCCCGTCGCTTTTTATCCGTCCTTCGCTCGGGGTGCCAGTATTGCTGATAGTTACCCCGCCTGCCGTCCAGAGCGCGTTGCCCCCGGAATCTAATCTTTGGGCGCTCACCGTGTGCAGGGCATAGTCGCTCCAGCACAGCAGGACCCCGCCGCTGCCGTCGCTCGCTATCCAAGGATCGTTTATGCCGTTTGACGCGCCGCTTACCGCTATCCCGTCCGCCGCCCATTTTACATTTCCGGAAGCATCAATCCTCTGCGCGTAAATGGCCGTGCTTGCTCCGCGGCTATCCTGCCAGGCAATAATAGCCCCCCCCGCCCCGTCTGTTACGATCACGGGCGCGTACTGATTTGCAGTCGCGCCGCAGACAACTGTTCCATCGGCGCCCCAGCCGGAAACAAGACTGCCGTTTGCATCGCGCCTTTGCGCGTAGATATCATAATTTGTGGAGCCGTTCCGCTGATCCTCCCAGACAATTATGCTCCCGCCCGCCCCGTCGCTTATCATCTGCGGGTTTGACTGGTCGGATGTAACTGTTGAGGTTAGCGGAAAGGCGGTTGACGGCCAATTGGCGTGGGATATCCCGGCTAGGGCAGAGAATATCAAACAAAGGAGAGAAAACCTCTTCATCATAAGCTCCGCATTGTACTGCAATTTCTATAATTTAGCATAATTCCCTGCAAGCCGTTAAGTAAATATTATCACATTGCCAGACAATATTATCAATGAAAAAGGCCTCCGTTTCCGGAGGCCTTTTAGTTTCTTTTGGATACCCTTACTTTACAGGTATATCAACTACTTTCTTGAACGGCTCGCCGCACTTGGGGCAGAAGCCCGGCAGGCCGGAGGTGATATTATCCGGCACGCAGGTATAGATCACCCTGAATTTTTTGAGCTTTACGCCTTTGTCAATCGGGCAGTTCCCCGCCTTGCTGGTCGAATAGCCGCAGACCGGGCATTTGAAAGTAAAGCTCTTTGTCTGTTTGATCAGATCCTGTTTACAGATCGGGCATTTGCCGGGCGCGAGTGATTCTATCTTTTCGTGCTTCTCGCAGCAATACCGCTCCTCTGTTACACAGTCCTTGTCTTTCATCACAGTTTTGTCCGCTGCCTTTACTGCAGGAACAGCTGTTGAAACCGCCGCCGGGGCGGTTCCTGTTGCCGGCGCCGGAGTCTTTGCCGTCTCCGCGGAAAGAACAAACCCGAACAAAGAAACAATAACCACGACCATAAATGTTCTCATAATTTCCTCCCTTTACTTCCTGTCAGTTAAAGCCCTGCGTATCTCCCTGTTCACTTCTCTTTTTTTGATAGTCTCTCGCTTGTCAAAATCCTTCTTGCTGCGCCCCAGCCCTATCTCCGCTTTTACCACATTTCCTTTCAGATAGATACGGAGAGGAACCAGCGTAAGATTTCCTTCCGTCAGCCTTCCCATCAGGCGGTTAATCTCGCGCCTGTGAAGCAGGAGTTTCCGTTTCCTTTCCGGGTCAACATTGTTATAACTGCCGAATGAATACGGGCTTATATGAACATTATATAGGTAGAGTTCTCCATTGTCAATGCGGGCAAATCCGTCTTTGATATTTACCTTGCCGTCCCGCGCTGACTTCACTTCTGTTCCCGTAAGAGCCAGCCCCGCCTCATACCTTTCCAGTATTGAGTAATCAAAGGTCGCCTTCCTGTTGGCAGAGATCAGTTTCTCAATTATTTTTTCTTCGGTCACGCAAACCTCGTAAGAGCCGCCACGCTTTGCAGCACATAATCAGGATGAAACTTTGTTGGTATCTTTTTCAGGTCTTTCCTTGTGGTAATCCCGGTCAACACAAGCGCTGTCTTAACCCCGGCATTCCTTCCGAAGAGAATGTCGGTTTCATACCTGTCCCCTACTACAAGTGTTTCTTTGGTGCCATAACCGGTATTCTCAAGCAGCTTTTCAAGCATATATGTGCCGGGCTTCCCGACCACAAGAGCCTCTTTCCCTGACGCGGCTTCAACCGAAGCGACTATGCTCCCGCAGCCCGGGAATACCGTGTTGTTTGCTCCGGGGTAGGTAGCGTCTTTGTTTGTAGCCAGCAGGTTGGCTCCGCCCAGGATGAATTGCTGGGCCGCGAGCAATTTTTTAAAACTGAACTGCCTGTCAAGACCCACAACGACAAAATCGATTCCTTTCACGGAGTGATTCTCACCGATTATGAGGGTGCCGGTTTTTCTGATTTCATCCCTCAGCCCTTTCGAGCCTATTACAAATACCTTTTTTGCCTTCTTCTTCCTGAGAAATTCGCCTGCAGCATAGGCCGCACACATTATCTCTTCAAGTTTGACATTGAAACCCATTCCGCGGAGCTTCTTTTTGTACTGCTCCCTTGAAAGCAGCGCGTTATTGGTAGCATAAGTTACCTTGTGCCCTTTGTCCTGCAGGTACGCAAGTGTTTCCACAGCTCCTTTTACTACCTGGGACTCCCTGTAAATACAACCGTCAAGATCAAGAACAAAGAGCATTATCTGCCTCCGGCCTTCAGCCTTAGCTGTTCCACATATTCGTACGGGATAAGGATTGTTCCGAGGAGCATCTTGTTCTTGCTCATACCGTGACAATCCGAACCGCCTGTCATCACCAGGCCGTTCGCCTGGGCCATGTTCCTGTACCTTTCCACAGCGGCGGTATTATGCTCTGTGTGATAGACTTCTATTCCGTCAAGGCCCATCGGTATCATACTCTTAACCAATTCGTCGTTATTGAGCACCACCGGATGCGCCAGCACGGCAACTCCGCCGGCGGCCTTTATCATCTTAATAACCTCAAGCGGACTCATTTTGTGCTTGCCAACATAAGCAGGTCCGTTTTGGCCGATGTAGCGTCTGAACGCGTCTCCGATGGTTGAGACATGCTTCGCGTCTTTCAGAGCGCGGGCGATGTGAAGCCTGCCCACGGAAGTGTAGGATTCCGTCAGCTTAAGCACATCCTCGAGTTCAAGGTTCACATTCTGCCCCTTAAGTTTCTGGATTATGAGTTTTGCCCTTTCGAGCCTTGATTCCCGGAGCATCTTTAGAGTCGCGGCAAAAGCCGGGTCCTTGTGATTGATAAAATACCCGAGGATGTGTATCTCTGCCTGGCCTTCTTCAGCGGACAGCTCTATGCCTGGAATGACTTCTATGCCTGCTTCCTTCCCGAGCAGAAGCGCCCGGTCAAGAGAATCAACCGTATCGTGATCGGTTATGCCGACCGCCGAAAGGCCGACAAGCTTGGCGTTTAGTATTACCTCGTCCGGGCTGAAAGTTGAATCCGAAGCATTGGTGTGCACGTGCAAATCAGCGTAACCGTTTTTTATGGTCATTTTATCCCCGCAATTTTATGGACCTGCGGCGTTACCCTAAGGTCCTTTAGAATCCCTTTTAAAAGCGCCGGGCCGAACTTTTTCAACGCCCCTTTTATCCCGAGCGCCGGGTCCGGCTGGATACAGGCAGTTATTCCGGGCGAAACCTTCTTCAGCATCCGAAGAGCGAAGATAAGTTCCTTCTCTGCCGTAGAACCGGTTACAACTATCTTCACGAAAGCTTTTTTCCCGGAAAGCCTCAGAAACTCGCGGTGTTCTTTCCAGACCGCCTTTCTTCCTGTAGCGGAAGGCAGCTTGATATCCGCCGAGATAATATTCGTATATTTCAACACCTGCTTCAGCGCCGCAGGATGCGCCGCGTTCGTTTCAAGATAGGTCTTGTATCCTGCCTTCTTCAACTCCTTCAAGAGCCCGAGCATAAACTCAGGCTGTTCCAGAGGCTCGCCGCCTGTTATGCTTACAGAATGGACCGGACCAAACGCTTTTACCGCGCGAATCACGGCCGCAACCGAAACCGGATTTATTGCCTTCTTCCCGGCGAAGTCAGCCTTCTTTACCCGTTTTCCGGCGTGCTTCGTGTCGCAGTAAGCGCACCCGAAAGAACAGCCGGATAACCTTACAAAAGCCTGCCTCACACCGATATACGGGCCTTCACCCTGCAGGGAAACAAAGACCTCGCTAATCCACCCTTTACTCAAAATAGGCCGCACAAGACCGCTCGGTCTCCCAGACGGAAACACGCGCAATCTTGACTCCCTTTAGTTTTGCTTTCTTTTTAAGTTCCAGGTAAATATGCCTTGCGATGTTCTCCGCCGATGGATTTATCTTTTTAAAAGGCGCAAGTTCATCGAGAACTTTATGGTCAAGGGTCTCAGTTATTTCTTTCAATGCCGCTTTTACATCGCCGAAATCAACGGCGAGTCCGATGCTATTTAGTTTCTTAGCTGCAACCACCGCCTCAAGTTTGTAATTGTGGCCGTGCATATTCTCGCACTTGCCTTTGTATCCGCGAAGATAATGGGCCGACTCAAACCCTCCGAGCACCTTAACTTCAAACATTTTCCCTCCGCGAATACCGTATTAAAACTATTATTCGACTTATTACCGTTGATGACACAAACCCAACACGGTTTAGTTCCTGCCTTACGTTATAAACTTCATGAACTTTACAAGCTTTATAACTTTTTTAGCTCTTTAATCAACTCTTCCACCAACTTATCTTCCCTCACCCTCTTTATCACCTTCCCGTTCTTAAACAACATTCCCATTCCTTTGCCGCAAGCTATCCCAAGATCAGCTCCAGACGCCTCGCCGGGCCCGTTTACAACGCAGCCCATTACAGCTATTCTTACCGGTTTTTCCAGACCAGCCACAAGTTTTTCCACCTTTTCTGCTAGAGCGAAAAGATTTACACCGCACCTGCCGCAGGTAGGGCAGACTATAAGGTCGACCCCTTTCTCCCTGAGCTTAAGCGTCCTTAATATGCCGTAACCCACCCGTATCTCTTCAAGAGGATCCCCCGCCAGAGAGACGCGAATTGTATCTCCGATGCCGGAGTGCAGCAGCACCCCTATGCCGACAGAAGATTTTATCGTGCCTCCGGAAATCGTCCCTGCCTCAGTTACGCCAACGTGGAACGGGTAATCGCACTCTTTTGCCATCCGCGAATAGGCCTCGATTGTGGCAAGAGTGTCGGAAGCCTTTAGCGAAAGTACAATGTCCTCAAACTTGTTCCTCTCAAAAAACCTTATAAAAGAAACCGCTTTCTTCACCATCTTCTTCGCCGTCTCAGCCGCGCTGTCTTTTCTCTGTTTCCCTGAATACTTTTCAAGAGAACCGGCGTTTACTCCAATCCTTATCGGGATACGCGCCGATTTTGCGGCAGCTATTATTTCCTTAACCTTCAAATCGCTTCCGATATTGCCAGGGTTTATGCGTATTTTGTCGGCTCCGGCTTCAATAGCGAGCACTGCCAACTTGCTGTTGAAATGAATGTCAGCGACGAGCGGTATTTTTATGCCGTCCTTTATCTGTTTTATCTTTCCAGCGGCTTCTTCGTCCAAAACAGCGCATCTGATGATTTCGCAACCTGCGGACTGCAGCTTTTTTATTTGCGCGATTGTAGCCGCTGTGTCCCTGGTGTCTGTCTTGGTCATCGACTGAACCGAGACAGGAGCTGTGCCGCCTATTGTTATGTTTCCGGCCTTTACCGGCCTTGTTACGCGTCTCATCTGTTAATGGTCCTCAATATCATATTGAATATATCCAGAGAGAAAACTCCGATTATCATTACCAGAACCACAGCCCAGCCGGCGTACATCAGGGCCATCTGGGTTTTTAAAGGAACCGGTTTCCTGATTATGCCTTCCGCAATATATATAAGAATCAGCCCGCCGTCAAGTACGGGAACAGGAAGAATAAGATTTAGTGCGCCGACTATAGTACTGAGAAGCGCCGTGAGGAATAGGAGCTGGGTTATGCCCTTTTCCGCCGCGTCTCCGGCCATCTGAAACATCATGATAGGCCCTCCGACAGAATCCCTCACCGACTGTTTGCCTTTAGCCATAAGCCAGAGAGCCTTTACCTGAAGCAGGGTCAACGAGACCGGTTTATCAATTGCCATGAGAAATGAATCTTTGACGCCGTACGCCTTCTTATAGAACATCAACGGTTTTGCCGAGATCCCTATCATAAACCTCTTGGATATAATATTGTCCTTCACGGGAGTTACCGTCCTAAACTGCTGCTTGCCCGCGCGGTCGACAAGGAATACTATATCTTTTCCCCCGCAAGTACCTACAACATCATAAATATCCGCGAATTGAGTAATTTGCTTATTGTTTGCTTTGAGTATAAGATCGCCGTTCTTGATGCCTGCTTTATAGGCAGGGGTTCCGACACTGACTTCGATAACCGCCGGCATGAACATTACCAGCCCGAAAGGCTTATCCGGGAACAGCTCCACTTTCAGGTCTTTTTGCTTACCTGCCCGTTCGACAGTTGCCGTGAATTTTTTCTTTTCGCCTATCTCATCGTACAGTTTGTGCGTGAGTTCCGCCGGTTTGCCGTCAACAAGAACGACTTTGTCTCCTTTCATAAAACCGGCTTTTTCGGCTATTGAGTTTTTCTCCACAGAGCCCACCACAGAAGGGCTGGTCCCGTACTGCACGCCGGTTACGAAGACAAAAAAGAATATAACTACTCCAAGAACCAGGTTTATGAAAGACCCGGCGAAGGTTATGAATATTTTAGACCACCACGGCTGACCAAGAAATTCGTATTTCTCGAAAGTATCCTTGCGGCGGAGTTCGTTATTGACCTCTTCCGCAGGTTCGTCGCCGGCCATCTTCACATAACCGCCCAGCGGGAACCAGGAAATCATGTACTCAGTGTCACCTTTTTTAAAACCGGCAAGTTTTCCGCCCCAGCCCAGAGAGAACTTAAGCACCCTGACGCCCATTATTTTAGCGGCCAGAAAATGCCCGGCTTCGTGCACGAAAACTACCACCCCAAAAGCGAAGAACGCGGCAACATAGGGCAGCGCTCCCGCGGCAAGAGCCAAAACATCCCGTAGTAAATTACCTGTCATTTGCTATCTCCTTTTCAGCGGCTGACCTGGCCCAGTCACCGGCAGAAAGTATCTCCGTGAGCTTCGGGTTCTTGATAGTCTTATGGGCAGTCATAACCTTTTTTATTATTTTTGGAATATCCAGAAAGCCGGCAGATTTAGAAAGAAACGCGTTAACAACCGTCTCGGCGGAGGCCGCGAGCACCGCCGGCATAGTACCTCCCTTCACAAGCGCCGCGTAGGCGAAACTCAGGCATTCGAACCTTGCGATATCCGGCCTCGAAAAAGTAAGCGGGCCGCAAGACGAGAGGTTCAGCCTCGGAAGATTGTTGTTTATTCTCTCAGGCCAGCTCAAGGCGTACTGTATCGGAAGCTTCATATCCGTGATGCCGAGCTGAGCCATCATTGAACCGTCCGAGAACTCGACCAGCGAATGAACAATGGATTGAGGGTGCACCAGCACGTCAATCCTATCCGGAGGCATGTTGAAAAGATGATGCGCCTCTATTACCTCAAACCCTTTGTTCATCAGGGTCGCTGAGTCAACCGTAACTTTACTTCCCATATCCCAGGTGGGGTGCGCGAGAGCGTCCTCAACCGTAACCTTTTCAAGTTCCTTTTTGGAGAGGTCCCTGAAAGGCCCGCCTGAAGCCGTGAGTATCAGCCTCCTCACGCTTGCCTGCGATTCGCCGTTCAAACACTGAAAGATAGCCGAGTGCTCGCTGTCAACGGGAAGTATCTTCACGCCTTTTGCGCGGGCAAGCTTCATTACATAATCGCCTGCCGTAACGATAGATTCTTTGTTAGCGAGCGCCACACTCTTTCCCCGCTTTATTGATTCAAGCACCGGCACCAGGCCGGCGGAACCTACGACAGCGACAAGGACCAGCTCGGCCTGTGTTTCGCGGACAAGTTTTATAATCCCGGATATTCCTGCGTAGACTTCAGGCTTGTACTTGCCGCCGAATGAGGACGCGAGCACCCCTGCTTTCCCTTCATCTTTTATGCAGAGTAGGGACGGCTTGAATTTCGAGGCCTGCTCTTTCAAGAGGGCAGCGTTCCCCCAGGCAGAAAGCGCGACAACCTCAAAGCGCGCAGGGAAAGCCGCAGCGACCTTGAGAGCGTTAACGCCTATGGAACCGGTTGAGCCGAGTATTGCTATCTTTTTTCTTGTCATATAAAATATTTCATGAGCAGTATGAAAACCGGCGCCGCCAACAGGAAAGAATCCAGTTTGTCAAGCAGACCGCCGTGCCCTGGTATTATATTTGAGGAATCTTTTACGCCGGCAAACCTTTTGATAAGAGATTCGGTAAGATCTCCCGCCTGCGCGCTAAGTCCCAGAATCACTGCAAAGAGCACAGCCCTCCCGGTATCAATCCCTATGAACCGGGCGCCAGTAGCCAGCTTTAGAGCAAGTGCCGCTATGGCAACCACGGCTAACCCACCCAAAAGGCCTTCAATTGATTTCTTTGGGCTGACCGGCTTGAGAAGCTTGTGCCTTCCGATTGCCGTACCTATAAAATAGGCGGCGCTGTCGTAGATCCAGACTACGCCGAAGAGGAAAAGCGCGTAGTAAGGGTCAAGGTGAATAACCTGAAGCAGTTGAACGCCAAGAACTATGATGTAAAAGCCGCCTAGAACGGTAAAAGCCATTGAGAGCATCCCGTTTTTAATATCCTTGTTGAAGATAGGCGGAACCAGCACCAGCGCGGCATATATTATCATAAGCGCAAATACCTTAAGGATGTCAAAGGCCGGCGGGTTTCTGTTAAGAAATTCGTAAATACAGATGGCAAGGAAGAGCAGGTTGGCCCAGAGCATTGTCTCAATTCCTGTCTTTTTCAGCATAAGATGGTATTCTATCAGCGCTCCTGCAAGGGCGCCTATTATTATGATGTCATAAACGACGGGGCTCTGAAAGACCGAGAATAAGAAAACAGGAAGGAATACAAGAAATACCGCTATACGAACAAACCTTTCCATCAGATCCCCCCGAAACGCCGGTCGCGTTTCCTGTATGCTTCCAGCGCCTCGTGCAGGCTGGATGCCGTGAAATCCGGCCAGAGCGTCTGTGTTACATAAAACTCGGAATAGGCTATCTGCCAGAGCAGGAAATTTGAGACTCTCATCTCTCCGCTGGTGCGGATGAGCAGGTCCGGGTCCGGCATGCCGCCCGTGTAAAGATAATCGGAAATCAGGTCTTCATTTACTGCCTGCGCCGCGCTTTCGGGAGTAATTCCCGCGCCTGAAGAGAGAACATCCGAGACCACCTTCCTTACCGCGTCGATAATCTCAATCCTTCCGCCGTAATTCAGCGCTAAATTCAGGACCATCCCTTTGTTCCGTGAGGTTTCTTTCATCGCCTTCACGAGTTCTTTTTGCACAAAAGCCGGCAACTCTTTGTACCGGCCTATAACATTGAACCTTATGTTATTCTTCATCATGGTTCTTTTTTCTTTGAGCAGGAAGAGCTTAAGCAGCCGCATAAGAAAACTGACTTCTTTCTCCGGCCTTGACCAGTTCTCTGAAGAAAAGGCGTAGAGCGTAAGATACTTCACGCCGATACGCCTGCATTCGGTAACTATATCTTTAACTACATTGACGCCGCGCCTGTGCCCTTCGATCCGCGGCAAACCGCGGTTCACGGCCCAACGGCCGTTGCCGTCCATTATTATCGCTATGTGGGCCGGGATCTTAGGTTTGATTTTCGGGCCTGCCTTAAACTTCCATTATTTCCTTTTCTTTGTTCACGAGGAACTTATCAACATCGGCAATATATCTGTCCAGCATCTTCTGAACCGCGTCCTTGTTCCTTTTACAGTCATCTTCTGACATCTCCGCGGATTTCTTTGCCTTGTCCAGCTCGTCATTGGCGTCGCGCCTGATGTTTCTAAGGGAAACTTTGCCTTCCTCGCCGAGTTTTCTCGCGTATTTCGAAAGCTCTTTCCTTCTCTCTTCCGTTAACGAGGGCACATTGATGCGGATTAGCTTTCCGTCGTTCACCGGGGTTAGCCCAAGGTCGGATTTCATAATGGCTTTCTCTATGTTCTGGAGCGCAGAAGGGTCAAAAGCTTTTATCTCTATGGTCCTGGCCTGTACTGACACATTTGCAACCTGCTTGAGAGGAACATCCGCGCCGAAATATTCCACCTTTATATTGTCAAATATAGCGGTTGACGCGCGTCCCGTACGGATGGTCGCAAGCTCTACGCTGACATGCTCTGCGGCCTTTTTCATTTTGTCTTCTGTCACTTTGATATTGAAAGGCATATTGTCCCTCCTTAATACAGTTGACTCGTTTTAAGAAACGATTGTTCCTATCTTTTCGCCGGATATTGCCCTGGAGAAACTGCCGGAAGCTCCGGAATCGAACACTATGATAGGGATGTTATTTTCCATGCAGAGGGTCACGGCAGTCGCATCCATGACCTTAAGTTTGTTCTTTATTACTTCCATGTAGCTTATTTCGTTGAATTTCTTGGCGGCTTTGTCCTTTTTGGGATCCGAAGTAAAGATACCGTCAACCTTGGTGGCTTTAAGCAGGACATCTGCTCCGATCTCTATCGCCCGCAGCGCAGCCGCGGTATCCGTCGTAAAGTAAGGATTTCCGGTGCCGGCCGCGAAAATAACCAGCCTGCCCTTTTCCATATGCCTTATCGCCCTTCTTCTGATGTAGGGTTCGGCGACTTTTTCTATCTCCAGGGCGGTAAGAACTCTGGTAAAGACACCCTGCTTCTCGAGCGCGTCCTGGAGCGCGAGCGCGTTAATTACAGTGGCCAGCATGCCCATGTAGTCGGCCGAGACCCTGTCCATGCTCTTGGCGTAGGACCCTCGGAAAATATTCCCGCCGCCGATAACTACCGCAAGCTCGATGTGCATCTGCTCTTTTGTTCTTTTTATTTCCGTCGCAAGTTCTTTGAGTATGGTCGGGTTTAATCCCTGCTGGGCCTCGCCCGACAGCGCTTCACCGCTTATTTTCAGAAGCACCCTTTTATATTTTGCCTTGCGCATCTTGCCCTCCGGAGACCTGGCGTTTTAGCTCTCGGATACAAAAACCGCGGGCTTTTGGCCCGCGGCTCTTATTATTTTTCTCCGACCTTGAACCTGGAGAATCTCTTGATTACGATATTCTCCCCGGTCTTGGCTATTTTAGCCGTGACCAGGTCTTTTATGCACTGCTTGTCATCCTTTATGAAAGCCTGCTCGACAAGGCAGACATCCTTGTAGAATTTCTCTACTTTTCCGTCAACAATCTTTTCGGCTATCTTTTCCGGCTTGCCGGACTTTATGGCCTCTTCTTTGAAGATAGACCTTTCTTTCTCAAGCACTTCCGGAGCGATATCTTCGCGTTTCACATAGAGCGGGTTCATCGCGCAGATCTGCATAGCTATATCCTTGCAGAGTTCCTTAAAATCATCGGTCCTGGCGACAAAATCAGTCTCGCAATTGACTTCGACCATCGCGCCTACCGTGCCTTCCATGTGAATGTAGGAGTAAACCAAGCCTGAGGCAGCGACCCTTACCGATTTCTTCTGGGCGGTAGCAAGCCCTTTTTTCCTTAAGAATTCAACGGCCTTTTCAAGATCGCCCTTTGAATCATCAAGCGCCTCTTTGCAGGCCAGCATGCCCGCGCCGGTTTTTTCCCTGAGTTCCTGGATCTCCTT
The DNA here is from genome assembly GCA_903916325.1 of Candidatus Firestoneibacteriota bacterium. GTDB lineage: Bacteria > Oederibacteriota > D2-FULL-39-29 > D2-FULL-39-29 > CAIOVX01 > CAIOVX01. The sequence continues at coordinate 44,879 of CAIWWK010000098.1, forward strand.
CGTGCTTGCCATTATTCTACTCCTCCCTTGCCGGGTTTCTTCTTAAGGCCCGTCTTGTCATCCTGGAATTTTTCTATTACAGTTTCCATCTCTTCATCTATGTCAGCGGGGAGTTCTTTCGCTTCCGCAGCCGCGTCAGCCGCTGCTTTCTCGGCCAGAAGCGCTTCTTCCGCCACGCCTCTCTTGCCTTCAAGAACAGATTCGGAGATGAGGTAAGTCACAAGTTTTATAGCGCGGATTGCGTCATCGTTGCCGGGAATTACATAGTCAACTTCATCAGGATCGGAATTGGTGTCTGCTATGCCTATTACTGGTATCTCAAGCCTCTTCGACTCAAGGATTGCCGTGTGTTCTTTCTTGGTGTCGACCACATAGACCGCGGCAGGCAGCCTGTCCATGTTGCGGATGCCGCCGAGCACCTTGGAAAGCTTCGCCATCTCTTTCTCAAAGCCAAGGACTTCCTTTTTGGTGAACTTGGAGAAAGTGTCGTTCGCTTTCATCTTCTCAAGATCTTCAAGCCTCTTGATACTCTTCTTGATGGTTTTGAAATTTGTGAGCATCCCGCCGAGCCACCTGTAAGAGACATAGAACATCCCTGCTCTCTTGGCTTCCTCGGTGATAATCTCCTGGGCCTGGCTCTTAGTGCCGACGAAAAGAACATAGCCTCCCTTTGCCGCAGCGTCTTTAACAAAATCGCAGGCTTCCTTGAGTTTCTTTACGGTTTTCTGGAGGTCGATAATATAAATACCGTTCCTCTTACCGTAAATGAATTTGGCCATCTTGGGGTTCCAGCGTTTGGTCTGGTGTCCGAAGTGAACACCAGCTTCGAGCAACTGCTTGATTGAAATGACCGGCATAACAAACCTCCTTAAGGTTTTTACCTCCGCTCATTCGGCCCGCATTCCCGGGCGCCGGTTGGCTCCGCGGGACCTGTGCGTGCATTTATGAAGAGCGTGTGAATTCCCGGCCGAATTACCGGGTCTGCGCCTTGGCGGCGCGTTAGTATATGAATTATATAGGAATTTAAAGCAAATTTCAATATATTTGTGAGGAGCCGGCTGCAAAAACCGTAATTTCCGCCTTTAATACAAGGGTTTCAGGACAATTTCCACTTCTTGAATTCCTGTATTACGCGGTTGACCAGCTTAAAAGTCTCGAACGGCCTTAACTGCGATGTATCCGCTTCATATCCACCGTTTACAAAGGCGTTTACGTGCGGCATATAGCTCAGGTAACCCGTTGAATTATAGAGTATATATGTTTTCTTGAACGGGGAATTCCATTTAATCTCAAGGCCGGGCTCCGCCAGCAGCTCCCCCGGAACACCCGCGAAACAAACATCTCCTATTCTGAGAAAAACTACTTCCGCGGTTTCAGTTTTCTTTTTCTCAAACAGCGGCATCATGTGCTTCTTATTCGACGTGTTAATTGCCATCGTAACTTTTATGGACCTGGTCTCAACAACAGGGTTCTTTATCCTGCAGCGGGTTTCCCTGAGCACCCGGGAAAGGCTCCCTGAAACTTTCAAACCAAGACGCCGTCCGAGGCTCTCCATCTTTTTGAAACCGCCTTCGTAGTCATACGGGTGCAGGTCCCCGCAGGCTCCGGTCGTAAAAACGCAAAAACCTCCGAGATTTCGCTCCACGGTTCTTCTTAACGCTCCGGGGTAATCCGAAGTTATCTTCAGCGACTTGCCTCCGCGCCTCTGGGACGCGAGCGGATGGGCGGAATAATTCACTATGTTCGCGAAGTTTTTTCCGGTTCTTCTGCTGATGAAGAAAATAATCCCGAGTTCAGGGTCTGTCACTCCGTCGGCAACGGGTTTCAAATATTTTTCGTCCGGCAGATAAGCAAACCTGTTGCCGGCAAGCAAAACCCTCCTGTTAATATTCTCATAGACATTTACCGAATGACGGTAGACATCTACGGGTTCCATACCGAAAAAAACACCTTCTAAGACTTCGAGCGTCCTCCCGATAAGCCATTCAGAATACTTTTCATCTCTTAAAGATTTTCTGGAACCCGAGCGCGAGTGCGGCCCTGAATGAGTATGCGTACAGGCAACAATAATACCGGACTCTTTTATACCCGCCTTCTTCGCGGCCCGCTTCCGAAGCTCAAGAATGAGAGGCCTGTCCATGCCGATAAGGTCGTAACTGAGCAGCAGGGACTTCCTTCTGCCGTCATTGAAGGCTATGCCTGAAAGCAGCAGATCATCATACACGCCATTGGAAACATTGTCCGGCCCGTATCCCCCGAGCAGGGCGCCGACCTCAGGCGTTATTTTGTTCCTGAAAGTTTTAATTCTCAGCATGATTTCTTCCTTTTTACGGCGGCGGCCCCCGCTCTCGCGATATCGACATCTTTTAACCCGTACTTTGAGAGCAGTTCTTCAGGCTCGCCTGACTCTCCGAAAGAATCTTCAACAGCGACAAATTCCACCGGAACAGGGAATGAACATGAAAGCGCTTCCGCGACAGCCGACCCCAGCCCGCCGTTCCTTTGGTGCTCCTCGGCAGTAACTATGCATCCGCACTTTTTTGCCGCGTCCTCAACAGCTTGTTTATCAAGAGGTTTTATCGTTGCCATATTAATTACCGCCGCATCCACTCCGGACTTTTCAAGTAACGCAGCCGCCCGGAGCGCTTCCGGAACCATTATCCCGCAGGCAATAATTGCCAGATCCTTCCCCTCTCTGAGCGTCACTGCTTTCCCGATGGCAAAAGGGGTTTCTTCTTTTGTTATGATTTCCGAGGCCGTTCTCGCCGTCCTGATATAAACCGGCCCGATGTGCTCCGCGGCCGCGCGAACAACCTTCTTCACTTCAAGAGCGTCTGCCGGGCAGATGACCGTCATGTTCGGGAGCGCCCTCATAAGCGCCAGGTCTTCAAGACATTGCGCGGTAGCCCCGTCGGACCCGACCGAGATGCCGGCATGCGAGCCTATAAGTTTCACATTGGATTTATTGTAACAGACGGTTATGCGTATCTGATCATAAGCGCGGTTAGTCAGGAATACCGCAAAGGAACAGACAAAAGGGATAAAACCTTCCTTAGCCATGCCCGCCGCAGTTCCGACCATGTCCTGCTCCGAGATGCCGAGGTTGAAAAACCTGAGGGGAAATTCCTTTTTGAAGCCGGCGGCCTTTGTAGAATCCTCCAGGTCGCCTGAAAGGACTACAACCCGTGATTCTCTTTTCCCGAGTTCAACCAACTCTTCTCCGAACCCGTCCCTGATAGCCCTTAATTCCATTTTTCAAGCTCCAGAAGCGCCGCCGCCAGTTCCATATCGTTTGGGGCCTTGCCGTGCCAATGAGAGTTAAGTTCCATGAACGAGACGCCTTTCCCCTTAATGGTATTTGCCTTGATAAAATACGGAATGCCCGGCTCTTTTCCGAAAGCGCTAAGCGCCCGAAGTATCTGCGCCATATCATGTCCGTCTATTTCTTCAACTTTCCAGCCGAATTCCCTCAACTTTCCTGCCGTTGGTTCTATATTTTTAATCTGCGCGACAAGACCGTTCTGCTGGACTCTATTAGCGTCCAGGATAACGCAAAGATTGTCCAGCTTGTGATGCGCCGAGGTAAGGAAAGCCTCCCAGACCTGGCCCTCCTGCATTTCTCCGTCTCCCAGCATGCAGTAGATTCCGTGTTTCTCGCCTTTAAGTTTGGCGGCAAGCGCCATGCCGTTCGCGAAAGAGAGCCCCTGTCCCAGGCTGCCGGTAGATAGTTCAACTCCGGGAACACCGGCATAAACATGCCCCTGAAGCAGAGCCCCCAGCTTCCTGAACCTGTCAAGTTCCGCCTTCGGGAAAAATCCCTTTTCGGCAAGCACGGTATACAGGGCCGGACTTGCGTGGCCTTTTGACATAATAAATCTATCGCGGGCAGGACTCTGCGGTTGATCAGGGAAAACATTTACTTTTGAGAAATAAAGCGCCGTGAGGAGGTCAATGCAGGAAAGCGAACCGCCCGGATGGCCGGCGCCCGCCTTGTTTATCATCTTCAATATCTCTATCCGGAACTTCCCGGCTCTTTGCTCCAGTTCCTTTATGTCGTTTTTATCCGGCTGCATGCTTGTCATATTATACAACACTTTCGACGCCCTTTCAAAACAAGTTGACAAATCCGCGCGGCTGGAATAAACTTGAATTGAATTAACGGAGGGAACTTATGGTTGAGAGCGCAGCGAAAGATTCCTTTGATGAAATGCAAAAACCGGGAGCAGACTTCTCCGAAGCGTCGGCTTTCAGGACCCAGGCATTTAAGTATCTCTCGGAAAGATCGAGAACATTCGGCTTTATCGCCGGCTTTCTCTCTCTTGCTGCCGTCGCTTTTCTTGATTACGCAACCGGCAATGAAATTGTGATGGTCTTGCTCTATCTTATCCCAATCATATTGACTTCCTGGCTTTTAAGCAGGAGGGCAGCTTTGATCTTCCCTGTTTTATGCGGTCTTTCCCTGATTAGCATAGACCTGCTCAACGGTCATGTTTACAAGAATAGCCTGGTGCTTGTCTGGAACGGAGCCACAATACTCGCAACCTTCATTATCATTACACTTGTATTCCAGGCGCTGAAACAGGCGTATCTGGATGAAAGAAAACTTGCGCGTTACGATATCATGACCGGCATCCCGAACAGGAAGATGTTCTACGAGGAACTCGACAAAGAAGCCTACAGGACAGGCAGGTACGGAAGGCCTTTCACGGTAGCCTACATAGACATGGATAATTTCAAGCGCATAAACGACACGCTCGGGCACAACAGCGGGGATGAACTCCTCCGGTTCGTAGCGAATTCCATCCGTAGAAACATCCGTATTTCAGATATAGTCGCGCGGATGGGAGGGGATGAATTCATCCTGCTTTTGCCGGAAACCAATCAGGAGAGGGCAAGACTGGTTATTTCCAAACTGCTCAGGCATCTGAACTCCGCCATTAACAAAGAAATCTGGCCTGTTTCTTTCAGTATAGGCGTTTTAAGCTGTGAATCCGGTTCCTGTAACGCCAGGGAAATGATTAAGAAAGCGGATGAACTGATGTATGAAGTAAAAAGGACCGGCAAGAACAGCGCGAAATTCGGGAAGTTCGGGAAATACTGACGCTTTGCCGGGCTTCTGCTTAGGGATTTAAGTTTTCCAGTTCATGTGACAGGTTAAGCCACTCTTCCTGCAGTTTCTTGGCTTTCTCTTCGTCAAGTTTAAGCTGTTTTACCTGCTCCGGATGGCCGGGGTCTTTGTAAAACTCCGGGCTCTCCATCTCTTTTATCATCTCAGCGTTCTTGGCGTGAAGCACGGTCATCTCCAGGTTTATCTCTTCTATTCTCGCGGCAAGTTCTTTCTTCTTGTGCGCGACCATAGACGGATTCACCCTTTTTTTCTTTTCCTGAGGCGCGGGTTTTACCGCAGGCTTCTCTTTCGGAGCAGTTGTTCTTTCTTTTAAGGGAATCCCGACGGTCTCTCCCATGAGCTTCTTTTTCTCGACATAATAATCATACCCGCCCGCGAAAGGAATAAGGCGGCCATTATTCACCTCTACAATTTTATTGGAGATTGAGCGGATAAAATGCACGTCGTGGCTGATGAAACAGATAGTACCTGTGTAGTCATTGAGGGCCTTTATAAGGATGTCCCTTGACGGAATATCCAAATGATTCGTCGGCTCGTCCATCAGTATGAAGTTTGGGGGGTTTATCAGCACTTTTGCAAGGACCAACCGGCTTTTTTCCCCGCCGCTTAAGACTTTCACTTCCTTAAAAACATCGTCGCCGCGGAACATAAACATGCCCAGCATCTTCCTAAGCGACAGTTCTGCCGCCATCGGCGCCGCGGAATCAAGTTCCTGGAGCACCGTATTATCAGGATTAAGCACATCAAGCCGGTACTGCGGGTAGTAAACCGCGTTCACGTTGAAACCCAGTCGCCGCTTTCCGCTCTCGA
>CAIWWK010000099.1 GCA_903916325.1 Candidatus Firestoneibacteriota bacterium
CAGGTGGCTAGAGCACTTGCTTTGGGAGCAAGGGGTCGCACGTTCAAGTCGTGTCGCCCCGACCAATAAAAGCGGACGCGCGGATGCTCAGAGGCGCGGATGCTCGGCAGGAAAGAAGACAGAGGACGGAAGTCAGAAGTCAGAAGATAAGAGGGCAGATAGATAAAGGAACTACAACCTTCTGAGCTTCTGAGCCTCCGACCATCTGAACATCTGGTTCTGCAGAAGGAGGGAAAATGCCAAAGGAAATCATCTCAACTCCGAACGCGCCGAAAGCCATAGGCCCCTATTCGCAGGCAGTAAAGTCAGGCAATCTGATATTCGTTTCCGGTCAAATCTCAATTGACCCGTCAAACGGCTGCACTATGCATGGAGGGGTTGAATCGCAGACAAAAATGGCGCTTGATAACCTGAAGGCTGTGCTTGAGGCTGCCGGTTCTAGCCTTGAGAAAGTCGTTAAAACAACCGTTTTCCTCAAAAGGATGGAAGATTTTAAGTTTATGAACGGGGTTTACGAGAAGTATTTCACAGGTAATTTTCCTGCCAGGTCGACGATCCAGGTGGCGGGCCTTCCCAAGGATGTGGATGTTGAGATAGAGGCGATAGCTACCTTAGACTAATGGTTTATAAAAGTTAATAAGGTTTGTAAGGTTCGTAAGGTTTATAAGGTCAGAGAGAAGGGCAAAGCAAAATTCCGGATAACAAAATAGCGTTCATAAGGTCAAAGCACAAACAAAAGAAAAGGCGCTCGTTTGAGCGCCTTTGTTTTTTGCGATATAGATTTTCTAAACCTTATAAACCTTATTAACTTTACAAACCTTACAAACTTTTGAATTTATTTTACTTTCCCCGCTTTTAAGCACTTCGCGCAGACTTTCTTGCCTTTTACCGAACGGAGATTTGGAAGCGCGCTTCTCCTGCTCGCGTTCTTTGCGTGAGACACCATGTTTAAAAAGATAACCTTTTTCCCGCAGATTTCGCATGCTTTTGACATTATTTCCTCCAAGAAACCGAATCTTTTGATTTTTGCTGAAAGAATATGGTAGATTATAAATGTTCCTTCCGCCATTGTCAACAAAAAACATGGAAAGCAATGACCTGCGTTACATAAAAGGCATCGGGCCTGTCAGGGCGTCCTCGTTAAAACGGATAGGCCTCACCACGCCCGAACAGCTGCTCCTCTTTTTCCCGAAATGGCATGTGCACAAAGCCGCAATTACGCCCATTGCGCTGGCAAAGAACGGGGAAAAAACTTTCATCAAAGGTTTCATTTCGGAAGTGGAGGAGTTGAGAAGGCCGGGGCGCAGTATTCTTAAGGTCATAGTAGATGACAACAGCGGGGCGACCCTTACCTGGACCTGGTTCAACAGGCCGTATATGAGGGAAATCTTGAAGGCCGGCAGGCAAGTGGTGATTCATGACGCTGTTGAATCCACGAGGTGGGGCCTCCAGATAAACGGAACAGCAGGCACCTATGAGTTCATTTCGCCGGAAGAAGACGCGGCCCTTGAACGGGGCGAAATACTTGGTTTCTACAAATCCACTAAGATTCTTACCCAGGAATTCTTCAGGGAAATTATCAGGCAGCTCATCAACACGAAACTGACCCTTATTGTTGAGATGCTCTCCCCTGATATCACAATGCGCCACGATCTTTACCGGATACGTGAAGCCCTCATCAAATTCCACTTTCCGGAAAATACCGCTGAGCTTGAGAAGGCGAGAAGAAGACTTGTCTTCGACGAGCTTTTTATGCTGCAGCTTTTTCTGGCCCGGCGTAAATTGTTCCTGGCAAAGAAAATAAAGACCAGGTCCTATAAAGAAGAAAGCTCTTCAGCTTTGGAGCTTGAAAAAAAACTCCCCTTTGAACTTACCGGAGCGCAAAAGCGCTCTATAGCGGAAATTAACGCGGATCTCATGAGGAAAGCGCCAATGAACCGGTTGCTGCAGGGAGATGTCGGTTCCGGCAAGACCATAGTCGCGCTTATGGCAATGCTTAAGGTGATAGACAGCGGCTACCAGGCTGCGATAATGGCCCCGACAGAGATACTGGCAGAACAGCATTACAGGAATTACGGGAAATATTTTGAGCAAATAGGCGGAGGGAAAAAGGCGGTCCTTTTGACAGGTTCGCTAACCGCGAAAGAAAAACGGGAAGCGCTGGCCGCGGTTAAAAGCGGTGAGGCCTCTCTTGTGGTCGGCACTCACGCTCTTATTCAGGACGCGGTGGAGTTCAAAGAACTCGGAATGATAGTGATAGACGAGCGCCACAAGTTCGGGGTCTTTCAGCGGCTTACGCTGGAATCAAAAGGCGTATTCCCGGACTGCCTTATGATGACCGCGACGCCTTTCCCGAGGGCGCTGGTGCTGACTCTATACGGGGATACGGAGCTTTCTGTCATAGACGAACTGCCGAAGGGAAGGCTTCCTATATATACAAAGTGGACGCAGGAAAAACGGCGCCAGGATGTTTATGAATTCATAAGGAATAAAGTTGCCGCGGGCGAGCAGGCGTTCATAGTCTATCCGCTTGTTGAGGAGTCCGAAAAACTGATGCTTAAGGCGGCGGAAACAGACTATGTATATCTTAAGAACGAGGTGTTTAAAGGGAGGAATGTCGGCCTTATTCACGGCCGCATGTCCGGAGAAGAAAAAGAGTCCGCGATGAGGGACTTCAAAGAAAAGAAGATTGATATCCTGGTCGCGACCACGGTCATAGAGGTCGGAATAGATGTCTCCAACGCCACGGTTATGGTTATAGAGCATACCGAGCGGTTTGGTCTTGCCCAGCTGCACCAGCTCCGCGGGAGAGTCGGCAGGGGGGCAAAAAAATCATTCTGTTTCCTGCTCACCAGCTGGAATGTTACCAGTGACGCCTTCAAAAGGCTAAAAATAATGGAGAAGACCAATGACGGTTTCGAGGTCGCGGAAGCGGATCTCGAGATACGCGGGCCCGGAGAGCTTTTTGGCGCCAGCCAGCACGGAGAACTTGACCTCAAATACATGGACCTCTCGCGCGACCGGGAAATCTTAATCTCCGCCAGGCAGGAGGCGTTCCGCATCATAGACGCGGATCCCAAGCTTGCCTCGGAAGAGAATAAAAAAATCCGTTCCTTTTTTGATGAACGGTTCAGCAAGGATATGGAACTCATAACTGTAAGTTAAGAGGAAGGGGAAAATGCGCATAATCGGCGGTACGGCGGGAGGCAGGTACATAAAAATACCCAAGAGCCTTCCTGTAGTTCCTTCTGCCGGAAAAGTCAAAATGGCCCTCTTTGAAATATTGAAATATGAGATCGGCGGAGCGAGTGTGCTTGACCTTTACGGGGGAAGCGGTAACCTGGGGCTTGAGGCGGTCAGCCGGGGAGCGGCGAAAGTTGTCTTTTCTGACAACGAACCGGACTGCATTAAGGTCATAAAGGAGAACGCAGCCGGGCTCGGTTTCTCCGGGCAGGTTGAATGTTTACTCATGGACGCTGAACGCGCCGTGGAAGAGCTTAGCAAGGACTCCGGGCGGTTTGACATAATAATCATTGACCCTCCTTACCTTTCCGGGCAGATAAGTTTAATCTTGAAATGCCTTGAAACTCATGATATTCTCGGAAAGGAAGGGGTAATAGCGGTAAAGAGGGATGGCAAAGAAGCCGTTCCGGTTACGGCGGCTTTTATTATGGAAAAGGAAAAGAAGTATGGCGGCACATTCCTCACTTTCCTAAGGAAGGCAAAAAAATGAGAGAAACAAAAGCAATCTATCCGGGAAGTTTCGATCCTATCACGAACGGACACCTTGATCTTATCAAACGCAGTCTGGAGATCTTCAAAAAGCTTACTATCGCTATTGTCGTTAACCCCCATAAAAAGCCGCTCTTTACGGTAGAAGAGCGGATGGAGATGATAAAGAGGGCTGTCCGGAGCGATAAAAGGATAGTTATCAAGAGTTTTGACGGCCTGCTGGTTGATTTCGCGAAGCGGGAGAAGGGCACGACGATAGTAAGGGGCCTTAGGGCTATCTCTGACTTTGAATACGAGTTCCAGATGGCGCTGATGAACCGGAAACTCTACAAAGACCTTCATTTTGTTTATATGATGCCATCCGAGAAGTACACCTACCTGAGCTCCAGCATGACAAAAGAGATTGGGCTTCTTGGCGGGGATATCCGCCAGTTTGCACCCTCGCTCGTGGTGAAGAAACTTGCTGAAAAAGCCGCAGAGCGCGGCCGCCAAAAGAGAAAATTGCTCTTCTCCCGCGGCAATTTGTCAATAAATCGTTAAAAAACCCTATATTTTTGGCTGAGAATCCTATTGATTTTAAGGCTTTTCTTATTGTATAATCCTACTTGTTTAGCCTGCCTCGGCGGGTATCTTGTGTCTAAATATCAGGAAAGGGAGGGTTTAAAATGGGTTATGAATTGGGAAACTATCAGTTTGACCTGAAGAAGTTCTTTCCGGAGAGCATCTTCAACCAGATCACCGAAGTCAGAGTAAATAATCCGGAAGTTATTCTCAAAGAAGCTTCCAGCCGCAAGAAAAGAAAGAAGATAACAAAAGACGGCAAATTGACCGTGCTCGCGGCGGATCATCCGGGCAGGATGGTAAATAAGAACGGCGACGATCCGATAGCGATGGGCAACAGGCAGGAATATCTCGGCAGGGTTCTGCGCGTTGTGACCAACCCGGAGTTTGACGGTATAATGGCAACTACGGATATTATCGAAGATCTTTTTATCATGAACTACCTTGTAAAGCAGAAAGGCGGGGCTTCCTTCCTTGATGACAAGGTAATGCTCGGCTCCATGAACCGCGGCGGCCTTGCCGGCACGGCGTTCGAGATGGATGACACCTTTACCTGCTTCTCGGTTGACTCCCTCCGCGCGCTCAGGCTTGACGGCGCGAAGATAATGCTTAGGCTTGACCCCACGAACAAAGATTCCGCGAAAACTCTCCTGTACTGTTCGGATATCATCAGCCAGCTCAATAAATATGAGATTCCCTGCTTCCTTGAACCGCTCTATGTAACCAGCGACGGCTACAAGGTCCAGAAATCACTGGCGGAAATGATAAAGATTATCGGAGTTGCTTCGGCGATGGGAGATTCTTCCAGAAACCTCTGGCTGAAAATACCCACGGCTGACAACTATGAAAAGATCGCGAAAGCGACCACTCTCCCGATGCTCATGCTCGGCGGCGAAGCGAAAGGCGACCCTACCGGAACTATAGGCG
>CAIWWK010000100.1 GCA_903916325.1 Candidatus Firestoneibacteriota bacterium
CCCCATTCATCAGAATGGGGACTACAGCCCCCATTCATCAGAATGGGGACTACAGCCCCCATTCATCAGAATGGGGACTACAGCCCTGAACCTGACCCGCACCGCACGCAATTAGCGGTGCAGGGGAATGGTTCAGGGGAAGGTGGGGGATAAGAAAAAATTTTTGGTTGGTTTGCTATCCCAAGGGCCTGCTCTCGCAGGCCCTTTTTTAATGCAACCGAAGCAATATTGCCGCGGTTGCCAGGCAGAGCGCGATAAGCGCCGCGTGCCGGAGAGCCAAAGCTCTTGCCTCCTGCCGCTCCCTGCCCTCCGCGATAAAGACCAGTTTGTCTGAATATCTCCTGCGCTGTTTTGAACGCTCCGCGTGCTCGCACGAACTGCAGTAGTCCCTGCCGAAAGACCGTCTCGCGCATTCAACGCAGAGCAGTTTTCCGCAGTCAAAACAGGCTGCGCAGGAAATGCGGTTGCCGTGCGATTCGCAGTAAACGGTTTCAAAAATCATGCGGGTTTCTCCTGCGGCAGGCGAGAGCTTTCTCGTAATCTATCCGGTATTTGTCCGCCTCCCTGGTTTTTTTATAGACTCCGGCCCTGGAAAAATAAGCAAGTGAGAAGCCAGGGTCAAGTTCAATAGCCGCGGTGAGGTGCACGAGCGCCTCTTCGATTTTTCCGTTAGCAGCCAAAATCTCTCCGAGTTTCAGCCGGATATGCTTGTTTCCCGGATGCAGTCTTTCGGCTCTTTCAAGCATCGCGAGTTCTTCCGCTCTTTCATGTTTCGCGGCGTGGGCTTCCGCCAAATTGAGATAGGTGTCCGGTACGCCGTCATTTTGACGTATTGACGCTTTGAACCGTAAAATAGCGCCGCCCGGATCGTTCTCTCGTAGCGAAATTAGACCGAGCGCGTTGTCAATTTCCGCTTCGTTATCGGCGCCGGCCGCAAGGGCTCTGAGTATTATGCGTTCGGCGGATTTTGTGTTTCCCATTACATAATTCAGGAGGCCGAGAGTGTATCCGGCCCGCAGGGCAGCGGCCCCTCGCCCGGAAGCTTTTACAAGTCTTTTCATTGATTCGCCGGGATCTTCTTCATTGTGGAAGTAAAGATAACCGGAGGAGTAGAGAACCCGCGGGTCTCTGGATCTTTCCGCGGCAAGAAATAATGCCAGGGCTTCCGCGGGGCGGTTCTGACTGTACCTGATATAACCGTAAAGGTAGTTTATGGCAGGGTCATTTTTGAATTCTTTTTTTGTCCCGTCAAGCAGGTCTTCCGCCTCCGAAAGAGCGCCATTCTTTATGCCGGAAGAGACTTGTTTCAGAATCGCGTGCTTTTTTCGCAGTAAACCGGCAAGGCGGAGATAGCGGACGAAAAGAAGCGCGGCGATGATTATCAAAAGGACCGCTATTGCAAAAGAGTTTTCCATTTAAGGTATTTTAGCATAAAGAAGCGCAGTTTTCAGCCGATGCAGTTTACATTTTGACTAATCAGAGTATTTAAAGTAAAATATAGGACAACATTTCGTTCCGATTCCCGCGGTAAAGGAAAAGCCATGAAAAATATCCTTTTAGCTCTGCTTTTTACGGTTCTTTCTGGCGTGGTGACGGCTTCCGAAATTACGGATTTCACCGCCTCGGAACCATCCGGAACAGGCCCCGTAAAAAGGCTTGTTAATGGGGGAATTCCCCTGCCGGAAGGCAAATACTCAGGCACCGGCAAATTCGAAATATCCGGGCCGGACGGGAAAATAATACCTGCCGAATTCACGGTGCTAAATAAGTGGCTTGACGGAAGCGTCAAATGGGTTCTTGTACAGTTTCCGGACACCTTTGCGGCCGGGGAAAGGAAGATTTACAAACTGGCCGAGAGCTCGGAAAAGCAGGTTCAAAATAACTCCGGCGCAGAATTCGCCAGACTCTTTGAGCTCACAATAAGGGGGAAAGCGCAGGACTTTGCCGTGGAAGGAGAGCAAATCAGGCGCGTTGCGGATTCCGCTGTGAAGAAAAGCTGGATTATTACAGGAAAGTTCACTGGAGTCAAGGATAAGACCGAAAAGGCCGATTATTATGTCCGCGTTGACAGTTTCGCCGGGCTTCCGGGCCTTTACGTCAGGGCGACCGTCACGGCTGATTGCGAATCCGAATACATGGATGTTGCCGGCATCAGTTTCTCCGTTAACGGAACCGGCGGTAACAGGAAACTGTTTACCGAAAAAACAGAAATTATGGAAGACGCTCTCGGAGACACTCCTGTATTAAAAAGCGCAAAGTTATTCACGCAAACAGCGCTCAAGGGCTGGGCGGCGGTTTCCGGCGACAGCGGTACTATTATCCTTGCTTGCGAAGATTTTGCGGAGCTCGCGCCCATAGCCTTTTCCGCTTCAAAGAATGGATTCGCCTGCGAGCTTTACGCGGGCGACGAACCCTACAAAATGAAGAGAGGTTCAGCAACCACCCATCACCTTCGGCTGATAGTGTCCGAAGCGAAGGATCCTGAAGCTCTTCGCAGGGAAGGCACCGCGGCCCTAAAGAACATAATGCCCGTCTGCCCTCCTGAGTGGTATGTTTCCTCAAAGGCCTTCGGCATGACGGCGAAAGCGGATAAGGAAAAATATCCGAAATACGAAGCGATGGTAGAGAGCAATTTTAAGTATGTAAACGGCTACCGCCAGAAACTCAATGAGTACGGAATAAAGGATTACGGCGATTACAACCATAACAAGCACTGGGGCAACCTGCATTATGACCTTCCCTGGGCAATGTTCGAGCAATTTGCCAGATCAGGCGACCTTCGCTTCTTTGACTGGGGCGTTTCAGCCGCACGCCACCTTATAGATGTTGACCATATCTGGCATCATCCCAACGCCGATATGATAGGCGGCGTGTATGTTGAAGGCATTGACCATAATTCCGCGAAGGGCACTTACGTAGGGTTTGCCAAGAACCACGGCGCGTATTTTTACTATTATCTTACCGGGGATGAAAGGGCGCTTGAGGCCGGCAATGCAACGGGTGATTACGCCATCAGGTGGACCAGGAATCCCGAAGACCTTATCGGCAATGAAGAAAGAGTAATCGGATACGGGCTGCTCTGCCTGGTGCAGTCGTATAAGGCTACCGGAGAGATAAAATATCTAAAGCGCGCGAGGTTTGTTATTGATGTATTGAAGAAATGGCAG
>CAIWWK010000101.1 GCA_903916325.1 Candidatus Firestoneibacteriota bacterium
AAGGTGGCCGGCACCGCTTGATCCGGATTTAGAAAATTGCAGGGGGTGGGTAATGCCTAATTATTCTTACACAGCGGTTGACGGGGACGGCAACGAATTTAAAGGCGTCATAGAAGCCGAATCCAAGGAATCCGCGGCGAAGAAACTCCAGAACCAGAAGCTTATGGTTACCAGTGTGAAGAAAGAACTTCCATTCGCGAAATTTTTTAAAAGCGGCAACATTGGCGGCGGGAAAGTTACCCGCGAGGATGTCCTGCTCTTCTCCAGGCAGCTTTCAACCCTGGTTAAGGCCAGGATTAGTTTGGAACAGTGTCTTGATGTCATGATTACGCAGACTCAGAACCCGGAATTTCAGAAGATTATAAAAGAGATCAGGGCTGATGTTGTTTCCGGGACCCCGCTCTCGGCCGCAATGGGAAAACATCCTAAAGTGTTCAATTCTCTTTTTGTGGGAATGGTTAAGGCCGGAGAAGTTTCAGGCAAACTGCCGGAGATACTGATAAGGACCGCAAAGTACCTTGACCGCTCCGCGAGATTGCGCTCAAAACTTGTCTCGGCGATGGTTTATCCCTGCCTGGTTATCGGCGTGGGTATTGTTATCGTTATATTCCTGATGTGGAAAGTTATCCCAATGTTTGAGCAGATGTATTCCAAGATGGGCAGCAACCTTCCGCCCATAACAAAGATTATGATTTTTACAAGCCGTGAAATATTCGGCAAATGGATATTTGCGATGCCCTGGCTCTTTATCTGGATTATCGCGATTGTAGGCGGCGTCTACTGGTTTCAGGCAGCCCTTAAACAGGCCAAGTTCAGAATGTGGTTTGACACCCAACTCCTTAAAGCCCCCGCTCTCGGCGAGTATCTCTCCAAAGTTATATTTGCCAGATTCTCGCAGACGCTGGGAATCCTTGTAAGCAACGGAGTGCCGATACTTGAATCTATGGATCTGGTCGCCAAGACCGTTGACAGCAAACCGATAGAAGCGGCCGTATTGGAATCAAGGGACAAAATCAAGGAAGGGGAAAAAATAGCCGATACCCTGAGAAAGAATAAGTTCTTCCCGCCGCTGGTGGTTTCTATGGTCAGCGTCGGCGAGCAGACCGGAAAACTTGGAGAGGTGCTGGAACAGATCTCGGAATTTTATGAGGACGAAGTGGAAATCGCCACGGCCACGCTTATTTCTGTTATCGAGCCGGTGCTCATTATCTGTCTGGCCGTCATGGTCGGCTTCGTGGTTATGGCGCTTTACCTGCCGATATTCAAAATGTACGGCGGCATGAAAAAAGCTTAAGGAAAATAATCGCGGGGGACCGCAGAAAAACAAATTCCGATTCAGGAGGTAACGTTAATGAAAAGGCAAGCAGGTTTCACCCTCATCGAGCTCATGATCGTCATCGCGATCATCGGCTTACTTGTCGCAATCGTCATCCCGGATCTTTTGATGACAAGGCAGCAGTCAGAGGTGGAGGCGTGCAAGGCATCCCTCAGGGGAGTTCAGTCCGCGCTCGAGCTCTACTTTACGCATTACAAATATTATCCCCAGGCGCTTAACCAGCTAGTTGTTGAAGGCTACCTGGGCGAAGGCAGCGACAAGGATCCGTGGAGTAAAGATTT
Organism: Candidatus Firestoneibacteriota bacterium; assembly: GCA_903916325.1. GTDB lineage: Bacteria > Oederibacteriota > D2-FULL-39-29 > D2-FULL-39-29 > CAIOVX01 > CAIOVX01. Next base: position 1,618 of record CAIWWK010000101.1, read on the forward strand.
TATGTATAAGCCCGACTACGGCGGCGGAACCGGCAGCAGCACCGGATCAGGTGACAACCAGGCAAGCAACTATTTCCTTGGAAGCTCCGGACCGGATAAAACGCCCGGTAACACTGATGATGTTGAGCCTCCAATAAATACGACAAGGCATTCTTTCAAGGCTAAGGGCGCAGTCCAGGGCGGCGGAGATGTCGGCGGAACCGGACAGACTGCTCAGTAATGAGTAAATGATGACCGGAAAAGCGGAGACAAATAAAGGCTTTACGCTGATTGAAGTCCTGATCTCGATGGCATTCATCGCGCTGATCTACGGGTTCGTTGTTTCTATTTTCTTTCAGGGTTTCTCTACCATAACCCGAGGGGAGATTGAAGATCAGGGCGTGATTCTGGCGAACAACGAAATGAAGAGACTTTCAAGTTACGAGAACCCTCTATACATCTATTTTATGGAAGAGTCAGGCGGGTCCGGGGCTGTTTTCGTGGACAAGCTGAAGAACGGCGACCTGCTCCCTTACGAACTGGTAACTGACAATACCATAGCGCTTGGAGAGAGGTATAATATCCTCAACGAAACGGCTGATTCAAACGCCGATTTAAAAGCCGTCAGTACCTCGAGGGCGCAATACACCAGGACAGTGGACCTGACTTTTGAGGATGTTGCGCCGGTGTTGATACATTTGTGGGTCAGTGTAAAATGGACCGATCCGCAGCAGGAATTCCCCGACGGAGAGTATGAACTTGAAACTCTCCTGGCGCCATAGCGGAGACGGCATGTTAATGAAACGCAGCGCCGGCAAGGCAAAGGGTTTTACTTTGATCGAGCTCATGATAGCCATGGGGCTCGCATTCCTGGTTTTTGCGGTTATCTATATGGCTTATTTCATTTCGCAGACGTTCTTTGTCAGGGGCACGGATTCACTGCAGGAACAGATGTATGTCCGGGCCCTGTTCTCAGGGATAAATGATGACTTGAAATACCTGACCCGTTTGAACGAGCTCGGGCAGAACAAGGATTACCTGGTTTTTGAGATTTTCGACAGAAAAGTGCTGGAAATAGACGCGAATTCCAGCGATAAACTTATACAGGGAAGCGTTATAACTTACCAGCTCAATGCGACAAAGGATTACGCCGGAAATCCGTTTATGATTCTGCAGAAGAAGGAAGACACTTATCAGTGGTGGCTCAAATTCGGGCACACGCAGATTCCTGATGAACTGGCTGAACCTTTCGGCTACCCGCCGGATTACAGGGACCCGGTCACAGGATACCAACCTCTCACAGAGGGGCAGTTTACGGATATGATAGAGCAGGAAGACAAGAAAGAGTTCCTGGTAACCAGCGTTATTTTTACGCCGTATGACAATCTGGGGGAAGAAATTCCCTCCGGCAGCAGTTACGAAGATTTGAAATACGCCAGGTCAATCAAAATTGAAGTTACATATACGATCAGGAACAACAACGGCGACTTAAGCACGGAAAAGAACAGCGTGAAAACGGTTTCAACGGTAATACCTTTCGTAAATTTTATGGTGCAATCGGATGTGTCGGGCTGATAGTTTTAGGTTTCGGTTTAAGGTTTTAGGATAAATACTTCTGGGGAAAGGGAGCGTAAATTGGCCAAGAATACGAGTATCGGCATAGATATCGGCAACAGCCAGATAAAGGTTGTATTGCTGAAAAAGTCCGGAAACGGCGTCAAAATAGAACGTTTCTTTGTCGAGAACTACGGTCTCTCGCCCAAGGAACTTTCATCACCTATAACCGTCGTCAACAAGAGAATGGAAATTATTTCAAAGATCTTCAAAGAACTCAAACCGGTAAATGTGGTTGTTGCGGTCGCCAAGGGCGAGGATAATATAAGAACAATCCAGATGCCGCTTATGACCGAGCAGTCCCTGCGCCAGGCTTTGAGATGGGGCGGCCAGCCGGATTATATCCCTTTTGACCTCAAAGAGATGACCTGGGATGTTGTTATCTCGCAGGTCTACAGAAGGAAAGAAGAGATAAGGGCGGAAGGCAAGGAAAAAATGGATGTCATCATTGCCCTCGCCAAGAAGAATATCGTAAACTCCTACCTGGACATATTTGAAAGCTCCAACGCGCTCATTGATATTCTCGATTCAAACACTCTATCGGGCAGCAACTTCACCTGCTTTAATTACGCAATCCCTAAGGACAAGATCTGGGCAAAGATAGATTTTGGCGCTGAGATGACTACCGTGAACGTGCTTGAAGGCAGCAACCTGAAATTCACGCTGAACATTCCCTGGGGCGTAAACGACATTACGGAACTGGCACAGGCTGTTATCGGAATTACCGGATGGAAAGAAGCGCAGGAAACCGTGCATGCGATGGATTTCAACGCGCCGGAAAACCAGGTCATGCAGGCGCTTGAGCCGAAGATAAAGGATTTTATCCGCCAGTTGAACGGCGCGATAAGTTTCTACGAGAGCAAGAACCAGGGCAGCGTCGTATCCGAAGTAATGCTCTCCGGCGGCGGCGCGATGCTCTGCGGAATGGATAAGTTCATAGGTTCAAAGATAAACAAGGAAGTAAAGATAGAGAACGAGATAAACAGAAGCCTTATCAATTACGACAAAAAAGACGAAGTTCAGCTTAAGATGCTCCTGCCCCAGCTCAATGTGGCAATCGGCGCCGCGATGCGCAACCTGGTCGAGCTTCGGAACACGGCCAACCTCCTGCCTTTTGACATCATGCTCGGCAGAAAGCTCAAGAGCAGAAGGACCTCCACGGTGGTCATATTGGCTGCCGCGCTCGCGCTGCTGTTCACCGGCGTAGGCCTGAAGTTTTCGGCCTTTACCAAAGACAGCATGAAACTGGTTGAGATAAATGCGGAGTTCGACGCGCATAAGGGAACGGCAGGAGACCTGCTTAATATGAAAGACGCGGTCGACACTTTCGAGACGATAAATGATAATTACGCCACTCTGAACAAGAATTCGACGCGCTGGTCTGAAGCTCTGATTGAACTTTCCGCGCTGGTCCCGAAAAACACCTTCATTGCCAACGCGAACTGGTCCGCCAGGTCGCAGCAGTTCCTGCTTAAGACGGATAAAAAGTTCCAGCAGGAACAGCAGGAGATAGTCGAAAAATTCGGCGGCTCAAAAAACTTCAGCGGCATGAAACTCGGCAGAACAAACGAGACGGACTCAACTTATGACTATGATATTTCAAGGGTGGTGGTGAAGGGCAGGAGCGCGATTGTGAACAACACCCAGGGTGGCGGCGGCCAGTCCGGAAATACTTTCGGGGGCCAGTCCAACGCTCAAGGGGGTGCAAGATAATGGCTAATGAATCCAAGGGCATACCGATACTTAAAGACTATAACATAGACAAGGTTGACCTGATCATTTACGGCATAAGCCTTGTCCTGATAATTGGCGCGATATTTGCTTTTGTCTTCGTTTCGGGCAAAGACAGGGATGCTCAGAGGCAGATAAAAGTGAAGCAGCAGCGGCTTAAGGTTTTCGGAGAGCTTCAGACCGACGAGGCAAAGATAAAAGAGAGTTATGCCAAACTGCCGGACCGCGCCCAGGGGCTCTATGACAGATTCCTTGCGCAGGACGATGTTAACACCTACACTTTCTTTGTGAAAAAACTGGCCGACAAATTCAAAGCCAACAATTTCGGCATTGATCCTGGGAAGGGCATGGCAGGGTCTGAACCGAGGACCTTCCTTGTTTCTGACGCTGTGGCAGAATACCTGATATCAAAGAATGTGTTTAATCCTGCGGTTTTCGAGGACAACCCGGACGGCGGGAAGAAGATAACGTTGAAATTTGCTAAACTTTCCGTCAGGGTCAGCATGGAACTTTCTTTTGGTAATTTAGTGGCTTTCCTTTATGCCATTGAGAACTCCTCTAAATACACGGAAGTCGCGTCTATCTCTATTTTTGGTGCGGCAGACGTTACCCAGAAAGACAGCAAAGTCAGAGTAGACATGGTTATAAACTGCTTCGGCAGAAGCGAAGAGTTCAAGAAGCAGGTCTATTCGGTAATACCGGCAGGTATGAAGCTCATCGAGAGCCAGAACAAGGTCCTCGTCCAGCTTCCTTCTGTGAGCCTGGGCAGCAATCCCGGGGCGCAGTTTTTCGGCAGGAATGAAATTGTCTCCTTCGGGGACTATTCCAGGACGGTTCACCCGGTGTTCTACGTGCATACCACCGGGGACATAAAATGCCCGCAGGTTCTTCCGGCCAACTTCAGGTACTCGGCCATCGTTGGCGATATAATAGCTTTCACCGACGGCAGCACCACCTATTTCGGGCAGACCGGCGGGTTTATCACGGATAAGTTCAAGAAGCCCATACAGGGTTTCGAAAAGATATTCCTTAAGGAGATAAATTCTGCGGAGCATACGATAACCATTCAGAATCAGGGCATAAACAAGGGCGATTACCCCGAATGCCCGGATTCCGTGGTGTTCAAAACCAGATAAAACAGACAGAGAAATCTGTAAAAAAAAACAAACACGAGAGGAGGTGACTTTTAGGAAGGATTCTGATAAAATAATTACAGCCTTTAATGTTTCTCGAGGAGGTTTAGCTGTTATGAAAAAAGTACTGATTGCACTGGCCGCGCTTCTTTTGTGCGGAGTAGTATCGGCGCAGAATGTGTATGTGGAGCCGCCGCTGGAGTTCAGCGATACTCCCGTGCGCACGGCGCTGGATACGATATTCATGAAAGCGGGGAACGTGCCGTATTCGATAGAAATAACGAATCCGGCGGAAGTGCCGCCCGTCACG
>CAIWWK010000102.1 GCA_903916325.1 Candidatus Firestoneibacteriota bacterium
GAGTCTTTAATCAGCAATCAGTAATCGGTTTTAGCGCGGCGCCGATTCACTCCATAACCATTAAACCATTTCTAAAACCGGTTTGAGGGAAGAATCCTGCTGTCGATCTTTACTTCTTTGAATTCCTTGTCGTCCGCGTAAATCACGCACCGGACTTCGGCTTTCGGAACCGAGAGGTAAGACTTGTAGCCAACGCTGCACTGAAGGCGCAGCTGTCTGACTATACCCGGTTGAAGCGGCGTATCGGCGGGGCCTCTGAAATTCGCGGTTGCCGTCGCCCACTCTTCCCCGTTGGAAATAAAAGTCGCCAAAAACCTGACATTCTCCGGAAATTCTTCCTTCCTGATATTCTTTAATTTCAGCAATACAGCGGGCTGATACAGGAGTTCGTTATTGTTAATATTCCGGTATTCAAGAAACCCGGTCCTGGAATCAGTCAGCTCAAGCCCCTCAACGGGAGGCCTCTGCGGTATCACGGCATTCTCTTTAACACCCATAACAGCCGGCGGCTTTTCTTTTGAACAACCAGAAAGATAAAGCAAGGCTGTTGCCGCAAAGATACATACTATGGCTTCAAATGTTTTCTTCTTCATCGCATATGCCTCCGCTGATATTACCCCCGGCGCTTCTCCTGTCCACTTCTGTATTATAATCACATTACTGATTGTTTGACAATATCCATCAAAGGCGACCGGCCTATCTTTGACTGCGAGGATGCGCGGATTGACAGACAAATAAAGCTAACTCGGCAACCCCTTGATTTTTTGGATTAAATTGTGCAGAATTAAGCACTAGGTTGAAGGCACTTTATTTTATTGGGGGATATGGCAATGTTTTCAGACTGCCACATTATTTGTATTGTCGGGATTCTGGTGGTTGTGGCAATTTTTGTGATATTAGAATGTATTGATTTTTAAATCTGCTCGTCTTTCAGGTTCGTGACCGCCATCGCAATAAGGTTCAAAAAAGACCCCAGCAAAGTCCTCTGCTCCTGAGTCAAACCCTCTTCTTCAGTCAAGGGCTTCAAACAGACTACACCTATCGCAGTCTTCTCTTTTGTGGTTATCGGCACAAAATACCATTTTGAAGAGGAGAGCGTGCCGGTTTTGCGCCCCGCCTCCTCGTCATTCATGTAGGCCCAGAGGGCTATCGCCCTGTCATTTTCGCCAAGTTCAGCGCCCTTCTCGGTGTTGGCGCGGACCCGAAGAGCCCTGTCTTTCCCCGGAAGGAGTATCGCGACTTCGTTGTTAAAAACTTCTTTCATCTTGCGGGCGGCTTTGTTCAACACCTCGCTCTCGGTATCAGACGCCAGCAACTCGCTGCTGAAAGAATTAATTGCGGAGATGAAACGGTCCTTAAAACGGAAACCGGCAGCCTGCAGGCGGACCACCTTTGCGAGGTAGCTGATGGTGACTGAGATTGCTATAAACACAAAGAAACTTGGCAGATATTTTATATCCGCTATCCTAAAGGTAAGCACCGGCGGGACAAAGAAGAAATCGTACGCGAGCACCGCAACAACCGAGGAGAACAAGCCGACTCTGACCCCTCCGATTATTCCTGAAACTATTACCGGAAGCAGCAGGAGCATACCCAGGCTTACTGGATCTGCCATTTCTTTTAGCATCCAACCGAGAGCCGCCATAACAGCAAGGGAAAAAAGGCTTATAAGGTAGGGCCGGAACAGCCATTTTCTGCGGGAGTAGTAATTAGTAAGAACCTTTTTTTCTTTTCCGTTATTTTCCCCGACGACAAACACATTTACAGAACCGCTCAGCCTTACCAGGTCGTGAAGGATGGAACCCTTGAAGAATTCCTCTATGCGCGGCCTCCCGGAAGCGCCGATCAGGATGGTGTTTATGCCGTTCTCCTTCGCGAAACCCGCCAAAAGCTCCGCTACATTCCCGGAGCTTAACCGCTCGACCTTCGCGCCTAACTCTTCGGCCAGGTTGAGGTTCTTCTTGAGCTGCTCCACATAGACGCCGCTCATCTCGTGCTTGTTCGGGTCTTCTATGTAGACGGCGTACCATTCGGCGTTGAGGTCATCCGCTATCCTGTTCGTGTATCGAATCAGTGTTTCCGAGGTGCGGGTGGGGCTTACCGCCACCAGCAGGCGCGAGCCCATAAGCCAGGGGGACTTCATCCCTTCCGGGTTCTCAGTCCGGAACTTGTCATCAACCCTTCTTGCCGTGTAATTTAAGGATAGCTCGCGAAGAGCAACCAGGTTATCGACCCTGAAGAACCTCTCCATAGCTTTCTCTGCCCGTTCCGGTATATAGACCTTGCCTTCCTTCAGCCGCTCCAAAAGCTTTTCCGGCGTAAGGTCTACAAGCTCTATTTCCTCAGCGTTTAAAAGCATTTTATCAGGGACAAGCTCGCTCACTTTTACGCCTGTGAGCTGGAAAACAACATCATTTAACCCGTCGATATGCTGTATATTTAAGGTTGTTAAGACATTTATACCCGCTGTCAAAAGCTCTTCAACATCCTGAAAACGCTTGCCGTGCCTTGAACCGGGCGCGTTCGTATGCGCCAGCTCGTCCACCAGAACGAGGGCCGGCCTTCTCTTTAAAGCGCCGTCAAGATCAAACTCCTCAAGGGTAATTCCGGAATATTCGATTTTTCTGGGGGTAATTCTCTCAAAACCTTCCGTCAATTTTGCGGTTTCTGCCCGCTTGTGAGTCTCGACAATCCCGATGACCACATCCCTTCCCGCCTTCTTCAGCATTGCGGCTTCTTCCAGCATGGAGTAGGTTTTCCCCACACCTGCGCTGTAACCGAGGAAGACCTTCAGCCTGCCCTCCTTCTTTCCGGCAGCGGAGGCTTCTTCGGCCTTTATTGCGCGAAGCAGTTCGTCCGGGTTCGTTTTAATATTTTCCATACCTGTCCTTTATTTCGCTATGCCGAAGAATACCCCTGCCTTTAGGCGCAGTGTTCTATTCGTCCTTCTTCATAATTTCCGCCACAGCCTCGACGGATACTGCCGCAAGCAGGCGCTCCTTCTTCTTTTTGTCCTTTATGAACTTCGAGATCTTAGCCAGCGCGTCGAGGTGCCCGCTCTTTCCGCCCGCCGGAGAGACGAGCAGGAAAATGATATTCACTTTCTTGCCGTCCGGCGAGTCAAACTCAACACCCTCGGGAGAAATCCCGAGCACTCCGGTCATATGCTCCACTAGCTCGGTGGAGCAGTGCGGGATGGCCGCGCCGTTCCCTATTGCTGTGCTTCCAAGCTTCTCGCGCGAGAGCAGGAGTTCAACGATATGTTCCGAAGTCTTGAGTTTTCCTTTTGCCTTGAGCGCGTTCACAAGCCTGGCAATTGCTTCATTTTTTCCGGCGGCCTTAAGCCCCGTGACCGTGCAATCAAGACAGATAAATTCAGTGAACTTCATTTCCTTTCCTCCCGTCAAGAGCAAGATTAAGTCTTAATACATTAACTCCGGATTCTCCCCACAAACCAAGAAAATCACCGTCTATATTATTTTTTACCAGCTCCAAAACCTCAGCTTCCCCCGCTTTCCTTTCCTTCGCCACTCTCTTGAGCTGCAAACACGCGTTCTCAAAGGTTATATGCGGGTCAAGCCCGCTGGCGGAGGTCAGGAGCATATCTGCGGGCAGCGCCTTGCCTTTTTCCTGGCCGTATAGTTTTCTTTTCTCCGCGGCGTCCGCCTTGACCCTTTCCGTCATCCTGGCGCTTGTCGGGCCGAAATTGCTCGCCCCGGAGTTGGCAGCGTCATAATTTGCGGCTGAAGGCCTGCTTTGGAAATACTTTGGTGAGCTGAATTTCTGCCCGATAAGGGTTGACCCGACTGTTTTGCCGTTCTTTATTATAAGGCTGCCGCCTGCCATAGCGGGAACAGCAGCCTTCAAGACGAGAAGGATTATGAACGGGTAGCAAACTCCAAAAATCAGGGTAAAGAAGAACAGCGCTTTTAATGACTGAATTAATGTTTTCACCTGTCCTCCTACGCCAACCGAAGCGAAACAATAATAATATCAATGAGTTTTATGCCGATGAACGGTATAACCAGCCCGCCCAGCCCGTAAACAAGCAGGTTTCTCCTGAGCAAATCGGCAGAAGAGCTGTACTTGCACTTAACCCCGCGAAGCGAAAGCGGTATCAGCATCGGGATAACTATGGCGTTAAAGATAACCGCGGAAAGCACCGCGCTGTGCGGGTTCGCAAGGCGCATTATATTCAGCATCGCAAGCCCTGCGAGCGCGGGAATTATCGCAAAGTATTTTGAAACATCATTCGCTACGCTGAAGGTGGTTAATGATCCCCTCGTAATCAGTATCTGCTTGCCGATTTCCACGATATCCAGAAGCTTCGTGGGGTTTGAATCCAGGTCTATCATATTCGCGGCTTCCCTCGCCGCCTGGGTGCCGGCGTTCATTGCGACCGCCACATCGGCCTGCGCGAGCGCGGGCGCGTCATTCGTGCCGTCACCGATCATCGCCACCATATATCCTCTGCGCTGCAGCTCCCTGATGCTGTTCAGTTTTGTCTCGGGCTTTGCCAGCGCTATGAAATCTGAAACTCCTGCTTCAGCGGCAATAACCACGGCGGTGAGCGGGTTGTCGCCTGTTATCATTATGGATTCAATGCCAAGCTGGTGGAGCTGTCCGAGCCGCTCCTTTATCCCGTGCTTTAACATATCTTTAAGCCGTATAATACCAAGCGCCCTGCCGTTCTCGCAGACCGCGAGCGGCGTGCCGCCGTCTCCGGAAACATGGTCCGCCCCTCTCTGCGCGCTCTCCGGAAACTCAGCGCCAAATGACCTTACAAATTCCGCGACCGATTCAACGGCGCCCTTCCTGACTTTCTTTCCGTCAAGGTCCGCTCCGCTCATCCTGGTCTCGGCAGAAAACTTCACAAAATGGATTCCTTCAGGCGACTTTATATCGCTTCCTTTCAGCCCAAGTTTTTCCTTGGCAAGAGTCACGATGCTCCGGCCTTCCGGAGTTTCATCCGCAAGCGACGAGAGAAGCGCCGCTTTGGCAAGTTCTTCCTCTTTTACGCCCTCGGCTGGAATGAACTCAGCAGCCATCCTGTTTCCAAGGGTTACGGTGCCGGTCTTATCCAGCAGAACCACATTTACATCACCCGCGGATTCCACGGCTTTTCCGCTAAGCGCTATGACATTATGCGCGAGCAGCCTGTCCATGCCCGCTATCCCGATGGCGGGAAGCAACCCTCCGATGGTCGTCGGCATAAGACAGACAAGAAGCGCGATAAGCACCGGGACCGAAATAATAATATTCATATACGCTGCGAAGTAATAAAGGGTCACGACCACCACAAGGAAAAGCACCGTAAGCCCGATGAGCAGTATTTCAAGCGCTCTTTCGTTCGGAGTCTTGTTCCTCTTCGCGCTCTCCACCATCTTCACCATCTGGTCAATAAAGGTCTCACCCGGGTCGGCGGTTATCCTTACCTTTGCCCTGCCTGAGAGGAGCTTAGTCCCGCCCGTTACGCCGCTTCTGTCCCCGCCGGATTCTCTGACAACCGGCGCTGATTCGCCCGTTATGGCCGATTCATCTACGAGGGCAACGCCTTCTATAACATCGCCATCGCAGGGGAATATCTCATTCTCGAGGACCAGAACAATATCGCCTTTTCTAAGAGACAAAGCAGGCACCTGCTCTTCTTTGCTGTCTTTATCAAGTTTTCTGGCAGAGGTCTCGCTTCGCGCCCGCTTCAGCGTGTCGGCCTGGGCCTTGCCTTTTCCTTCAGCAAGGGCTTCCGCAAAGTTCGCGAAAAGCACCGTAAACCATAGCCAGATGCTGATCTGAAGGTCAAACCCAAAGGACTTGCCGCCGAAGATATCGGCAAATGTGACAATCGTCGTGATAACGGAGCCTATCTCCACTATCAGCATAACCGGATTTGAGAAGAGTGCTACCGGGTTAAGCTTTAAAAGCGAGCTGCCGGCTGCGTCCAGGATCATCTTTCTTGTCCAGATATTTCTCTTATTTGTATTTTCCATTGGTTTTCCCATTTTAGTAAGTTTTTCCGGCGTTCATCGCAAGATGTTCTATGAACGGCCCGAGCGCAAGAGCGGGGAAAAATGTGAGCGCGCCGACAATAATGATTACCCCGACAAGCAGCAGGACGAAGAGCGGGCTTGCCGTAGGAAACCTGGCGCTTGGAGGGCTGGCCTTTTTAGCCGCGAGCTTGCCCGCGATAGCGAGCGCCGGAACAAGCGTGATGTAGCGCCCTATTATCATCGCAACGCTAATAGTGAGATTGTAAAATGGCGTGTTGGCATTCAACCCGGCGAAAGCGGAACCGTTGTTGCCGGCTCCGGACGCGAAAGCGTAAATTATCTCCGAGAGTCCGTGCGGCCCCGCGTTATTTAGCGCCGCCAGCCCTTCTTTGATTGATATGGCGACCGAAGAGAAAGACAACTGGCAAACCGAAGGAAGTACTATCGCCAGAACAGCCATCACCATCTCGGGCGGCTCAAGTTTCTTTCCGAATATTTCCGGGGTCCGGCCTATCATAAGCCCCACCAGAAACATCGCGAGTATGGCGTAAAGCAGGAATCCTATAATACCTGAACCTACGCCTCCGAAGATCACCTCGCCGACCATCATATTGAAGAGCAGTACCAGTCCGGTAAGCGGCAGAAAGCTGTCGTGCATTGAGTTTACCGCGCCGCAAGAAGTCACCGTTGTGGACTGCGCGAAGAAGACCGAGGAAAGAATTCCGAACCTGACTTCCTTGCCTTCCATATTTACGCCTCGGTGAACTCCGAGTTTCTCGAGTATCGGATTCCCCTGTGATTCGGCCAAAAGAGCAAACCCCAGGCCCAGCAGAAATAGTATCATCATTGCGGTAAAAACCGCCCAGCCCTGTTTTTTTGTCTTGAGCATCACCCCGAAGGTAAACGGAAGCGCGGCGGATATCACAAGCAGGGCCATTATCTGGAGCCAGTCCGTCAGCGGATTGGGATTTTCATAAGGGTGCGCGGAGTTCGCGTTAAAAAAACCGCCGCCGTTAGTCCCGAGCATTTTAATAGCTGTTTGCGAAGCAGCCGGCCCCTGCGCTATTATCTGCTCCGCGCCTTCAAGCGTCCTGGCTTTTACATAGGGGTTGAAGTTCTGGATAACTCCCTGCGTGCCGAGAACCACCGCGAAGATTACCGAGAGCGGCAGAAGTATATATAGGAGAGACCTCGTCAGATCAACCCAAAAATTGCCTATCTCTTTCGCGGAATTGGCGGTAAACCCGCGGAATACTGCGATTGAAGCAGCTATCCCCGTTGCCGCGGACAGGAAGTTCTGGACGGTCATCCCGAGCATCTGCGTGAGATAACTCATTGTGGATTCCCCGCCATAGGCCTGCCAGTTCGTGTTTGTCACGAAGGATATGGCGGTATTAAGGGCAAGGTCCCACTTTACCGCCCCAAAACCCTGGGGGTTCAATGGAAGCGCCTGCTGGACAATCTGAAGCAGGAAAAGGAATACCACGCCGAATAGATTGAACACAAGGAGGGCAACGGCGTAGCCCTGCCAGCTCATCCCGCTTGCGGGATTAATCTTTAGAAATTTGTAAATCCAATGCTCCGTCCGGCTGAGAAGCCCTGAAAGGAGAGTCTTTTCGCCGCTAAAGACCCTGGCCATATATCCGCCGAGGTATACGGCGCAAACAGTCAGTACACCGAGAAAAACCGCTATTCTGCAGATCCAGCCGGCGTTCATAGAACTCCTCGTTGGGATTTGCTCATAAAATAAAAAACCAGAGAACCTGGCTCTGGTGTTCTCCCATTTTTGCCTGCGAGGTTAGCTGTCGGACTAGGCCTGAGTAAGCCTTATCAAGCTTCGATATTCGCCCCGAGGCCCGTTTCCGGGCCGCTGAAACCGGAACTTCCGGCCTCATTTTGGTTTCCCCGCCCACACCCCGCCCGAAAAACCGGTCCGGGAGTGATTAGGCTATATGTAATTATCAGACTTTTGGCCTTTGCTGTCAATCATTAAAACACATTGGTAGATTAGGGCTATTTTGGTATAATCTCCAAATGAACCTGCGCGAACGTTTCAACGCCATAATGGACTACAAGCCCTTCGACCGCCAGCCGCTCTGGTATTTCGGCGAGTGGACGGAGACACGGGAACGCTGGCTGACCGAGGGCGCGCCAAAAAACATCCCCTTCTGGGATTATTTTGGGATGGACCACGACTGGGAGCAGTACAACTGGAACGGCCTCGGGGTAAATTTCCGCTTTGAACACTTTGAACCTTTGCTCCTGGAAGAGACTGCAGAATACAAAATGGAACGGCAGAATGACGGGGTTGTAAGGAAGACCGGCAAGGGCGGCACCAGCATCAGCCAGGATATAGAAACCTTCATCAAGGACAGGGCCTCCTGGCGCGAGTTTATCAGGCTTTATGAAGAGAAGATGAAAGGCGTGGACCCGTATCCCTCCGACTGGGAAGACAGAAAGGCGAAGTTCCACAAGAACAGAGATTTCGTGCTTTCCTTTGAAGGGTGCTCGCTTTTTGGCTGGCCGCGGGAATGGATGACTACCGAAGGAATTTCCATGATGCAGTACGATGACCCAAATCTTCTGGAAGAAATAGTGGATTACCTCACAAACCATTTCATGCGCCGCTTTGAAAAGGCCGTAACGGAACTTGAGATAGATTTCGTATATATCTTTGAAGACTGCTGTTTCAACAACGGGCCGCTCCTCTCCCCCGCCAAGCTAAGAGAAATCTGGCTCCCGTACTACAAAAAGATAATTTCTTTCTACAGAAAACACGGCGTAAAACATATCCTCTATGACAGCGACGGTAAAGTCGACGAAATAATCCCGATACTGATAGAAGCCGGCGTTGATATCCTTTTCCCCGTGGAAGTAGGAACCTGGAAAGGCGATGTGAACAAGTTCAGGCAGGAGTACGGAAAAGACCTGCGAATGCTCGGCGGCGTGAACAAACTGGTAATAAGCAAAGGCGAGCGAGCCATCCGCGAAGAACTGCTGCGCGTTGAAAAACTTGCGAAGAGCGGCGGCTACATCCCCCTACCCGACCACCGCATCCCGCCTGACGTTTCCTTAAAGGATATGCAGGCCTACTGCAGGGTATTCAAAGAGATATTCTTTTAGCAACCGTTTGAAGCACTGCGGGCAAAGACCGGAAAATGTTACTGTATACCCTGCTTTAGTTCTATTATATGCAGCTTGCCTTCAGTTTCACTGGCAATAACCGTCACCGTCAGCGTGCTGCCGCTCCGCTTCAGGTATTCTGCTATCCTTCCGTTGCTTTCTGAATCAAATTCCTTTATTGTGCGGTTAAAGTACAGGCAATAACCGAGAGTGCATTGCACGGCTTTTTCCTTGTCATATGTCTGCGCGAAAGAATTAATATCGTCCTTGTGCGCAGCGGAGCAGGCATTGTCTATTATTTTTCCCTTATACAGCCGTTCCGTGCCTTCGGATTCTGATTTTGGCCCCAGAGAAAAAGTACAGCCGCCCAATAAAATCGCCAGCATCGGTATAATCATCTTTGAAGCTTTCATAAACCCTCCTCTTTCTGCCGGCAACTTAGCGGCCGGAGTTTCTCAGGTCACGAATGCTTTAAGCGAAACAGCATGTTCTTACTATTTCCGATTACTATTCCTTTCCCGCCCGCCCTGTCCATTATCCTTCCTTCCCTCCCGACTATTTTCCCCGTTGTTATCCCTGCTGTCATTCTCATTGTCATACTTCCGGCCGTCATCGCGGTCGTTATGTGATTTTTTCACCCATTTCTGTGTTTCAAAAACGGCGCTGGGACTCCGTTCATTCTCCCACCTGCTGTTTTGCCAGTACCTGTAAGTCCAGTGATTGCCTTCATAGAACCTATAAACCCAATGGTCGCCGTACCAGCACCTTTCATCATAATCCGAAACTATCAGGGAACTGCGGTACCCCATAAAACATCCCTGAAACAGCATAAGAACCGTTAAAATAGAGAAGAGAAACAATGTTTTTTTCATAATTTTCTCCTTTCAAAAACATTTTTCGCTCATAAAGCATTTTACTTCTTTAAGCCCTTTAATACAAACGCTCCCGCTCCGCTTCCCGCATGCAAAATAATCCGTAAAAGATCACAGATTAAAACCCATTCCCGCAGTTAAGCTCACTTTTGTGTACAATATCGGAAAATCTGTCGAGAGCGGATTCAGCGCCACTCTGTAGGTCCCTGAATAGGAAGTAAACATCAGATCAACATAAATTGTATCAATTAACTTTATTCCGGCCCCGAGGCCCCAGTACACTCCTCCGTATAGAGTCGTGGTAAAGGGCGCGGGCGCTTTGTACGCGTCGTTCCCGGTGAAAGCGACGGTATATCCCAGGTCAGCCTTTGCATAGGGCGCCAGGCCCGCAATATTTCCCAGCGGAAATACGGAAACAGTGGCATAAACAGGCAGAAAACTGAACTGCCCGGTCTGGCCTGAAATATTTCTGTTCATATTGTAGGTGGCTCCCAGGCCTATTCCCAGCATATCCGAAACGGGGTGCTGTATTTCCGCCGAGAAAGAAGTCCCAAGGTCGACATTGAACGATGCCGCCCCAATCAGGGGGAAAGTGGAGGAAATAGTCGAAGGATAATTCTGCAAACCGTTGGTGTCAACCCCGTATTTCAGTATAAGCCTGTCGTGATCTTTTGCCTGTGTTTCGGAAAAACCCGCTCCCGCCGCGCCAACAATCAATATTGCCGCAATTATTATCGTGTTAATTTTCATAAATCCTCCCGGATTCTAAATCTTTTCTTTCTGCCGAGGAAAGCTGCCCGGTTAAATCTGCGCTAATATATCCGCCCTCATCAAGTCCCTTAATTTGCGCGGCGTGGGCATACCCCTGTAGGCAATTTTGCCGTCTATCATAATGGTCGGCGAGCAGCGAATATCATATTTCGTAAAATATTCGGCGTTTTCATCGCTAAATTTGCTGGAATATTTGACGCCCATTTCATTCAAATACCGCTTCAGCTGCATGACATGCGGGCATTCCCTTGTTGTTAGCAATTCCACTTTCATTTGGAGCACCTCCCTGTTTTCTTAAGACACAGCCGGCTCCAGAAACACTCCGGGCACGCGCCTTAGTCTCCCCGGATAATATATAGAATACCTTCCGTAATACTCTTTATCTTTTTTGGTTTTTTCCCGGCCGCGCTGTGCTTGAGCACAACCACCGCCATAACCATCAGCCACTGCAGATATAGTATTATGGTTATTCTTTCAAACAGCCCGACTAAAGATACTTTTGAAAAACCGGCGGCCACGGTAATCACGGCAAACGCAAACATTAATAGCAGTGATATGTTTGAATATTTGCGGAACTTTCCGTCATGAATCTCGGCGAGTTCCGCGAAAAGAATGCTTACAAGAGCTGTGACTGTAAGGCCTCCGACGATGAAGTGATGCATAAACCCCGTAACCGTCAGGACTGAGGAATCGGCGTCCTTTGAGAATAGAAGCATCAGGACCCCGCCTATGCCTCCCAGCATAAGAAGCAAACCTGTGACCGCCTTGCTTCTGTTGTTCCTCTTTCTGCCAAGCTCGAATAATCCATACCCGAACAGCGTGAGGCAAAAATTGCTCAAAGTAAAACCAGTATCCAAAAATGCCTTATAGGGCGCGCCGCTCTGGATCAGGGTACTGATAGTCTGCGTGAAAGAACTGTAATTGGGAGTCAGCAATCCTCCCAGCAGGACAAAACAGACGTACATAACGGGGGCAATAATAGCCGCGGCCGCAAATACCTTGAATTTAGAAATCATTTATGTCCCCTTTTCACGCAAAAACATTTTTCTGCTAAAGGAAAAAGTACCTTACACCCAGTGAGCCTGAAAGGTATAAACCATTGTAAGGATCAAATCTGAAGGTTGGCGAGAGCTCAAGAAAGACATCAAAGTTATTATCTTTGAAGATGTAAGCGGCTCCGCAAGTTCCCCTCACGCCGAGGTTCGCGTTCGAATTCACGCCGGTGTTTATGATGCCTCCGACGCCGTAATAAAGCGGGAGCCTGCCTTCGTTTACCTTGAACGCGCCAAAGTCATGCCATAGATAATCTACATGCACTCTTGTAAAAGCGCCAAACCCGAGTCCCAAGCTGAAGGCGGTATTGTCGGCAGTCCATATTTTAGCGATAACCCCGGGATAGTCGCCAAACTCAAGCCCCAAGCCGACATTCCTGCCGCCCATGACAACCTGCCCGCGCGCGCTAAATTGCAACATGCATATTAAGACCATAGTCAGAAAAATAGTTTTTTTCATTCCTTCCTCCTCATTTCTCGGGCAGCTCCGGCCGGCTAAATCAGGGCCTTGCCTCATATCACTTTTAGCAACAGCACTACCATTGCGGCAACCAGGAAAAGATGGACAAATCCTTTGAGGGTATAACTTGTTGCCAACCCCAGGACCCATAAAATCAGCAGCACAATCGCGATGGTTGTCATCTCACTTCCTCCTTTCTTTGCAATAATTCTGACAACCGGGCCGGCTTTAGCCCGGAATAATCCTACTTTTTTAGCAGCAATTCAGCCGCGTACCAGTTCGCCTTATCGCATCCGTGTTTCCTGCCTTCTTTTTCCCACGCCGAATATGCCGCCGTTCTTACCTTCTCCAAATGCTGCTCCCCCGCCGGAGCGCAGAACCCGCCTGTTGTTTTCTCCGTGCCTATTGCCTGTTTTTTCATTTTCATAACGTCTCCCGTTTGCAGAAGGCTGCGAATATCTGCCCCTGTCTATTTTTCACAAAATGTGACGGCTTTCTTCCTTTTCAGCTTCGCTTCCGGTTTATAAGATCAACCAGTTCCCGGCCGTTAACCGGTTTTTGGAAGAATCCCGCTGCTCCGCTTTTTAGCGTCAATTCCTTCAAACCGTCGTTCTTGTCCGCCGAGATAACGATTACAGGAAGTTTGAAATCTTCTTTTACAAGTTGCTTCATTACTTCCCAGCCGTCCATGACAGGCATATGAAGGTCCAGGATTAAACAACCCCGGGCGCCCGGCAGTACTGCTTTGAAAAATTTAGCGGCGGTCAGGAAAGTGCTGACTTCGAAACCATAGGTAATCAGCAGGCATCTAAGCGCGCGGCATACTGATTCATCATCATCCAATATCCAAATCTGCTTTTTGACCTCCGCCATCTGCCCTACTCCTCAAGATGAACTCTTCTTGCCTGTATCAGGAGTATAGACGCAAAATGGAATGCGGTCAATTGAACCCGGGTATAACAAGGGGTTAATGGATAGTACCGTGCGGGATTGAGTTCTTACTTTTCGGAGGGAATGATGCCGGTTTTTCTGGCGAAGCGGATAAGTTCAGTTATGTTTTTCGCGCGCATTTTTAGCATTACTCTGCCCCTGTGTACTTTAATCGTCTGCAGGGAAGTTCCTCGCTTTTCCGCAATTTCCTTGTTCATAAAGCCTCTTGCGACAAAACGAAAGACCTCTAGCTCGCGCGGAGAAAGAGTTTTGATGCGCCGTTTAATGCTTGAGATTTCGGTTAATTCGCCTGCTTCAATCCTGTTTCTTTTTAGGGCAATCACGACCGCGTTAAGCAGTTTATTCTCGGTGAAAGGTTTTTGAAGAAAATCAACGGCTCCCGCTTTCATTGCCCTCACGCTTTTCGGAATATCGCCGTGCCCGGTAATAAAAATGACCGGGATTTTGATGTTTCGCGCGCGCATGGCGTCCTGAAGATCCAGCCCGTTGATGTCAGGAATTTCTATGTCCAGAATCAGGCAGGACGGAGCTTTTGGATGCCTAAGGGCGAGAAAGTCCGCCGCGCGGGTAAAACACTCTGTCTTAAAACCGTTTGCTTCCAACAGTAAAGCCACGGACCTGCATACAGAATCGTCGTCGTCAACAACATAAATCCTCGGCTTTTGGACGCTCATCTTGCGCCTCTTTTGCCTGCCGGAAGAGTGAAAAAGAAGGTTGCGCCATTATCAGGATTATTTTTTGCGCTTAAACTGCCTCCATGCGCTTCAATAATTGACCGGCTTATGGACAGCCCCATACCCAGCCCGTCCGGCTTGCTTGTAAAGAAGTGAGTGAAGAGCTTTGGCAGATCTTTGGCGAGGATCCCGCTTCCGGAATCCTTCACGGCGGTAACTATATTTCCTTTCCCATTTTGCGAAGAGCTTACGGATATTTTACGAACCGTTTGATCGTTCCCGATGGCGTCAAAACTGTTGCTTATGAGATTTAAAATCACCTGCTGCAGCTGTATCTTGTCGCCGCGGACCGGCGGAAGCCCCTGCTCGAGCCGGACTTTTATGGAAATATTTCTTACCGTGGCATCGGTTGTCATAAGGGCAACAGTATTTTTGATGAGGCTGCCGATCTCTATTGGTTTCATCTCGGGTGTTCCTTTCTTCAGCAGCGCGCGCAGGCGTTGTATGACAGCGGCCGCTCTCCGGTCGTCATTGATTATATATGAAAGTATACCGCTTATCTCCGGGTTCACGCCTGCAAGCATACGCTTCGCTGCCTGCGCGTATGAAAGGATGGAAGTCAACGGCTGGCTGATCTCGTGCGCAAGGGAGGAAACAAATTCAGCAAGCTTTCCCACCCTGGTGACATGCAGAAGTTCGTCCCGCTGCTCCTCAAACTTTAACTCTCTCGCGCGCTTTTGCGTTACATCCGCCTGAAGACCAAAAAAATGCGTGACGGAACCGTCGGGACCGCGAACCGGTGTGATTCGCAGCAAGCTCCAATACTTTCTTCCGTTCCTGGCCAGGCTATAAATCTCGCCGTGAAACGGCCGGTTCAGTTTTATGGCATCTTTAATCTCGGAGACAACTCCGCGATCTGCGGCTTTGTGGTAAAGTTTCAAATAACTCTTATTTTTTGTCTCGGCTTTTGAGTAACCGGTCATTTTGTGAAAAGAGTGGTTGGTATAGACCAGAGGAAAATCCCGGATTTGGGCATCTATTATAAAAATACCGTCGGAAGTGGATTCCATCGCCTTGGTGAGAATGTTTATCTGTTCCTGCGACTTCTGCTGTTTCCTTTTCCCTTTCCTTAACTGTGTTCTACTGTCCTTCAACTCTCCTGTCTGCCGTTTAATTTTTTTGGACATGCCGGTAGTGGATTCCATTGCTTTGGTGAGAACGTTTATCTGTTCCTGCGACTTCTGCTGTTTCCTTTTCCCTTTCCTTAACTGTGTTCTGCTGTCCTTCAACTCGCCTGTCTGTCGTTTTATTTTTCTGGACATACCGGTAGTGGATTCCATTGCTTTGGTGAGAACGTTTATCTGTTCCTGCGACTTCTGCTCTTTCCTTTTCCATTTCCTCAATAACGATTGACCGTCCTTCAATTCGATGTTTTGCTGCCTAATCCTTTTTGACATGGCAGCGACAAGACGCTTCATGCAGGACCTCCTGTTTTCTTTTGCTGCACCTGGCTCTTGATGTTTCTTTGTATTTCATTTAAAACCCAACTAAAACCAGAATAACTATAATCCCAAGAGTGAATATATTTCACTATATCATTATACCTCCCAATCAGCAAGTTGCGACTATATTGTGCGTAAATCATGCCGATTCCGCAAAAAAAAGCTTAATCTCTCC
>CAIWWK010000103.1 GCA_903916325.1 Candidatus Firestoneibacteriota bacterium
ATGTCTATTATTTCCTGAAGGTCAGCGGGCATTGCGGCTTTGAGCGTAAGAGATTTACCGGTTTTCCAGTAAGTAAACACTAACTCTCCCGCGTGAAGGGTAAGACGCTTGAAAGTCTTAGGAACGCCGCCGTCTTCCAGCACAAGCGCGGATCTCGCTCCATAAACCCGGTCGTACGCCAAAGGATGACCGATGCTCGCGAGGTGTACCCTTATCTGATGCGTCCTTCCGGTCTTGGGCTCGGCCTCAAGCAGGGTAAATCCTTTGTATCTCTTCTTTAGCCTGTAGAGCGTAAGTGAAGGCCGCCCTTCTTTGTCAATTTTAACTTTCCCGGAGCGGGTTTTAAGTATCGGAAGACTAATCTTGTTGTCCCTCTTTACTTCCCCCCGCACTATAGTCGTGTAAAGCTTCCTTAAATGCTGGTCATAGAAGATTTCGCTCATTTTGCGTTCCGCGTTCGCGTGCTTCGCTATAATGAGAATGCCGCTCGTGTCCTTGTCAATGCGGTGAACCGGCAGAACCTGTTTGCCGTCAAGGTATTCTATAGCCGCGTCTATCGCGGTTTTTTCCCACGGGTGCCTGTCATCGCGGATGCTGAGCAAACCGGAGGGCTTATTGAATACCAGCAGTTGTTCGTCTTCAAAAACTATTTCAGGGATGTCCATAGGGTTCCTTTGTTGCATATCTGCCGTATTATAGGCGATTGGAGGCTCTGTTGCAACCGTTTCATACCGCCGCCTATTCTGTGATTCCCTTTGGAAGCGGTGGAACCGCCAGCACCCTTCCGCCCTTTCTTATGGACTCGGTGCCAAGACACCCCACCGCAACGCTCTGCCTTCCGGCAACAGGCGTACTCTTTGGCTTTTTCCCGGTCAGCACATAATCAATGAAATCCCCGCAGATAACAGGGTCCGCGCCGCCGTGTCCGCCCTCTACCGGCTTCAGCGTGAGTTCTTTGTCGGTAGCGTTCTTAATTAGCTTTACACCTGGCCTCATCTTGATGACCACCTTATCCTCGTTCACGCACTCTACTCTGCCCTCGGTCCCGATGACGACATAGTTGCGGAGGTACTCGGGAGTAAAATGGCACTGGAGGTAGGAGGCCTTGATGCCGCCCTCAAGCTCCATTATCACAATGTTATTGTCTTCAACATCCACTTCCTTTCTGAAGCAGCACTGGTCCATCGTCTCGGATTTTACGAACTCCCAGCAGGTGTCCTTCTCTTTGCAATTTTTGCACCTTAAGTCATTTGGTTTATTTCCCCCGAAGTAATCAAGAGAACCGAAAGCCGAAACTTTTTTCGTGTATTTTCCTGTCAGGTAGTGAATCATATCAATGTCGTGCGAACCTTTCTGAAGCAGAAGACCGGTGG
Organism: Candidatus Firestoneibacteriota bacterium; assembly: GCA_903916325.1. Lineage (GTDB taxonomy): Bacteria > Oederibacteriota > D2-FULL-39-29 > D2-FULL-39-29 > CAIOVX01 > CAIOVX01. The sequence goes on from CAIWWK010000103.1 coordinate 1,374, forward strand.
AGTTCTTGCTGTTCGCGTGCCAATCGTGGTAGTAAAACTGCCCCCCGAGCCCTACAAAATGCCTGACCCATACCGCTTTCACTTCGCCGATGACGCCTTTCTCTATGATGTCCTTCATCACCGGGAAGACGCTCATATATCTCATATTAAATCCGACCATAAACCTTTTGCCGCTCTTCTTAGCCGCGAGAAGTATCCTGTCGCAGCCCGCGATGGTTATAGCCATGGGTTTCTCGCAATAGACATGTTTTCCCGCTTTAAGGGCGGCAATCGCGTATTCTTCATGCGTCCAATCGGGTGAAGTAATTGCCACCGCGTCAATATCCTTGCGCTTTAGAAGCTCCCTGTAATCGGTTGTTGTGAAAACATTGCCGTATTTTCCGCGAAAAGTTTCCAGGTTCTTCGCGCTCACATCGGCGCCCGCCGCAATCACTGATTTGCCGCCGGGATTGTTCCAGTGAACCGCTATCCCGCCCCTTCCGCCTACCCCTATTATGCCCATTCTTACCTGCTTCATATTATCCTCCGTGAACATTTCAGTTTGATTTAATTATTTCTTTCTTATTGCATAAAAGAAATCTCTGGTTTGCGGCTGCAGATACATTCCCTCTTTCAGGATGAGTCCCTTGCAAAACAAAGCGGGTTTTACCCCGGGCTTCCCGCCTGCAGGTTTTTCCACGGAATAAATCTCGCACATGACATTTGAAATGTTCATGTCCAGTTGCATACCGGTTATGACGCCGGCCGCTATCATTGCTTTCGCGAGAGTTTCTGCAATAACCGGGTTGCCGGCAGCGTAAATGAGCTTGCCTTCCCGGGTCAATCCCATTCCGGTTCTCCATGTGTAGGCAGACTGCATAACCTTCGGCGTATACCCCCAGAAGGTATTGCTGCTGTTGTATTTGCCGTCAAGTATCAGCGGAGGAAGATTCTGCCTGTAGGAAACCAGCGACGGCGAATCGGCCGTCTCTTTACCCCAGACTCCTATCTTCATGCTTCCGTCCGCGAAAAAACAGGCGGTCGCGATGGCCGGCAGCGCGGGGATGTAGACATCACCGTCCACCATCATACCATACCCGCCGTGAACGGCCTGAAATCCTCCGGCAAACCCGCAGAGCAGTCTGGATCTGGTATCGTCGTCTTCGGGAATTGCCCCGGGCCCTTTGATGCCTGTTGTGGAGATTGGATGTATCGTCCCGGCCACGGGCCTGACTTCCGCCCTTGCCAGATCAAGATATAAAAGATTGACCACCGCATAGGGGCGCTTTTCATCCGGCCGGATATAAGCCCTCGCCATCAGGGGTCCCTTTTTCTTGTCCCCACCGGGCAGTCCCTCTATCGACCAGACACCTTCACCCGGCATTTTGCCGTCCTTGATGAAGGCTTCAAGAACCGGCAGTTCCGCTTTCTCAATATTCCAGGAAGAAAAGACCGGAACTCTGCCGAGTTTGTACATAACGCCGTCAAACCAGTCCTTTA
>CAIWWK010000104.1 GCA_903916325.1 Candidatus Firestoneibacteriota bacterium
ACAGTAACAGCAGAAAAGTCTACCAATAAATTATGCCCAAAAACATTTATAACTACCACTTCTTGCAGTGTACCGGAGCATTGCGACTGGTACACTGCTCCCGCATAACAGTAACAGTAGAACCGTCTACCAACAGTAAATACCCAAAAACCTTTTTAACAACCACTTCGAGTCCTGAACCAGAGCGAGAAGCGAGTGGTTCAGGGCTCCCGCAACTCTCGGAATTATAGCAAAAACCTGACTTTTTGTACATCGTTAATTAGACGGTTTCTGCCATAACTGCTTTTGTGTCATATTTGTGTCATAGACTCACTACTTTACCAAGATGACTCTCATAGGTTCGAACTGCTTCTGTCTTGTATTTTGATTACTTAAGCAAGGATTTAAGTACCGGCAGCAATGCTTCACCCCAGACTTCATACCCTTCCCGGGTCAAATGCACGCCGTCAGAATACAGTTCCGGTTTAATCTTCCAGTTATCCGCAAGCTTATCAGAAATATCCAAAACAACGACATCTGAACCTTTATAAAACTTCATCAGTTGGGCATCGACTATTTTAAGATTTTCAAGCAATTTCGGCGTGTCCTTGGGATAGCCCCTGGGAAAAACCGTCATGAGCACTACCCTGGCCTTGGATTGTTTTTCACGCACAATATCGACGACCATAGTTATGGCTTTTGTAACATCATCCGGATTAGGATACCCGATTATGTTTGTCCCGATATTAATCACCACAACTTTAGGGGACGCGCCGTCAAGTTCGCCGTTAAGCATCCGCCACATCAACCCTTGAGTGTTGTCGCTGCCTATGCCAAAGTTGACAGCCTGCATCGGCTCAAAGTTTTTTTTCCAATACGCGGCGCCGCCTCCTGCCCAGCCATAAGTGATAGAATCTCCGAAAAAGAGTACTCCAATCGGAACGCCTGATTTTGCGCGCGCCACATAGCCTTCGTGTACCTTATCAAAATATTTAAGATCTTTTGGGATGCAAATATATGGAAGACTTCCGGCGGACTGCGCTGCCAGCTGCGCCGCAAATACTGCAACAAAAAGGATAATGACGGTTTTTAGCTTCATTGTATTCCTCCTCCGCGCATCTGTGCATCAGCTCTTCCAGTCCCATTGTTCAGTATTTTTGTGAGTTTATTTATGCATTCCACCATGCTTCTGCCGGTGTGATAGGATGCTTTCCACGGATTGCCAAGGTCCGACAATTTTATCCCGCCGGCTCTATCAAGCAACGGATACCATTCCCCTGCTTTCTTGTTTATCATTTTGCTGTCAACAAATTCCCAGATATTTATAAAAGCATCCAGGAACTTGTCATCATGAGTTAATTCATAAGAATATAAAGCGCCAACCAGTGATTCAGATTGCTGCCACCACTCTTTATCCAAAACCATTGCTTTGCCATTGTAGGGACCATCTCTAAACATGCCGCCGTATTTCCTGTCAAGCCCGTATCTTATTGAGTGGTTGGCCAATTCTTCCAGTATCGGAGTATAGCGTGAAGGTTTAATCTTCAGAATTTCAAATGCCTTTAAAGTTAACCAGACCAATTCTAAATTATGTCCATAAGATGTTGTTCTAATCCCGTCAATATCCTTAACCTTGGCAGTATCCGTCTTCCTGTCAGCATTCCAGGTTCTTTTTATTGCTATTGGAGGTATATTCTCAAATTTAATATTAAATTGATTCAAGCCGCAGAAATATTTCTTATGCACCATTCTGTCAAAAATCAGCTCTATCGTTTCAAGCAGCTTACGGCGGTGTAATTCCTTTTTTGTGCATTCGTATAGTTTTGTATATGCCTCCAAAAGATGCATATGCACATCCAGAGATTTTCTGTCTCCGCCCGCATAACCCGGTTCTTCCAATTCCCAGTTTTCAGTAAAATTCTCATAATATCCGCCATAGAGATTATCAGAACAATGAATTTGCAGCAATTCGAAAGTCTTTTCGGCAAAAGCAAGTATCTCTTTATTCCCGGATATTAAATAATATTCGCATAAAGCATATAAGGCAAAACTCTGGCCATAAACAACCTTGCCTCTATCCAGAGAAGTCCCCTTGTTGTCAGTCTTCCATATCCAACCATAATTTTTATAATCCCAGAAATATTTTGCAAGAAAATTATATCCGCATTCCGCGTATTTTTTATATTTAGCGTCATTTTTAAAATATTTGCAAAACAAAGAAAGACCATACAACACCCTGGTTTGCGTTACCAGATATTTCTCATCTGTGTTTTTAAAAATGCCGTCTTTATCAAAATCCACCAGGTATCCGCCGTTTTTTCTGTCTATGCACCTTTCTGACCAGAAAGGCACAAGTTGTTCTTCAAAATATTCATTCATTCTTTCAAGAACTTTTCTCAAGCATATCTTCATTTTGATATTCATCCGGTATCCTCGTGTTACTAATTTATAACTGCAATGGAAACAGCGAACTTTTTTACCGACATCACGTCATTATTCGCCGCCGTCGCCTTTGTTCAATTATATCCCCGTTTTCTTGCTTCCTCAAGGATTGCCTCGGTAGCGGTTGCGCCTATTCTTGCGACGCCAAGTTCCATTACTTTCAGCAATTCGTCAAGCGACCTGACGCCGCCCGCCGCTTTTATTTGGACCTCCGGCGAGCAGTGCTGCCTCATCAGTTTCAGGTGTTCTTCTGTAGCGCCTTTATAATTGTACATTCCATTGGCTTGCTTCACGAACCCGTAACCGGTGGAAGTTTTCACAAAAGCCACTTTTATTTTTGAGCATATCTCGCATAACTTTATTATATGATTATTCTGTAAATAATCATTTTCAAAAATAACTTTCAATATTGATTTATTCTTAAGGCATACTTCGTTAACGGCCTTTATTTCAGCCTCAACATAAATAAAATCCCCGCCAAGGACTTTCCCGTTATTTACAACCATATCTATTTCAGTCGCTCCCGACTTGCAGGCTTCGTCAGTTTCCAGGCATTTATTTTTTGTTGTGCTGTTCCCGTGCGGGAAAGTAACCACAGAACAGATTCCGACATCCGAACCCTTTAGTATATTTTTTGACATTTCTATCGCATAAGGTTTTACACACACGGTCGCGACATCATATTTTTTGGCGATTTTACACCCCTGATCGATGGCCTCATCTGTCATGGTCGGATGAAGCAAAGAATGGTCTATCATTTTCGCAAGCGTCTTTAGCTTAATTTCCTTTCCCATTGGTTTCCTCCGCATAGTTGCCTCTGATACTAATTCTCCTTACTTGAAATTATTTTGCCGCCTTTGCGCATCTTCCATGAACCACTCGTTAACACTCGGCCGCGCCCTGTACTCAAGCGAAGCCTCTAGTCCAGAACCCGAATGAAATCTATAGTCAAGAACCCGAATGAAATGAGTGGTTCGGGAGAGTGGTTCAGGACTAAAGGCTTCGCTCCGGTTCACGGCACGACGGTCAATGCACTCAATAATCCATGAGCCGTTAATTAGCAATTAGCAATCAGTAATTAGTAATCCGCGGAGCTGCGCCGCAGGCGCACCCTGAGCGGCAAGACCGCGAAAGGCCTATCGCTTTTGCTGCGCATCTGCTCTTCCGCCCTCTGCCCTCCGTCCACCGACCTCTGTCCTCTTTGTTCCTATTTATACGCAATAAAAAAAAGCCGTTTGAATGGGAATAGAACCTTGCCGTTGGACTGCGCCGGGTACTTATTTATTATTTCGCATAACAGGTCAGATTCAAATTCTTCTTTTTCGACTTCGCTTTTCAACCTGTTAAGATAAGGCCTCAGTGCCGTGCTCCTTGACCATTCGAGTATTGCCGGATGAGAGTCCATGATGTGGATATAAGTGGTTTCCCACATTTCAACGGCAGGAACGCGCTTCGACAGGATATCATAATAGAAACCTGTCTCTTCGTAGGTGAACATCTCGTCGCATCCTCTTGTAACTTTTGCCCATTTCTTACTCTTTGAAACTTTGTCTATTGCCTGCCAAATTGCGAGGTCTTTGAACTTCGGCAGTTGTACAGCCAGAACACCATTCTCCGATACCAAATCGAGAAGTCTTTCAAGCAGGCGCTTATGGTTCGGTATCCACTGAATCGTGGCGTTTGAGAATACCAAATCATACTTCTTCTTTGAATTGAATGTTGCTGCGTCCGCAATTATCCATTCCTGCTTTGGATAATCGCTCTTCGCCTTTTCTATCATACCGGGCGAATTATCCAGTCCTGTAATCCTGCTATTCAACCATTTCTCCGCAAGTATTTGCGTGCTGTTCCCCGGCCCGCACCCCAGGTCAATGATATTTCCCGGTGCCTTCTCGAACCGAATCCTGTTCACAAGATCAATTGATGGCTGAGTCCTTTCATCACTGAACTTCAAGTAAAGCTTCGGATCCCAATCGTTTGTTTTCATGTGTTTATTCCTCTTATTGTAGAATCTGCTCCATGACGACCACCACTGTCCATTTGTCGCAATACCCTATCGTTTTGTCAAGAATAAAGGTGTCTCCCTTTTATTTAAAGCGGGATATGCCCTTGACCGGCCGGAAACTTGGAGTATAATAATGGCAGAAACACGGGTAGTCAGCTTTGAAATATTAACTACAAATTCAGGTTGATACCTTAAAAGTCATATTATTTATGGAGGTACTTGGTAAAATGAAAAATTTTAGTAATCGAATTATTTCGGCAGCACTCGCGTCTATGGTTGTTGCGTGCATTTTCAGCGGCATTTTATTAAAGAATGCCGAAGCTGCCGGCCGGGTTGAAGCCGGTAAAACCCAAACAGTAACAATCACTCTTCAAATGGGAATAAAATTGCCGGATGGATCAACCTACACAAACACAAAGGTATGGCCCTTGGACGCGCTGGGAGTCGGACAACATAACGGTATTTGGTGCATAGGAGGAGGCCACCCCGCTCTCGGAGGAGGCAAGATACCAAGATATCACATTCTCTCATATTATGACATCAGCATGATTCCAAAAGGCGCAAAAATAAATTCTGCATATTTATCATATTTTTTCTTTCAGCCATCTTCGGGAGATCATAATATTTCAGTACACAGGGTTGAGGATCCCGATAATTTGGGAATGTGGGATGTCACCTCAGTCACTTACTCGAGCAGAGCAGGTATATATAAGGGATCAAGTACCCCCGGTCGATACTGGACAAAGAAACCCTATGCTTATCCGGCAGGCAACATTTGGGCTCCGGGCTCAGGCCCTGCAATAATGGAATCTATAAAATCTACCGCCACCTGTTCATTTGAATTTGGAGCTCTACCCGGCGACCGTTGGATGACAACCGGAGATGTAAGCGCGGATGTGCAGGCCTGGCTTGATGGCACCGCAGTAAATCAAGGTTGGCTTTTAAAGGCGTCAACCCCTCAAAACTCCGGCAGATTTGCAAGCAACGCAAGCGTTACGGAACAATTTCCGACCGCTCAATGGCAAAAACCAAAACTTGTAATTTCTTATTCTATGTCCTCCGCAAAATAGCCGGTCCGAAACCAGCCAAAGTGGCGCACAACCGGCTCCGCCGGATTGCTAATTGTTGATTACTAATTGATAATTATAGACTCATGTTTTCAATCAGCCTACTTACCTCTGCCTTTACTTGAACAGCTCAAGATATTCTTTCAACTCAAATGAGCGGTTCCTGGCGTTCCCGGTCCTTTCCTTTAAAATGCCGGTTTTCGCGAGAACTAATATCAATCTTGAAGCCGTTGTAAAAGACACTTTCAGCTCATCCGCAATAGTTGCCGCATTCATGATCGGCTGGGAGTACATCTTATTCAGGAGTTCTTCCCCGAGCGTTGCCCTTTTGCCGAGCTTTGCAAGTTTCACCGCATAGTTTTCGCGTAAAGCGGCGATTGCCCTGAAGGTTTCAATGCCTTTTCCGGATGTGCTTATAACCGCCGACAGAAAGAACTTTATCCACTGTTCAGGATCATTTTTGGTCCTGACAGCGGTAAGCGACTCGTAATAAGCGTTCCTGTTCCTGTCAAAGTAATCGGACAAATAAAGAACCGGCTTTCCGAGCATCTTGTTTTCGACAAGAAGGAGTGTAATCAGCAGCCGGCCTATCCTGCCGTTTCCGTCCAGGAACGGATGAATTGCCTCAAATTGATAATGGCAAATAGCTGTCTTGACAAGAACCGGCATTTTGATGCTTGAATTATGGATAAACTTTTCCAAATCCGAAAGAAGATCAGGGAGCTCCGCCTGATGCGGCGGAATATACATTGCATCCTTAAGGCTTGACCCTCCGATCCAGTTCTGACTTTTTCTTATCTCTCCCGGGGCTTTGTGTTCTCCTCTGGCTCCGGATAATAGAATCTCATGCGCCCCCTTGAGCAGTCTGATGGAAAGCGGAATTTTATCAAGAGAGGATATCGCGTGATTCATCGCGTTTATGTAGTTGTGTACCTCAAGCCAGTCATCCCTCTTCTCCGGCTCAATATCATCACGGGAAATCAGAGCTTCTTCAATGTTGGTATTGGTGCCTTCTATCCTGCTTGTAGAATCGGCTTCCTTGACAACATGCATCTTCAGAAAGAATTCTATATTTGGGACATGGACCGAATATTGATTTAAGTCCGCAAGAGACTTGACGGCCTCTTCCAAAAGAATATCTATTTCGTCATCCTCCCACCGAAATGGCCTATTTACGAGCGCCGGGGAGAAACTCTTATACTGATATTGCTGCCTGTATGTTCCTGCTATGTATTTGTTCATTTGGGGCATTATACCTTATTTGCACTTACTCGGTCAACTGCAAATATAAATATCTACATTTGCAGATCGGTTTGTTGAATCCAACATAGCCGGCGGGCATATATTTCTGTCATCCTGAGCTGATGCAGAATGCCTTTGTTTACTAACACACAACCTATATTAGATTATATGAGATTATATTAGATTTGTCTGATGAAAAGTGAACGCGCCGCGTTCATTATTGATTTGTATTTAGCAGTAGTAATCAGTAATCCGCGAAGCGGCCCATACCTTGCTGGTTTTTAAGCATCCAACCGACCTCTGTTCCAACCTACCTATTTGCCCAAGTAATCGTCAACTGCAACACCGTCGCGAATGCGACCCAGAGCAGATATGGAATCTGCATATAGGTAATCCAGCGGGCGTGCGGCCAGACAGCAATCATAGCCCAGACGAGCGTGGAAAGAATC
>CAIWWK010000105.1 GCA_903916325.1 Candidatus Firestoneibacteriota bacterium
AAGATATCTTTCATGCCAGACTCCGTCTGGCATAACAGAATAACGTTCATAATGTAAGGCGCAAGTAATGCTCCAGTTTACATTACAAACATTGAACAAACAAAGGAGGAATTATGCGTACAATAATCATTACTGCGCTTCTTGCTTTGCTGGGTTTATCCGCCGTGACGGGAGAAATAAAAATAAAGCCCGGAGACCGGCTTTGCATAGTGGGAGATTCAATCACCGAGGCAAAGAAATACTGCAAGTTTATTGAGGTTTACCTGGCCGCCTGTTATCCGGAATTGAAAACCGAGGTCCTTCAGCTCGGTTGGTCCGGCGAGGTCGCGCCGTCTTTTCTCAGGAGGATGCGGACCGACCTGGAACCGTTCAAGCCGTCAGTCGTAACTCTTTTTTACGGGATGAATGACGGAGGCTACGGGCCTTACAATGAAACAACCGGAAAGCGATACGCCGACGCTATGGAGGCCATCGCCGCGAAAATCGTTAAGGAGTATCACGCGTCCCTGCTTGTAGGCTCCCCCGGTACGGTGGATACTTTCTACTTTAAGAGCGCGACCGGCTGCCCGCCGCAGGTATATAATGAAACGCTCGGCAAGCTTTCGGATCTCTGCAAAAGCATAGCTGAAAAGAACGGGGCCGGTTTTGCCGACATACATTTCCTCCTAGCCTCGGCTATGGAAAAAGCAAAGCAGAAATTAGGCCAGGAATATGATGTTTGCGGAAAGGACGGCGTCCATCCTGACGAGAACGGACACCTCGTCATAGCCTACGGTTTTCTTAAAGGCCTCGGGTTTGACGGCAATATCGGCTCGATTTCCATTGATATGAACGGCGGCGCGGCCGTCTCCGAAGGGCAGAAAGTTATTTCCTCGGCTGGCGGCTCCGCGGAGATAGAAAGCCAAAAATATCCCTACTGCTTCACCGGCAAATCGGCGGGCAGCGCTAAAAACATGCTCCCTTTTATTCCTTTCAACGAGGATCTCAACCGGTTTACTCTCACCGTGAAGAATCTTGCCTGGGAAAAGGCAAAGGTGGTGTGGGGCGGGCAGGAGAAGGTGTTTTCGAAACAGGAACTTTCAAAGGGCATAAATCTCGCGGCGGAGTTCACCGAGAACCCGTTCGTTCAGGCTTTCGCGGACGTGGAAAAGGCGGTCTACGCAAAACAGGATTATGAAACAAACATGATCAAGAAGTTCACGGAAATGCTCCCCGACGAACTGAAAGCAAAGTCAAGGATGTTAAAGATATTCCCGGCAGTGGAAGCCTACAGGGAAGAGAACTTCAGGCTCCAGGCGAAACTTTCGGAATCGGTAAAAGCCAGGGTGGTTCCGGTTAAGCACCGCATTGTTGTGACAAAAGCCGAGTAAAGAACGGTCCTTGCTTGATATCTAAAACTCGGGCGTTTATGCCCGGGTTTTCTTTTCCCGGCCTGCGAAAGCAGGCGCGCTTATACCAGCCGCATAGCTCATATTTTGAAGGAAAACACGCCTGATTTGTTTAATTATACGGACCGGCTTGTCGGTTATGTATATTTGACAACGGTTTTTGATAGTGTTAATATAGCTCTCAATGCCTCAACTTACCGACAAGAATGACGAAGACCTGATGCTGCTAACCGGAAAAGGCAAAAAAAAAGCCTTTGAGGAACTGGTCAAACGTCACACCCGTCCTTTGCAAAACTACTTCTACCGCTATTTCAGAAATATCGAGGATTCGAAGGATTACGCGCAGCAGGTTTTCGTGCAGATATTTCAATCCGCAAAACGCTACCGCCGGCTGAGCAAGTTCACGACCTGGATGTACACGGTGGCGAGGAACATCTATATAAACGAGATAGCGAGGCGGCAGAAGGTAAGATTTACACCTTTGGAGTTCGCGGAAAACAAGGGAACCCGGCGGAATATGGTCGAAGACACAGTTGCCGGAAAGGACACTGCGTACTTTGTCAGAAAAGCGCTCGATGCCCTGCCGGCGGAGTTCAAAGAGGTTCTGGTCCTTCAGGTTTACCAGGAGCTCAAGTGCGCCGAGATAGCGAAACTGCTCAAGATTCCGGAAGGCACGGTCTGGTCAAGGCTGCACTATGGGTTGAAACTATTCAAGAAGGAATACGAAAAAGTGACGGGAGAACATGAACTGTAAAGAATGTGAAATACTGATAACCCGGAAGGTTGCGGGAGAAGCAACTTCTGCCGAGGAAGCGGCTCTGGAACTGCACCTTAAGGATTGCGCTCCCTGCTGCCTGGAATATGCCGAACTTACTGGCGCGAAAGTTTTGCTCCTTAAGGATAGCGGCTGCGCTGAATACCCGGGTATGGTTTCAACAGTATTTGAGAGCATAGAGCGGGAAGAAAGCAGGTACAGGCGGGGATTCTTTCCGAGGCTGGTTCTGAGGTCGGCGTTTGCCGTTGCCGCAGTACTTGCGGTGGTATTCGGCTATGACGCTGTCTACAGCGTTATTAACGTATCCGATTACACCAAGATACTGGATTTCGCCAAGTATTCGTTTTCCGGCGGTTCTGAGCCCGTGGTCAAGGCAGCGCTTCAGCACCAGCAGGCTGATGAGCTCTCAAACGACAGCATAGATTATACTGCCGTTGCTTCGCTGGAGAATGCCCTGTATTCCATAGATAAACACGATAATGTCAGGATGATAGCTATTCTTAAAGACATTATCAGGCGAAAATCCGAAGGGAGCCTTTCCGGCGGCGCGGTAAAATTCTTTAATAATATCTTTGGCAGCGGTGTTGTTGTTGAGGCTGCCTGCAACAATGTCCGGCGCGTGCAGGATGAAATTCTCACGGCAGTTGAATGCGAAAAAACTCAGAATTACGATGACGCTGTCCGCATCTATTCCGGGATAAGCACAAAGCCTGGTATTGACGCCTACACGGCCTCGCTTTCGGCTTTTCTCGCGGAAAGAGCAAAGGAGAGCAAGCTTGCGTATCAGAGGTCAGCTAATCTGAAAGGAGACCAGAAACTGAAAGCCCTGGTCAAATCCCTCGACTATCTTGAAGTCGTGAAAACTGCCGGCAAGGGGGGGACAAAAACGAGGGACGGAAGATTCATCGTCGGCGTTTCACTCTCAAAATCCGGCTACGGGCTTGAATCCGCACTTGTTTTCAACGAGCTTAAGAACGAGAATGTAAAAAAGAATGACAAAAAGAATGACAAAAAGTTTGAAGCGGCCGTGAAGATGAACCTCGGAGTTGCAGCGGAAAAGTCGGGAGTCAGATCTGTAGCCGCCGGCTGTTTTAAGGAAGTTAACTCTTCCGGCATAACTTCCCCTGTCGATATCAGCGCCTACGGGAACTATGTGAGGTATGTCCTTGAACCCTGGTCCAGGCCTCCAAATATTGTGAATGCCGGGTCGGCGCGCGTTCAGCTTGGCGGAAAAGAGATGATCAGAGTGCAGCCGCACGGCGCAAAATGGGCGGTCGGCGAGGATTTTGCCGCGGTCAACATGTGGAAAACATATGATACGTTCAGTTTTGATGTTTACAATCCTGGGAAGAAGGTTCTTATCTTCGACTTCCGTGTCCGCGCCCTGCCCGATGCAGGTAAGGGAAAGATTTTTCTCTATACGGCAGGTGTTCGGTCAGGTTATTCAAGCGTTGCAATAGATCTTAGGGGCGCAACCTCACTGACAGGCGAATCGTACCGCTGGGATAGGAACGTTCATGAGTGGTATTTTACGCAGAATAAGTTCAGCATAACGCCGGAAGTCTTTTACGTGAATAACTTCAGGCTTGAGAAAAGCCAGCCGGCGGCCGTAATGGCCGGAGCAACAGGCGGTTGAACCGCCCGGGGGATTCCATGAAAAAACACAAGCTGTTGACTGCCGTTCTTATTACGGTGTTCCTTTGCGCGGCTCCTGGTTTCGCAAAGAAACTGGATGTACTAAAGCTAGACAAAGGTGAGACCACAAATGACGGAATCAAATCCGAGGTTTCACTCTCGGAAGAGCACGCTGTTAAAAAAGGCGGTGTCTCGCTTAAGGTTACCGCCACAGAAGACGGCGGCGGCTGCATAGCGGAATGCCCTCCGAAGCGGGGGGTCTGGGACGGCTATGATGTCTTGAAGATTGGTATCTTCAACCCTTTAGACGAGCCACTTAGCTTTAACTTTGTTATCAAACCTAAATCGCCGATTAAGTACGCGGATCGGAGCGATACCATGTTGCTGGCCAGACCGGGTCATAGCGATCTGGAGGTAGACCTTGCCGGTGTCAGCACTAACGGAGGCGGGGCTCTTGTTCTCAAAGACAGGATAGCGATCTGGTCTCTTTCTCCGTCTAATTTAAAGAAGGACAAGTCCTACTTTCTCCAATATTTCAAGGCTTACACTAATGATGAACTCGAAAAAGAAGAAAATATAACGGAGTCAGGCTTAAAAAAATAGCGTTTTTACGCGCTAAATGGATGACTCCCTGCCCTGTTTCATGCAATAAAATCTCCTAAAAAATCGCAAAATTCTTGATATTATAAGCGTTTCCTGCTAAAATCACAGTGTAAAGTCAGGATAAGTTTATTTCGTTTATGCCGAAGAAAACCCCGCCATTCATGGCGGGGATGCCCGCCAGGCCGCTTAGCGGCCGGCGAGGTCTCGTCCCCGGCGGAAATTCGGCATGAAATATATTTTTACCAACCAAAACAAAATACTCTCGGCCTTCAGGCCGCAGTATTTTATTGGAGGACAGTTTGTCTAAAAAGAAGAAGAAACCAGCTAAAGAGGCCAAGCCCCTGCAGAAGAAAGAACTGCCTGCCAAGGAACAGGAAAAAGAAGTTCCCGTGCAGGAAGAACTCGCGGAAACAAAAGCCGTCAAACCTAAAGTTGCGGTCAGAATAGGCCCGAACGAAAAAGTCAAACCTATTTATGTCGAAGACGAGATAAAGGAATCCTACTTAAGTTACGCTATGAGCGTTATCGTGGGCAGGGCCCTGCCTGACGTGCGCGACGGGTTGAAACCTGTGCAGCGCAGAATACTCTACGCCATGAACGAGATGGGCCTTACCCACAGTAAACCCTACAGAAAATCCGCAATGGTCGTCGGTGAAGTTCTCGGTAAATACCACCCCCACGGAGATCTTTCGGTTTACGATACGATGGTCAGGCTGACCCAGGATTTCAAGATAAGATACCCTCTTATAGACGGACAGGGAAACTTCGGCTCCGTTGATGGGGATGCCGCTGCCGCCTACAGGTACACCGAAGCCAGGCTCGCTAAAATCTCCGATGAAGTCCTCGCTGACATAGAAAAGAATACCGTTGATTTTATTCCCAACTACGACCAGTCCAGGGAAGAGCCGCAGGTGCTTCCGACAAAGATTCCCAACCTGCTCGTGAACGGCGCGGAAGGCATCGCGGTCGGAATGGCTACCAACATACCGCCGCATAATCTGACCGAGGTAATAAACGGAATAATCGCGCTCATTGATAATCCGGATATAACGATTGACAAGCTGATAGGCATAATCACCGGTCCGGATTTTCCGACCGGCGGCTATATCCTCGGCCGCGACGGCATAAAGGACGCGTACAGCACGGGCAGGGGCTCTATAACTCTTCAGGCAAAGACCCGCATAGAAGAGATGAAGGGCGGAAAGCAGAGAATTATTGTCTATGAGATCCCCTACCAGGTGAATAAAGCCAGGCTTATTGAGAGTATCGCGGATCTTGTCCGCGACAAGAAACTGGAAGGCCTTTCCGACATAAGAGATGAATCGGACAAGGACGGGATGCGCATTGTTATAGAACTGAAAAAAGACGAGAACCCTCAGATAATACTCAACAATCTATACAAACACACTTCGCTCAAGTCTTCCTTCGGCGTTATAATGCTGGCGCTTGTGGACCAGCAGCCGCAGATATTGAACCTTAAGGGAATGCTGAGCCAGTATCTCGAACACAGGCGCAAGGTTATTATAAGAAGGACCAAATTCGACCTCGACAAGGCAGAGAGAAGGGTCCACCTGATTAAAGGCCTGCTCATTATTATAAATGACCTTGAAAGGGCAATAAAAATAATCAGGTTTTCCAAGGATGCCGAAGCCGAGCTTATGAAAAGGTACAAGCTCACCCAGGTGCAGGTGCAGGCCATCCTCGATTACCGTCTCAGGCAGCTGCAGAATCTTGAGATCCAGAAACTGGAAGCTGAATACAAAGAGCTTCTCAAGCTCATTGAAAAACTCAAAGACATTCTCTCCGATTCAAAGAACGTGCTCGCGGTAGTTAAGGAAGAGCTCATTGATATCCGGACGCGCTATGGCGACGAGAGAAGGACCCACATAATAGCCAAACAGGCGGAGATCAACATCGAGGACCTGATAAAAGAAGAAGATGTTATTGTCACCATGTCGCACCTCGGCTATGTGAAGAGGCTGCCGGTCACTTCCTACAAAGCGCAGAGGCGCGGGGGTAAAGGCATAACCGGCGCCGAGACGAAGGATGATGATTTTGTCGAGGATATTTTCGTGACCACGACAAGGGACTACCTTATGCTCTTCACGAACAGGGGCAAGGTATACTGGCTTAAGGTTTATGAGATACCTGAGGCGGGCAGATATTCCAAGGGGAGGCCCATAGTCAATCTTATAAAGCTTGAGACCCAAGAACAGATAACGGCCGCGCTCGCCATTAAAGAGTTCAAGGATACTATGTTTGTGGTAATGGCCACGAAACAGGGCATGATTAAGAAGACACGCCTCTCCGAGTTCAACAATCCGCGATCTACGGGTATTATCGCTCTGCGCCTGCGCGACGGCGATGAACTTATCGCGGTCAAGATCACGACCGGCAAGCAGGATGTCGTGACGGCAACACGGGACGGCTACGCGCTCCGTTCCAAAGAATCAGACATAAGAGAGATTGGCCGCTCCGGAATAGGGGTGAAAGGCATGAAGCTCGGCAAGGGCGACTTTATGATAGGAATGGAAGTCGTTTTTGACAAGTCCAGCCTGCTCACCGTGACCGAGAGGGGTTTTGGCAAGAGAACAGACCTCTCAGCCTACAGAGTTCAGGGGCGCGGAGGCAAAGGGCTAATTAATATTAAGACCAGCGAGAAGACCGGCCTGGTCATCGGGATCAAAGAAGTAGCGAAGGAAGACGAAATAATGGTGATGACGAGCAGCGGCGTGGTAATCAGGAGCAAGGTTTCCGACATCCGCCAGACCGGGAGGTCAACCTCCGGTGTTAGGCTT
>CAIWWK010000106.1 GCA_903916325.1 Candidatus Firestoneibacteriota bacterium
AACGATAACTGCTCAATACACGGCTTTTATGTTTTCGTTATAAACGTTGCAAACCTTATAAACGTTATAAACGATTCTTGTTTTTAGTTGAAAACCCGCATATTTCCCCATATAATTGCTGTATGAATCCACGGCACTATATATTGGCTGTCCTTTCCGGTATCCTGCTTTTCCTTAGTTTTCCAAATGTTTTAGATCCTGTTTTTCCGGCCTGGTCGGGTTATCTTGCCTGGGTCGCGTTAGTCCCATTGTTTTTCGCAATAAACAAACAGACTTTCCCGAGGGTCCTTCTTATCGGCTTCATTACGGGATTTGTATTCTTCGCCGGTTTGCTCTACTGGATTCTGTATATCAAGGAACTTGGGGCTCTTGCCTGGCCGCTCTGGTTGCTCTTGTCCTGCTATCTTGCTCTGTATGTCGCGCTGTTCGCTTCATCCCTCAGGTTCGCTCCGCTTATGGCGGCGCCGTTCCTCTGGGTTGCCTCTGAGTACCTGCGCGGTATGTTCCTCACCGGTTTTCCGTGGGGGCTGCTGGGCTACTCGCAGTACAAACTCGCTCCGCTTTTACAACTTGGCTCCCTTACAGGCGTATACGGAGTATCCTTCGTTGTCGTTCTGGTGAACACGGGGATAGCTTACTTCTTCATAAAAAGAAAGGAAGATAAAGCCGCGTTTCTCGGGCCGGTACTAGCCGCGCTCGCGCTTATCGCTGTCTTTACCTACGGGTTGGTTGAGCTCAACAGCATGGAGCATAAACTCCCGGCTGCGGCTCAGGCGCTTCAACCCGTGACAAAACAGGATTCGGTCTCCGTCTGCGTCCTTCAGGGTAATATCGCCCAGGATGTTAAGTGGGACGAAAAGTTTACCGAAGAGAACTTCAAAACCTACAAGGACCTCGCTCTCTCTAACAAAGAACCGGTTGACCTGTATCTCTGGCCGGAGAGCGCCTCCACGGTCTTCCTGCGTTCCGAAAAGAAATACGCCGCCGTTGTCGCCGGCATAGCGCAAGCCTCCGGCGCCCCGCAGTTCGTCGGCACGCCGGACGCGGTCTTTGGCAAAGACGGCAGGGTTGATAAACTCTATGTTTCCGCTTTCCTGTATGACAGGTACGGGAGGTTATCGGGCGCGTATAACAAAACACACCTTGTACCCTTCGGCGAGTACATTCCGCTGCGAAATATACTTAAAGGCGTGAGCAAGCTGGAGTTCGGGATAACGGATTATTCACCCGGCTCAGGCTCTACGATATTTACTGCCGTAAAGAGGTTCTCTCCGCTTATCTGCTACGAGGTAATCTTTCCTGAAATTGCCAGGCAGAGGGCTAATGAGGGAGCTGAATATCTGGTTAATATCACCAACGACGCCTGGTATCAAAAATCGGCTATGCCCTACCAGCACTTCTCTATGCTCGCCTTCCGGGCCGTTGAGACGCGCCTGAATATTGCGAGGGCCGCCAACACCGGCATCTCCGGCTATGTGAACTATAAAGGCGAAATAGCCGCGGCGACACAGATATTTGAAAAGACAAAACTAAAGTTCGTAATGCCTGTTGTTCCCGGAAGAAAGACGGTTTATATGGCAATCGGGGATATGTTCGCGTACCTTTGCGTTGTCCTGGGGCTTGCCTCATTTCTCGTGAACAGAAAGGTGCTTAATGGCTGAGGCCCTAAAAATACTCTTCGTTGCTTCGGAGGCAGTTCCATTTGCCAAAACGGGCGGGCTCGCGGATGTCGCGGGTTCCCTGCCGAAAGCTCTGTTTCGGATGGGGCACGATGTCCGTCTGGCAATCCCGAAATACGGCGCGATTGAAGACAAGTCCTGGAATATGCGCAAACGCGGGGAACTTTCCTGCGGCGGGACGCTCAAAACCTGCCTGCTGCCGGGAACCGCCATCACAGTGATGTTCACTGAGAACGAAGAGTATTTCGGGCGCTGGGGGTTTTACGGAGAGAACGGCGCGGATTACCCTGACAATGCCGAGCGCTTCCTCTATTTTAATAATGCCGTGCTTTCCGCCTGCAAAAAGCTTGAATGGATCCCGGATGTAATTCACTGCAACGACTGGCAATCCTCGCTGATTCCGCTCTTTCTGAAGCTCGGTCGCTTTCCCGCTCTGGGAACTTGCGCCACAGTTGTTACCATCCACAACATTGCCTATCAGGGCTACTTTGAGAACACTTTTATGGAGAAGGCCGGGCTTCCCTGGGAGCTTTACACGCCGGAGAAACTGGAATACTGGAACGGATTTAGCTTCCTTAAGGCCGGGCTCCTCTATGCAGACTTGATTACCACCGTCAGCGAAAAATACGCTGCCGAGATACTTGAGAGCGGCGAGTACGGCCGGGGAATGGAAGGGGTGCTCCGGGCGAGAGAGCAGGATTTGCACGGAATTATCAACGGCATAGATTATGAGCAGTGGGACCCGTTAACAGACAAGTACCTTGCAAAAAACTACAACTTAGAAACAATTGAAAGAAAGCAGGTAAACAAGAGCCTGGTTGGCCGGGAATTAAAGCTGGAATCCGGTGAAAATACGCCGCTTATCTCTATGGTCTCCCGCCTTGACGAGCAGAAGGGCCTCGATATCCTCACGGAAGCGATGGACGGTCTGATGAAGCTCGACATAAATATCGTTCTTCTCGGCATAGGCGACAGGAAGTTTTATCCAGCCCTAGAGGCGCTCAGCGAAAAATACAAAGGCAGGCTCTCGGTCAATCTCAGGTTTGACAACCCGCTCGGGCACCTGCTCTACGGCGGTTCTGACATGTTCCTGATGCCCTCGCATTTTGAACCCTGCGGGCTCTCACAGCTGATATCTTTCAAGTACGGAGTCATCCCGGTAGCGCGCGCGACCGGCGGGCTTTATGATACGGTCGCCGATTTCAATCCCGTTACAGGAAGGGGAAACGGATTCACTTTTGACAATTACTCCCCGGAAGCCCTGCTTGAAGCGGTAACACGGGCTGTCTCAACCTACGCTGACAAGAAAGCGTGGTCTCATCTAATCCGTACCGCTATGACCGCGGATTTCTCCTGGGAGAAGTCGGCGAGGAAGTACTCTGACCTTTATGAACTCGCGGTACGGTTCCCGCGAGAGAGGGTTGTATGAGAAGGCCTGCCGAGACCAGGACAGCGGTGTTCTTTCTGCTTCCGGCCTTTGCCGTTATCTTTCTCTTTCATGTCATTCCCGCTTTCTACGCGTGGTATATCAGCTTCTTCAAGTTTGACAATTTGTCTCCGATGATTTTCACGGGCCTTTCAAACTACGCGAGACTGCTCAAAGACGAAATGTTCTGGAAGTCGCTCTTCAATACCTTCTATTTCGCGGCGGGAACAATTCCGCTCAGCATCATCATCTCGGTATTTATTGCCGTACTCCTGAACCAGAAGATACGCGGGCTTTCTTTCTTCCGCACGGCCTATTTTTTGCCCGTCATCACCTCAATGAACGCGGTAGCGATGGTTTGGCTCTGGATCTTCCAGCCGGATATCGGGCTCTTGAACTACATCCTCGGCTTCTTCGGGGTGTCCAGGATAAACTGGCTGATGGACCCAGTCTGGGCTATGCCGGCGGTGATTATGGTCAGCGTCTGGAAGAACATCGGCTATAATATTATAATATTCCTCGTTGGACTGCAGACTATTCCCGGCGAGTATTACGAAGCGGCTCAGCTGGACGGGGCGGGAGATATGCAAACATTCAAGAATGTGACCTGGCCGCTCCTTATGCCGACGGTTTTTTTCGTCACGCTTATCTCGCTCATCAACTCATTCCATACTTTTACGCAGATTTACATGCTGACGCCGGACGGCGGGCCGCTCAAATCAACCTCTGTGATAGTCTTTTACCTCTACGAGAACGCCTTCAAAAACTTTGATATGGGCTATGCCAGCGCCATCTCGTTCGTAGTATTTTTAATAACATTTGTGCTTACGGTGTTGCAGAATAAGTTCTGGGGAAGCAAAATACATTATGGGAATTGACGCGCAGATGCGCGGATGTGCGGAGGCGCAGTAAAAGATGAGGCTCAAAAGGGTTCTTACATACACGGTGCTCATTCTGGGTGCGATTATAATGTTGTTGCCGTTCTATTGGATGGTCTCCACTTCCTTTAAGGCGCCGCAGGAAGTGCTTTCTATGCCGCCAAAATGGTTCCCGTCGGCTCTCAATTTCAATAACTATATTGACGCCATGAAATCGGCGCCGTTCGGTATGTTCTTCTTCAACAGCGTGCTGGTGGCGATATTCAACACGGTGCTCCAGATAGTCACAGCGGCGCTTGCAGGCTACGCTTTCGCGCGCTTGGATTTTAAGTTTAAGAATGCGTTCTTTCTGTTCTTCCTCGGGACGATGATGATACCTATGGAGGTCATACTGGTCCCGAACTATATGCTCCTCAAGTACCTCGGCATGCACAATACCTATCTTGCTCTCATAATTCCCTGGGCCGCCTCCGTCTTCGGCATATTTCTGGTAAGGCAGTTCGTGCTCTCGCTTCCAAAGGAGCTCTTTGAGTCGGCGGAGATAGACGGCTGCACCCATTGGCAGATACTCTGGAAGATAGTCTTCCCGTCCGCAAAGCCGGTCTTCATAAGCGTCGGGATATTCTCGCTCATCGGGAGCTGGAACTCCTTTCTGTGGCCGCTTATCATGACCGACAGCGAGTCAATGCGCACCATCCCGGTAGGGCTTGCCTACTTTAGCGCCGAGTTCTCCACGAGATATCATTTAATGATGGCCGCGGCAGTCCTTTCAATACTCCCGATTATCTTAATCTATTTCTTCGCCCAGAAGCAGTTTGTGGAGGGGATAGCGACTTCGGGTATCAAGAACTAATTCAAAGTCAAAAGTTTGTAAGGTTTGTAAAGTTTATAAGGTTTATAACGTAAATCAAAGGCAAAACAAAGTCAAAAGTTTATAACGTTCATAAGGTTTATAACGTTCATAACGTAAACCAAAGGCAGCAGGTTTTGCCTTACGTTAAGAACGTTACAAACGAAACCGGCTCAATCAAAGGTTTTAGCTTTACGTTACGAACGTTAAAAACGTTAAGAACGTTAAGAACGTTAAGAACGTTAAGAACCTCCATGCTTGTTATTGGTCTCCATATAGTCTATAATTTTGTTGTTGAACGGAGGACTTATGAAAAAATTACTGATATTTCTTGCGGGGATAATACTTCTTTCCGGCTGCGGTTCTACCGGAAAGAGCACGGTCACTTTCTGGCACGCGATGAACAATCCCAAGGACAAGACCCTCAAAGCCCTAATAGCAGATTTTGAAGCTCAAAACCCGGACGTGAAGATTGACGCCCAGTATGTCGGCAAGTATGACAATTTGCTTCAGAAACTCCTCGCCGCGGCTGGCTCCGGAACTCCTCCGGACATCTCCCAGGTCTATGAAAACTGGACCACGAGGTTCAAGGACGCCGGGATGCTGATACCTGTAGCCGATCTTATAAAAGAAGACCCATCCTTTACCAAAGAAGATATGAATGACATTTTTCCGATATTCGTTAAAAACAACAGCTACGACAATGTCCTGTGGACGATGCCCTTCAACAAGAGCATCTACGCTTTCTACTATAATTCCTCGCTCTTTAAGCAGGCCGGAGTGAAGCCGCCCTACGATATGACAGAATTTCGCGATATTATGAGAACTCTCACGAAAAAGGACAAGCAGGGAAATGTAACACAGTACGGTTTCGGCTTTAAGGCCAATATTGACATCTTTGAGGTCCTGCTTTACGCGCAAAAGGGGAAGTTCTTTGACGAGAAGGAAACAAAAGCGCTCTTCAACGGCCCGGAAGGCGTTGAGGTGTTGAGTTTGCTTTGCGAGTTGGGCAACAAAGAAAAGACCGCGTTCTACTCAAAAGACTACCTTGATAATGATTTCGCCTCAGGGAGAGTGGCTTCATTTATTGCGACCACGCCGCGCCTGTCCGAGCTCCAACAGAACATTTCCTTTAAAATTGGGCTGGCGCAGCTCCCGGTCTGGAAGACGCTCGCTCCGCCGATTGCAGGAACAAATCTAGCTGTCTTTAAGAAGGCAAGCATGACCCCGGAGAAAAGAAAGGCCTGCTGGAGGTTCATAAAATTCCTATCTTCGGCTGAAGGTACTTCCAAATGGGCTGCCGGGACGTCGTATCTGCCTGTCAGAAGTTCAGCGCTCAAGACCGATATAATGCTGAAGTATCTAAACGAACAACCGCTCTTTATGATCGGCATTAATGAGCTGCACTTCGCGCGAGTGGATCCCAGGAACAGGAACTGGCAGGCGGTCCGGGACATGATTGACCAGGCTGTCGAGAAGGCTCTCCTAAAGAAGTCTACTCCGAAAGAAGCGCTCGATGAGGCGGCGGCGAAGGTAAACGCGCTCCTCGGAAAGACAGACTGATACAATTTAATGGAGGAAGCATGAAGCAACCCGCATTTTTAGCACTTCTTTTGAGCGCGTGTATCCTTGCCTCAGGCTGCGGCAAGAAGGCTGAAGAATACACCGTAAAGAAGATGGACCTGGATTACAATATCCTTGCCAACTGCACGGTTGCTTATCCTGATCCTTACGATATTACTGCAGCCTCGGCAGGAGAAGTAAAAACTCTAGGAGTCGAAGAGGGGGGTACCGTAAAGAAAGGCGCTCTGCTTATCGGGCTTGATGACTTCAACGAACAGCAGGCCCTTTCCATCAGCAAGGCAAACCTGAATGACGCCGAAATACACCTGAAGAACGCCAAAGAAGAGGACCTTCCGGCTCTGCAGGAGCAGCTTAATTCCGACAAAATCGCGCTTGACGACGCGAAGAAAAACTTCGATCGTTCTACCGAACTCGCCAAATCAGAGACCATTACCAAGGCTGAACTTGAGCAGGCCGATAATAAGTTTAAGACAGCCGATTCAAAATACAAACAGACGAAACTGCGCGTTGATTCCTTCGCAAAGACCGGGCAGGAGGCCTCCCTCAAGAATCAGCTCGCGCTTCTTAAGGCAAAGGTGGAAATAGACAACAAAAACCTTGAAGACCGGCACATCACCGCGCCTTATGACTGTCTTGTCAAGAAGATAAACGCTCGGGCAGGCGAGAAAGTGAAAGCCGGCGCGGTTCTGATGACGGTTATTGAAAAGAAGGACTGGGTCTTGGAGACGGATGTTGACCAGAAAGAACTGCCGTACCTGAAGCTCGGGCTTAAGGCGGATATACTCTTTGATGCTTACCCGTCGGAAAAGGTCAAAGCCGAAATTAATTTTGTCTGCGCCTCAATAGATACGGCTAAAGGCACCTGTAATTTAAAACTTGTTATCAGGGACAGGAAACCTTTTATCAAGCACGGAATGACCGGCAGCGCCGAGATACACGCAGGTTCTTTCAAACAGGTTCTCGCCGTCCCTTCAAGGTTCGTCGGTGTGGAAGGCAGGGAGCTTTTATGTTTTATAAAAGAAAAGGAGAGCGTGAAAAAAACCTCTATTTCCGCAAGGCAAGTCGGCGAGAAATATTATATTGCCGAAAACATTCCGGAAGGTACTACATTGGTTGGCAAATAATTTGTTTGATTACACCGATAACAACAGCGATGTCACGGTTAGACCGCCGCTAAATCGGTGACATCAGTTTTGCATCGGTGTCATCACCCAAAGGTTTCGAGGGAGCAGGATGTTTAGAAGTTATGAATGGATGATAGCCCTGCGTTTCCTGAAAAAAGGAAAGGGGCAGACTGTTCTTATAATCCTCGGCATCGCCATGGGCGTGGCTGTCCAGTTTTTTCTTTCTTCGCTTATGTCCGGCCTGCAGACAAGCCTCGTTGACAAGACGGTCGGCGCCGCGCCGCATATCACCTTGCTCCCGGCGGATTCGCTTCCCGGATATGTGTCCGGAGCGCAGAAGGTGTCAAGCGACAACAGAAATCCCATCTATTCGGAAAAAACAGAAATACTCTCCTGGCAGCAGTACCCCGAAGACATGAAGAAAGACGCAGCTATCAAGACAATTTCCCCTACAGTCAACGGTTCCGGCTTCATTGAAAGAGGCGGTGTCACGGTGCCAGTTATTTTGAAAGGCGTTACAAACGAAGGGTTAAAGCTCTACAAGATTCCCGGGAATATCGTTTCAGGCAAAGCAGAACTCTCGGGCGATTCCGCCCTCTTCGGAAAAAAGATAGCTGACAGGCTCTCTCTTTCAGCAGGCGATAAATTAAACCTGAAAAACGACAGGGGAGAGCAGATCTTTGTGCAGGTGAACGGGATATTTGACATTGGTTCCGAAGCGGGCAACGGGCTGGTCTTTCTTTCGCTTGACCGCGCGAGAAGTTTTCTCCGTATCGGCGGTGTTTCATCCATAGAAGTCCAGGTCCTGGATGTTTTCGCGGCAGATAAAATTGCCGGGCGTTACGCGAAGAATTACACAAGGGTTAAACTTGAGTCCTGGCAGTCAAAGAACAGGGAACTCCTGCAGGCTCTCAGCGCCCAGAGTTCCTCAACCGACACGATACTCTTTTTTGTCATAATCTCGATCTCGCTCGGTATTGCGAGCGTGCTGGGTATTGCCGCGGTCCAGAAACAAAGACAGCTTGGAATACTAAAGGCAATGGGAACTTCAAACTGGAGCGCGGCCAAAATTTTCATCTATCAGGGGTTTACGCTCGGGCTGTTTGGTTCCTTCCTCGGAGTTCTCGGGGGGCTCGGTATCGGATATATGTTTGTAACCTTTGCCGGGATAAATTTCGGATTTGACTTTTCCGCGGCAATGATTATTACTCCTGTAATTCTCGCCTGCCTCGCTTCAACTCTTGCGTCGCTCATTCCGGCGAGAAGGGCTGCTGGCCTCTCGCCTATTGAGGTGATAAGGAATGGCTGACAATATCATTTCGGCAAAAAAACTGAACAAGATCTATACCTCCGGCAAAATGAGCGCGCAGGTGCTCTTCAATATTGATCTTGAGGTTGAACGGGGCAGTTTCACCGCGCTTATCGGGCCCTCGGGCTCAGGCAAAAGCACGCTCCTTAACTGTCTGGCGTTACTTGATCCTCCGACTTCCGGTTCTATTGTCATAGACGGAAAGGAGCAGACCGGCATGGATGTCAATTCGCTCTCGAAATACAGGAATGACAACATCGGTTTTGTTTTTCAGTTCCATTACCTGCTGCCGGAATTTTCGGCTATTGAAAATGTCTTAATCCCGTTCAATATAAGAAGCGGGAAAGCGCCGGCCAAGACTGTAAAAGATGCCGAGCGCCTTATGGCAAGAATAGGTATTCTCGGTGAAAGGAATAAGTCTCCCGGGGAAATGTCCGGCGGGCAGCAACAGAGGGTGTCAATAGCCAGGGCTCTTATTAACAAACCGGGGCTTATTTTTGCCGATGAGCCGACTGGAAATCTTGACACCGAAACAGGCGGGGCAGTTCTTTCTCTTATGAAAGAAATAAACGCTGAAAATAATACAACTTTGGTAATGGTTACCCACGACCGCGACATCGCGCTAAAGGCGGACAGGGTGGTGGAGCTCGTAAACGGCAAGATTTGCAGGTCTATAAACCTTAAATCCCTTGGACAGGAAGAGGCGGAAAAAGTGCTTGAGAACCGTTCCTGCTATCCGTGATTTGACTGATAGTGTTTGATTAATTACAATTGACTAAAATCCTTTAATATTGTAGAATAATTCAACATCCGAAAAGGCAAACCCGGAGCGATCCGGGCTCGCAAAGCTACGGGTCTATCAAAATCAGTAGATCGCCGGGCGTACCGATAACGTTATACTGACCGCTCGTTTTGAGCATAGACCGCCGGGCTGCCTCTTTTGGTAGTTTTGGCGGCTTTTTTGTATGGGGTTCTTTGTTCTGACTAAGAGGGGAAAAATGGAAAAGCTCCGTTTAGGCGAAATATTAGTTAAAGAAAAAATAATAACGCCTGTCCAGCTAGAGAAGGCCCTTGCCGAACAGAAGGCGGGCGGTAAGAGGATAGGACACGCCCTGCTTGACCTCGGCTATATTACCGAAGACAAACTTTTGAAGGCACTCGGCAGTCAACTCGATGTAGACACAGTAAACCTGAACGATACGGCAATTCCCGTAGAAGTTGTAAAGTTGGTGCCGGAAGATATTTGCAGGCGCTACAAAGTCCTGCCCTACGCCGTTTCCGATAATGTCATTTCTCTCGCGATGGTGGACCCTCTTGATTACCGCGTGATCAATGACGTGAAATTCCTGGTCCACAAAGATATCAAACCGATGCTGGCTTCGGAGAAAGCAGTCAATAAGGCCATCAGCAAGTCGTACGGACTGCCGGACGAAATGCGCGATATGGTCAGGCAGATAGACAATAAACTGCTGGATGACGACTCCTTGGAAAAGGAAGCCGCGAAGGCCGCAGAATCAGCCGATGACGCGCCTATCATCAAGATCGTTGACCTCATCATAATCAATGCCGTTAAAGAAAGAGCAACCGATATTCACATCGAGCCGTTTGAGAAAACAATGAGAATCAGGTATAGAAAGGACGGAATACTGCGCGAAGTGGCCGCTCCGCCGTTCCAGCTCTACAATTCGATAATTTCCCGCATAAAGATCATGGGCAGGCTTGATATCGCGGAGAACAGGATCCCGCAGGACGGCCGTATCAGCAAGAAAGTTTCCGGACGCGATATCGACTTCCGTGTTTCCATAATCCCTAACCAGTTCGGCGAGCGCTGCGTGATGAGAATCCTTGACCGCGGCGCGACGGTGCTTGATCTTGAGAAACTCGGCTTGAACGGCGATGACCTCAAACATTTTGACGAGGCCATCAATAAACCTTTCGGAATGATACTCATCTCGGGGCCTACCGGTTCAGGAAAAACCACCACGCTTTACGCCGCCCTGAACAGAATCTATAACACGGGCGACAACATTTTAACCATCGAAGACCCTATCGAATACTCTTTCTTCGGCATCGGCCAGCTCGAGGTTAAAGAAGAAATAGGCCTTACATTCGCGAAAGCGCTAAGGTCCTTCCTCAGGCACGACCCGGACATCATTCTCCTCGGAGAAATGCGCGACTTTGAAACCGCGGACATTTCTATCCGCGCCGCGCTGACAGGACATCTTGTGTTCTCAACCATTCACACGAACGACGCCCCGAGTTCCGTGACCAGGCTTATTGATATGGGCATTGAGCCTTTCCTGATAAACTCGTGTCTTGTCATGGTTATGGCCCAGCGTCTTGTGAGAAGGGCTTGCGAGCACTGCCGTGAGGAACTAATACTCACGCCGGAACAGCAGCTGGCGACATTCGCCCAGATACTTTCCAAGAAGCCGATGACATTCTATAAGACCAAGGGCTGCGAGGTATGCTACAATACGGGATACCGCGGCAGGACAGGCATCCACGAGATTATGATGATGAATAACGAGATACGCACTATGGTCGCGCAAAAAGCACAGCCGCATGAAATAAAAGCCGCGGCAGTTAAAGGCGGCATGAAGACGCTGTTTAGCAGCGGCATAGAACTGGCGTTGAAAGGTATCACGACATTGGATGAGATAATCAAGGTGGCCGGCACCGCTTGATCCGGATTTAGAAAATTGCAGGGGGTGGGTAATGCCTAATTATTCTTACACAGCGGTTGACGGGGACGGCAACGAATTTAAAGGCGTCATAGAAGCCGAATCCAAGGAATCCGCGGCGAA
>CAIWWK010000107.1 GCA_903916325.1 Candidatus Firestoneibacteriota bacterium
AAACAGCGGCAGGATTAATTTAAAGTTATTTAGGGTCATTATTCTTTAAGAGTTCTTCTATCTTCTCAAAATAAATGTCGCGCGGTTTAGAACCCTGGGACGGCCCTATCAATCCGTGCGTCTCCATAATACTTATGAGATTAGCGGCCTTGCCGTCGCTGACATGGAGGGCGCCTTTTAAGAGCGTAGCCGAGGCCCTTTTTCTCTCTTTCACCACGATCAAGGCGTTTCTTAGCAGTCCGTCATCATCCCCTGATTCACCCAGTCCGGTGGCGGAAGGCGCTGTTTCTATCTGTGAGTACTCCGGTTTTGCCTGGCTCTTCCAGCAATCCATTACCTTTTTAACTTCTCCGGAAGATACATAAGGGCATTGTACTCTTAAGGGTTCAGGGAACGACGCCAGCGAGAAGAGCATATCTCCCTTGCCCAGAAGGTTTTCCGCGCCGCCGGTATCAAGAATGACGCGCGAGTCAGTCATGGAGAATACCTGTAACGCTATCCTTGAGGGGAAGTTTGCTTTAATTACCCCGGTGATAATGTCAGCGGAAGGGCGCTGCGTGGCGAATACTAGATGTATTCCGACAGCGCGCGAAAGCTGGGCCAAGCGAGTTATAACCTCCTCGACCTGCCTCGCTTCGAGGAGCATCAAATCGGCGAGTTCGTCTATGATAACAACAATGTAAGGCATTTTGACATCCGAAGCCGCGTTATAAGACGCGATGTCGCGGGCGCCTATTTCGGAAAGCCTTGTGTACCTGTTGTGCATTTCGTAACTTACGGCTTTTAGGGCCTGTGTGGCTTTTTTTGTTTCCGTTATTATAGGTGTGTAAAGATGAGGTATGTCACGGTAGAGACTGAATTCAACGCGCTTTGGGTCTATCAGCAGGATCTTGAGTTCTTCAGGATTGAACCTGTAGAGCAGGCTCATGATGATAGTGTTAAGACACACGCTTTTCCCTGAGCCTGTCGCTCCCGCAACCAGCAGATGCGGCATTTCTGCCAGGTCTGCGATAACTGCTTTCCCGTCGACGGTTTTGCCGATAACCACAGGCATTCTGCCGTTGGAATTTGTGAACTCAGCATCTTCAAGCATTTCACGGAGACTGACAATTACGGGCTTTTTGTTTGGCACTTCTATGCCTACCGCGCCGACTCCCGGTAGCGGCGCGATTATTCTGATTCTGGTAGCCTTCAGGTTTAGCGCGAGGTCGTTTTGCAGCGCCGAGATTTTGCTAACTTTTGTTCCTGCGTCCGGTTTAAGCTCGAACCTGGTTATGACAGGCCCTGAAACCGCATTGATAACTTTTACTTTTATGTCAAAGGTGGCAAGGGTTTTTTCAATTATCTCCGAGTAGAGTTTTATGTCATCTTCAGAATTAACCGGTTTAGGCTTTTCATTCAGCAAATCTATCGCCGGAAGCTCGTATGAGATCTCCCCGGGGGCCTTTATTCCTGCGGGCTCCTTCTTCTTCTCAGGTTTTGCTTCTTTCGGTGGTTTTTCCTGTCGAGAGGGTGAAGCGTCGGGTATCTTTGGTATGACTATTGCGCCTTTGTCAGTCTTGCCGAGAGGTTTTTCTTCTCTTTTTTGGCGCTCAGGAGCAGCAGCGGTTGAAGGATGCCTGAACAATTCCAAAAGCCAGGCGTAACAGCGGGCAAGAATTCCTTTAGCGTGATTGTCAAATTCAAGCAAGTAGATACCGAGCACAAGCGAAAGGAAAGCGATAAAACCGGCGCCAAGAGACCCTGTGTAATTTACAAGGAAGCCGCCGAGCAAAAGGCCGAATTGGTCATTATCACTAAGATCGCTTATACAATTTACGTTCATTATCCTGTCAATCCCGAAGAGATACTGGAAGACACAAAGGCCGGCAAGGATGACAAAAAAACCTGCTCCTTTCAGCTCGCGCTTTTCTATTTTTTCGGCCTTAAAGGCGTAAATGCCGATAACCGCGAACAGGACCGGAAATAGGAAGGAAACATAGCCGAAAAGAAGGTAAAAAGCTGATCGCAGATACTTGCCGAAGACTCCAAGGATATCTAAAGGCACAAGCGCTGTAAAAAGAAAGAGCGCAGAAGCGACCCAGATTATTCCCTGAAACTCATTCTTTTTCTTCATTATTCCTCGAATTACGCAAATATATCCCGAAACTATAAAAAGCATTGAAATATTGGAGATTTTTCAGTTCCATAATATCAAAGGAGGGCATAGTTGTCAACAAGCACATGGTAATTCCGGCAGGTTTTACCTGTAAAGAACGGTATACATAATCTTTCCTGAGCGTTTTATAACTATTAGCACTCCATTATCCTGATTGGCTTTTGCGGTAATCTTGGCAAAATCATCCGAGTTCTTCACTTGCTGTTTTTCGGCTTCTATGACAAGGTCTCCTTCGTTAAGCCCGCTGGAAATAGCCCTGCCGTTCTGGTCAATGCCCGTAATTACAGCCCCGGCGCGTTCCGAAATGTCATATTTTGCTATCAGGTCAGGAGTAAGGTCGGCTACATGCACTCCCAGGAAAACGGCTCCGTTCTGCTTTCTTTCCCTGCCGGAAGGCCTGGCTGACTTTTCAGCCAAGGCAAGCTCCCGGTCGCTCTTCATCATTTCATCAATTGCTGCCCTGGCGTCATTTACAGGGATCGCAAAACCTATGCCGGCATATGAACCGGATGTAGAAACAATAGCGACATTTATCCCGATGACCTCGCCAAAAATATTTGCCAGCGGCCCGCCGGAATTTCCGGGATTAATTGCAGCGTCAGTCTGTATTAAATTGGGAAGCTTGCGCACTCCGGTTTCGTCGCTGTCCTCAAAGACCCTGCCTATAGCGCTCACAATACCCGCGGTGACGGTATGGTCGTAACCAAAGGGATTTCCGACGGCAACCGCCCATTGTCCAACCCTGACCTTTGAGGAGTCGCCCAGCACGGCCTTGACTAGCTTTCTGCCCGGATCAATCTTTACAAGCGCGAGGTCCCTGGCCTTATTGACTCCGGTGACTCTTCCAGTATAACTGGTTTTATCGGAAAGGATAACTGTAATTTTGGTCATCTCTTTGATTACATGGAAATTCGTGAGGATGTATCCGTCTTCTGAAACAATTAATCCAGTGCCGAGACCGGTACGCTTGTATTGTTTTTCTCGCGGGCGCTGGAGCGCGTCATCGAAATTGAAGAAACGGTCAAAAAGGTCGTTGAAGTTATAGCCGTAGTAGCGGTACTTGAGCACTTGTTCAGTGCTGATATTTACCACGCTCGGGGCAAGTGTTTCGGAAACAGAGACAAAAGCATCCTGCAAACTCTCTGCCTGGCGCACGCCGGGATTAACCTTTCCCGAAGAGGAAAGGCCCAGTCCGGCAGCAATCGCCAAACCTGTGATTATTCCCACGGCTCCAAGTATTGCCGCGCCTTTTTTCGACCTTTTAGAAGTATTTTTCACGCTATTTGAAGTACCTCGGAAGATATCTCTTCTGCTTCACGAGCATTTCCTCAAGCAGGACTTCGGCGTTCTTAAAATCCTTAAGGAGCGGGTCAAGCATCAGGGCTTTCATTGCAAGTTTTCTGTCGCCTGTCATTGCCGAATCAGCCGTAAGTTTATGAATCGCGCCCATCTTTCCGACAACTTCTGCGACGGGTACCGTCAAGGCGCCCAGAGTCAACGCTTTGAAGCCGAACTGGCCGAAAACCGCAGGAATTTCAAGGCAATAGTCAGCCGGCAGGTTGCTGATGCTTCCGTTATTCAAGATGTTTACCGCGGGATTTATGTCTCCTTTGTTCCTGATTATGGACATCATTATGTTATGGGCTTCTTCTCCTGAAGGTTTGTCCATATCCCAGGGATCTTCTTCTCTAGCTATCCATTTTTTAAGAAGTTTTTTCGAATCTTGTTTTTGTTTTATGGCTTTCCTGAAATCTCTCTGGTTCAGCCCGTAGTCTTTGCCGTTCTTTGAATTCGGGTCAAGGAAATACGGGAAAAATTCCACGATGTGAGCGTCACCGGCTACAGGCATCATCCCGTACCATTTGAAGAGCTTTCCTGTTATTTCCCAATGTTCGTGCAACCGTTCCTGTTCCAGCCAGTCCTTGCTGTTCTTCTTTCCTGCTTTTGGTTTTGTGGTGTAGTTGATGAAATCTTTGTACCAGGACTCGGTCTTGTTCTCCCCTTTGACCCAGACTTCTTTTACCCACGTGAAATGATTGGTGCCGGCGGCAAAAACATCTATTTCTTTCTTCTTCGCGCCGTAAACCTTGCAAACCATCTCTTCAACTCCGCCGATGGCGTGGCACAATCCGACGCATTTTATTTTGCTGTAACGCTGAACTACAGATGTCAGCTGGCTCATGGGATTGGTGAAGTTTATGAGCCACGCGTCCGGGCAGAGTTTTTCCATGTCTTTGACGATGACCATCAGAGCTTCTATGTTTCTGAAGGATCTGACCAGGGCGGACGGGCCCATTGTGTCGCCGACTGTGTTGCTGATGCGGTGCTTAACGCAGATCTTTCCAATCTCCATATCCGCAAGCTCGCCGCCGACATTGATGCAGAGCATAACATAATCCGCGCCCGAGAGCGCCTTCTTACGGTCCGTGGTTCCTTCAACTTTTATATTAGTCCCGGAGAGCTCATTCATTATTTTACAGACGGCAGATATGTATTTAATCGGTTCAGGGTTAATATCGAACAGCACAACCGTTGATTCTCTCAACTCTTCAATCTTTACCAAATCCTTGAAAACTCTGTGACAAAAAAGGTAACTCGCTCCGACAAAGACTATCCTGTACTTTTTCATTAACTCTCCTTGGATTATCCCGCCTGTCTACATATTCCGGGAGCTTAGTTCTTCGTCCAGCATCCTTAAGAAATACTCTTTTCTTGCCATTTCCAGCGCTTCCTGAGGCGTCATATTTGACCTTACAGAGTAGCGCAGCTTCTGTCTTATCATTCCCTGGAGAACTTCATCGCTTTCAGTCGCCACATGAAGAAACCTGACGGCTGCCCCTTCTACTCCGGCCCGGGTAACTTCGGCTAAAATATTGACGGCAGTCTCAGAGCTTTGCAAACGCAAACTGATCTCAATCCGGTCGCCGGGTTTTAGAGCTTCGCCGGTTAAAAGCAATGCCCCCCCGCCGGAAATATTCCTGGTCACGGCCTTTACCGTTCTCGCCAGCAATTTCTTTAGAACGCCGCTTCCGTCGTCCCTTATAACCTTGAAGGTCAATTCGAGATCTATCACCCACCTCGGATATGCTCTTCGTTCTATTTGAATATCTCCGTCAGCCAAAAGGTTCTCCTGTTCTGACAAAGTTTGCGTCTATTTCGAAAGCTTTCTTACAAGCTCCGCGTGTATTTTTCCGTTTGTTGCCAAAGTTTCATTTCCGAAAATATCAAATTTCCCGCCGGAATAGTCAGAGAGCTTGCCTCCGGATTCTTCAACGAGCAGCGCAGCAGCTGCCGTATCCCAGGGTTTCAGACCCTGCTCGAAGAAACCGGCAAAGACCCCGGCCGCGACATAGCAGATATCCAGCGCTGCAGCACC
The DNA here is from genome assembly GCA_903916325.1 of Candidatus Firestoneibacteriota bacterium. Classification (GTDB taxonomy): domain Bacteria; phylum Oederibacteriota; class D2-FULL-39-29; order D2-FULL-39-29; family CAIOVX01; genus CAIOVX01. The sequence goes on from CAIWWK010000107.1 coordinate 5,535, forward strand.
GCCGCGCCTTACCGGGCCTGTTGAGGCTATATTTTTAAACCAGTCGAACTGTTTGCCCTGCCTAAAGTAAATCGAGTAAGGAAAGCCGGTGCCGGTAAGCGACTTTTTTAGTGATCTCTCGGATGAAACAGCAAGCCTCTTATTGTTTAAAAACGCGCCGCCTCCTTTAACCGCCGTGAAAAGTTCGTCTATATAGGCGGCGTATACTGCTCCGGTAACCGTGACGCCGTTATGTTGGACGGCGACTGAAGAACAAAATAGCGGGAACCCGTGCGCGTAATTGACCGTTCCGTCAAGCGGGTCAATTATCCAGCGGTACTCTCCGGAACTGTTTTCTTCTCCTGATTCCTCCGCAAGGAATCCGTGTTTTGGAAACTCCTTGCGAATAATATCCTTAATGACTTTCTCGGACTCTACATCGGCCTTCGTTACTATATTTGTGACGTATTCCTTGAAGCCGTAGCTTTTTAGCTTTCTGAAATACTTCAGGTGTATCTTTCCGGCTTCTTTCGCGGCTTTTACCGCAGTTTTTTGCAGTTTATCTCCGGTCATCTTTTCTGCCTTTGTACCCGCCGCTTCGGCCGTTTCCTTTATTCCGCGTTTTTGACGGTATGTTCCCCTTAAAATCCTTGCTCTTCCCTTTCTCGGATCTTCCTTTGTAGTTCCCGCCGCGCTCAGAGAGCGTTTTTCCGGAGAAAGTTGAACCGGAAGTCCTGCTGCCGTGAGAGGGACCTTTGGAATAGGGGCTTTTCGAAGCCTGCCATTTCCTGACGGGCGCACCTGACGGTCTATCGGAACGCTCCGCTCTCCTCGCGCTATTTTCCGAAGGTCTTGCTGAAGAGACATATTTTCTGTCTCTTTGGGAAGTTCCGGAGTCATACGGCCTCTTTTCACGCGTTCTATCGCCGGAATCCTGCCGCGACGAAGGACGCCTGTCAGACTCGGTTCTTCTTTCTACCCTGTTAGCGCTCGGCCGTTTTCTCTTTACTTTTTCTGGTCTTGGAGCAAAGGGTTTTTTAATCTTTACAGCGGCAGGTTTCGCATCTGCGACAACCGTCTGTTGCTGTCTTTCCTTTATAATTAACGGTTCAACAGCAGGCAATTCAGGCAGGGGTTCAGCTGCTTTGAATTTCTCGTCCTGAACCAACTTTACAATAATTTCGACGTGAAAAGTATTCGGGAACATGTCAAGGGGCTGGATAAAGACAGGTTTATAACCATCTTCTTTAAGGACCAGCAAGTCCCTTGCAAGGGTCATAACGTCGCAGGAAACATAGATTATTTCCTTGGCCCCGAGTTTCTTGATGTTCAAGAGCACGCTCTTTTCACAACCTTTCCTGGGAGGGTCAAGCACAACCGTTTTTGGACTGTAGCCGGTTGTCAGTGAATTCGTTGTTATGTCTTCCACCCTGCCGTTCAGGAATTCGCAGTTTTCAATGTTGTTCAGTGCCGCGTTTGTTTTTGCGTCGGCGATGGCCGGTTTGACCTCGTCAATGCCTATTACTTTTCTGAACTTTTTCGCAATCAGCAGCGATATGGTGCCTGCCCCGCAGTAGAGATCGCAGGCCTCCGCAGTCAAATCTTCCGTAACCAAACTGCTGACAAGATCGTACATTTTACGCATCTGGGTCGTGTTGGTCTGGAAGAACGAGATGGGGGAAATTTTGTATTTAATATCCGGCCATTCTTCGGTAAGGGAACCGTCCCCGAACATCATTATGGTTTGGCTTCCCATAATAATATTGGTCTCGGTGTTATTCAGGTTAAACAGAACTGAAATATCTTTAAATTCTTCACGAAGCAGGTTGGCAAGTTTTGTGGCTTCGTCAAGGCTGCCGTCACGGAGCACCAGAACAATCGCCGTGTCATCTTTTGTTTCACTTCCCCTTACAACAATGTGCCTGAGGTTTGTTATCGGATAGCTGTTCTTTACCAGGTATCTCTTAACGAAACCGTAGATGTCGTTCAGCTTGCGCAATATCAGAGGGCAATTCTCAATATCTACCACGTAGTGGCTCTTTAAGGCAAAGAGGCCCGCCTTTTTTCCCGGGACATCCACGGGAAACTGGCTCTTGTTGCGGTAATAGTAATGTTCATCCGCGGAGAGCGTTTTTTCTATAGGCACTTCCTGGAACGCTCTCAACGCGTTCCGCACGATCCTTTCTTTATACTCCAGCTGTTTTGGATATTTAATATGCTGCCAGTGACAGCCGCCGCACTCGCCGAAGACCGGGCAGGGAGTGTCTATCCTGTCAGGCGAAGGTTTTAGGACTTTTTCTATCTTCCCTCTGGCAAAATTCTTGCGGACTTCAGTGACCAGCACTTCAAGCTCATCGCCCGGCGCGGAATAGGGCACAAAAACTATGAAGTTCTCGTACCTGCCTATGCCATCCGGAGAAAACGCGAGTTCGTCGATCTTAAGGATTATTCTCTGACCTACTCTTACCGGTTGATTCATTTGGATAGTTTCTCCTTTAGAAGCTTGTTTACTACTGCCGGGTTTGCCTTGCCTCCGGTTGCCTTCATTACCTGTCCTACAAGGCTGCCAATCGCGCGCTCGTTACCGCTCTTGAAATCCTGTACCGCTTTTGCATTTTCAGCAAGGACTTTGTCAACCACCAGAGCTATTGCCCCTTCATCAGAAATCTGCACCAGTCCGTTTTTCTTAACTATGGTTTCAGGGTCATCGCCTGACGCGAACATTTCGGCAAATACGGATTTGGCCATCTTGCTGCTGATCGTCCCGCCGTCTACCAGTTTCACGAGCTTGACGAGGTTTTCCGGGGAAACCGGCGAATCTTTAATTTCTAATTTCTTTTCGTTAAGCATGCCGCCAAGTTCGGTCATTACAAAGTTGCTGATAGCTTTCGGCTTGTTAAGAAGCTTAACGCATTTTTCGAAATAGTCTGCAGTGTCCTTTGAAGCCGTAAGCACGCCCGCGTCGTATTCAGGAAGCCCGTACCCGGCGATGAATCTCCCGGCGCGCGCCGAAGGCAGCTCAACCAGCTGCTTCCGTATGTTTTCAATCATCTCCTCCGTGAATTCAAAGGCCACGAGGTCCGGCTCGGGGAAATACCTGTAATCGTGCGCTTCTTCCTTCGAGCGCATGGGCACGGTCTCTCCGAGATCGGCGTTGAAGAGCCGTGTTTCCTGCCTCAGCTTCTCGCTGCTCTCAAGCGCGAGCGTCTGTCTAGCGACCTCGAACTCAAGAGCTTTCTGGACATTCTTGAAGGAATTGAGATTCTTTATCTCTATCTTCTCTCCGAACTTGTCCGCGCCTTTTTCCATAAGTGAGACATTTGCATCGCAGCGAAGAGTCCCCTTCTCCATATCGCAGTCTGAAGCGCCGATGTACTGTATGAGGCTCTTAAGCGCCAGCAAATACTCGTAAGCTTCCAGCGGAGAACGCATGTCAGGCTCGGAGACTATTTCCAGAAGAGGTATCCCCGTGCGGTTAAGATCCACCAAAGATTCTTCGGCCGCCCCTATCTGCCCGCCGGCTCCGACGTGCACCAGTTTTCCGGCGTCCTCTTCAAGGTGCGCCCGTGTCACTCCGATTACTTTCTTGACGCCGCCGACTGTTATTTCAAGCCGCCCGTTCTTAGAAAAAGGTTTGTCAAACTGGGAGGTCTGGAAATTCTTCGGAAGGTCGGGATAAAAATAATTCTTCCTGTCAAATTTACTGTACTTTTGTATCTCGCAGTTTAACGCGAGAGCCGTGAGGACAGTCAGCTCGACGGCTTTTTTGTTCGCTACCGGAAGAACGCCGGGCAGGCCGAGACACACCGGGCAGGTATGCGTGTTCTGTTCCGCCCCAAATCCCGTGGAGCAGCCGCAAAACAATTTCGACTCAGTCTTTAACTGTACATGCACTTCCAATCCTATTACTGTGGTGTATTCCTTCGACATATTTACCCCTTTTCCTCAAGCTTCGTTATTTCCAAGCTTATCTTATCAAAGTACTGCAGAATGTCCAACATTAGATTGTATCTTCCGGTTTCGTCAAGCACCCCGTCATTCAGCTTTATGTGAGCGGCATCGGCAGGCGCTTCGTCAAAAGTCGGATCAAGCGCCATCCACCTGCCTACATAGGCCTCAACCCACATATGATAATAGAATTTCGAACCCAGCGGGAAGAGCCCCGCGCTTGCTCTCGCGGGGATGCCTGCCGCTCTAAGCATTGCTATGGCAAGAACCGAGTGGTCTTTGCAGTCGCCCTGTCTGCCTGAGAGCGCTTCCACGGCAGAATCAAAACCGGTGTTGAAATTCTTTTTATTAAGATACCGGTTAACCCAATGAATTATTCTTTTTGCCGCGCGGGAGGAGTTTTTCTCGTCTCCCGCCGCATCTACTGCCGCGGCTATTATCCCGCTATCAGCCGATTGTTCATAGGTGCTGGGAATAAGATAGCGCGTAAGTTCGATGGTTCTTACTGGCCTTTGAAGAGCATCCTCTTCCCTGAAGCGGTCTGTCTTGTTAGAAAAAAGAATGCTCAGGCCGTCCCGGGAGAGTCTCGCGTCCGCCGGAATATGTTTTTTGAGCCGTTCCGGGACAGCGTCCTTGAAAGTCATTCTTGCTTCCAGCAGCGTTACAGCGGAATTGTTTTTAATATCAACGTTTGAGGGAACGCAGGTTTCTTTCATTATGTCTATTTCAGACGGCCTAAAAGCAAGCGCGTCCTTCTCATCGGTCTTTACCGTCTCGGCTCCGAGCGCCGGAACTGTCGAGCGGAGAGTATTACCGTCCTTGTCCAGATAATGCACCGTGTCAACGCCGAGAATCTCAGTATGGAGCAAAAACCCGCCTTTGTTTTCTTTGTCGGAATAAATCGCGCACTTAAGATCTTCGAATGTTAGAGAGTCCGGATTAAAAACCCTTATCGTAAAGTTTTCTCCGTCTTTTAGTCCCTTGCGCCGTGCGAAGAAATCTCCCGCGTCGGCAAAAATAGCGTTCTTCTCATAGGCAATTTTCTTGTGAGTTTCCTGTCCGGCAATATTTATTGTCAGTGACAGGCTGCCGTTGACAAGTATTCCTTCTACAGTCTTTTCTTTCTCTGCCTGGTGTTCGGTTAGCTTAAAGTAGAGGGGTAAAAAATCCTTTGTCATGAAGGCCGTCCCTCCGGCATCCATCTCAACCGGAGCCCCCATACGAAGCAGGCCGAATTTCATATAAGTTGAGAATTTCAGGCAGGCTTTGCCTTCGTATTCGGAGGGCTCATAAACAGCGAAAGAATAACCTACTTTAGAGTTTTTAAGGTTAATATTGAACCATTCTTTGCGGGTTTCAAAGTCTGGAGTGTCTGAGCTTACTGCCTGTTTCGCGGAAATGCCTAAAAGGAGTACTGCCGCGGCTATAAAAAGAATTAACCTTTTCATTCATTAGCCTCAATAGCAACAATTGCTAATTTCTTATTACTGATTGCTGATTTCCTGAAAATTCACGGAAAAAACTAAAACTAATCACCATAATCAGTAATTAGTAATTAGCAATCAGCAATTGTCTTTAATGGAGCTGATGACCGGGATTGAACCGGTGACCTACTGATTACGAATCAGTTGCTCTACCAGCTGAGCTACATCAGCATTTCTGGTATTTTAGCAAAAACGGCAGGTTTTAGCAAATCAATTTGACTCTTGCTATTTCTCAACAGGCAGTATTATTCCCTGCATAATGATTCTTTGGGCGAATATGAAGACCAGAAGCACCGGCAAGGCAGCAAATGTCAGCGCCGCCATAACCAGATGCTGGCCGTTCGCGCCGCTTGACTGCTGGAACTGGTAAAGCGAGACCATAATGGTCCACATCTTGGGGTCCTGGCAGATGATAAAGGCCCACATAAAACCTCCGTAAGTTCCTACAAAGGTCCAGAGGGCTATGACAGCAAAAACGGGTTTGCTCAAAGGGAGCGTGATGTGCCAGAACATTTGAGCTTCGCTTGCTCCGTCAAGATCCGCGGATTCATAGAGGTCTTTCGGCAAACTGTCAAAGAATCCTTTTAGAATGAATATATTATACCCGCTTGCCATGCCGGGAAGAATTAGCGCCCAGAAAGTATTAAGGAACCCCAGCTGTTTTAGAAGAAGAAACCCTGGGATCATTCCCACTTCCGCGGGAAAAGCCATAGTGGCCAGAAGAAACAACAGTATTCTGTAGGCGTACGGCAGGCTGTACCTTGAAAGAGCATAAGCGCAGAGAGGGTTAACAGTGAGACTGGTAAGTAGCATCGCAAGCACCAGAATCACCGTGTTCACGCTGGCCCTGCCGTTCAGCAGCATATAGCTAAGGACGTCCGAATAGTTGTTTATGATGAACCCGAAGCGGAGTCCTTTTTTGTGCGAAAGAAAGTATGAGCGGTCTTCTTCTCTTACGGGCATGGGCGCATCGGAGAAAGATTTGCAGGATGTTCCATACGCGCGGTTCATGTTTTCAGGTCGCCCGTACAATGAGGAAAGAAACTCGGCGTATTTCTGTGACGCGTCGAAAATATGAATTGAACCGACCGGCGCGTCTGTATCGCAGTAATTTCTCCAGTCAAGTTTCGGCTGGCCGTCCTCTGCCGGTTCATATTCTGGAAGTTTGACTTCGCCGAGACGGGAATACGCGGTTTTGTAATAACGGTTAAGCCGTTCAACATTTCCGTATTTATTCTTTAAGTATGATGTATAAGCAGGACTATTCCCTGAGAATTTTATATAACGGTAAGGTATCTTGCTCCTGACATAGGTTGTCCAGCAGGCTGCCTCTTTAGGGTTCTTAGGCAGGGTTTCAGCGAGTTTTATCCCGTCGAAGTTTTTGTATTCCGTTCCCCATTCCGAATTGAGTTTGCTAATCTCAAGATAGAGGCTCAATTTCAGGTATTCGGTGTATCTTTTTTCCAGCAAAGCCGGAATCCTGTGGCTCGCAGGAAGTTTATTTTTGAAATCGAGATAATCCTTCCACTTCGCGCTCTCGCGGCTCGGTTTCCAGGATCTGACAAGCGGCTCGTCAACAGGGAAGAGCAGGAATTCAAAGCTTGAAAGTGTTTCTGCGTAGCCGTTATTGAGGTGTTCAATATCAAAAAACTTGACTTTTGTCTGCTTCCTGTAGTCTTTCAAGACCTCGTAATTGAAACCGCGCGTCCAGTACTCTGAAGGCAGTTTTGCAAGAAACTCTTCGTAGTCTGCAAGACGTTCTCTTACCTGCTTTCCGGAAACACCCGGGTATTCCGCAGTTATTTCCTTGTAGGATGGAAAATCCGTTTTGTAAAGGCTGTTAAGCGGCAGAATGTTCTTCTCGCCCCCGCGGTACCGGTCCGTATATTTAAGATTGAGGTACTTGCGGTAAAGGGCGTCATCGTCAAGATAGAATCTTGGAATAAGCCTGAACTCATCATAATCAACGGAGTTTGTAGTAGAGCTTGAGAGCATAAGCAGGAAAGGATAAGTAAAGATTACCGCGCCGAGAACGCAGAAAAGATAAAGCAAAGTAAACAAAAGCCTGCTCTTTTTACTCTTTCTTCCCACCATTGCTATTATCGGCATTTTAATCCCGCCTTTCCGTTTTTAATATTTGATGTTTAATCCAGCGTCCACCCCAGCGTCCAAACCTCCGAGCCTCTGAGCATCCAAATCATCTTGCGACTTTGAAGGTGACCCGCTTAAGGATTCTCAGCTGATAAATAGTGAAACCAATCAACATCATTCCCATTATCCAGGCTATTGCCGTTGCGTAGCCGAAACGGAGAAACAGGAACGCGTCCATCCAGATTTCGAGCCCGAGCACGTGTGTCGCGTGACTCGGACCTCCTCCTGTCATTACGAGGATATTCCCCATCCCCTGGAAAGCGCCGATGAACGCTCCGACAAAGTTTATAATTATCAGCGGCCGAAGCTGAGGCACCGTAACGAACCATATTTTCTGCCACGCAGACGCTCCGTCAACATCGGCGGCTTCATAAAGATCATCGGGAATTCCCTGCAGAGCCGCGAGGTAAATAATACTGCCGGGACCGGCTCCCGCCCAGATGTTGGGTATGATAACGCAGAGCATTGGAATAAGCGGATGCTGAGCGTCCTGCAGCCATTTTTGCGCGCCGATGCCGAAAAGTCCTGCCACTTTGTTTAGCAGCCCTGCCGGCGAAGGGTCATAAAAACTCATCCAGAGAATCAAAAGGACAAGCGAAGTTGTAAGAGCGGGAGTATAAAAAAGAGTCCTGAAAAAAACCTTGCCCTTAGGAATCTCGGAAAGCACGAGCGCCACGATTATGGGAAGGAAGAAACCCAGCCCAAGAGTCAGCGACACAAAAACCAGAGTATTTGTAATCGATTTCCAGAAAAGCGGCGAAGAGAAAACATCAATAAAGTTGTCAAGCCAGATGAATGTGCTGGCCCCGACTATTTTGTAATCAAGAAAGGCCAGCCTGACGCCGTTCAGCAGCGGATAATATTGCCAGACCGCTACCGACAAAAGGGCAGGAAGCATAAAGAGCCAGGCTATTGCAGTGGTCCTGTATTTTCCTTTAAGGCCGCCCGGTCCCTCATGGACATTGGTCTTCCGGTCTGCAGAGAAGATCCCGACGAGGTTCTTCCCGATGATTATCATAAGCCAGATAAAAAGAGCGGCGATAAAGAAAAAAATAGCGTTTGCCAGAGAACGTTTCTTTTTCATCTCAACAGGGTCTTTGACGCCGAGCAAGACTTTGTTTGATTTTTCAACAACCTTGTCAAGCTCGGAGGGAATATCGCTCTCTTCTTCAGTAAGGGCCTTGTCAACCGCCATCGGAAGTTCCACAGTGGCTACGGATTTGTAACCCGTAGCGTAGGGTTCAGGCCGCGCGTTCTGAATCTGCCGCTTGTAGGAACTCACCCAGGAAGCCGGTATCTGGTCGCAATATTCGTCGTAGCCGAATTTCTTCAAAAGTTCCGGGTTAGCATATTGAGCCTGCCCGGATTCAACTATTGATTTTATCCTGAGTCTCGCGGCCTCGTCGGACGCCTGGAACTTAATGTATTCCCAGGCTGCGTCCCTCTTCTTCCTGTCCCTTATCTGCGAATTTATGCACCAGGTAATAGTCTGCATATTGTTCGCTTCAATTCCGGTGGGGCCCGCCGGCAGGGTAGAAATTCCAACTTCAGAAGCCGAGAAGCCTGAGTTGGCGGCAATCATATCGCCGCCGGCATAGCTGAAGATCATGGCGACGCTTCCTTTAAGGAATTCTTTCATGGCGTAATCATAGTCAACGATGACTTTCGCGCATCCTTGATTGATCTTGCCGCCGCGGGTATATTTGCCAAACCTGAATTTCTTAAGGTACTCCAGGGCTTCAATTCCGGGCTTCTCGTTGAAAGTTACCCTCCAGACATATTTGCCGGAATTAGATATGTCCGCGCCGCACTTCGCGCACTTATCCGGATATATCGCCCAGCCGCCGTCGAACTTTCCTTCAAGCTGCCTGTTTGCTTCCTTGCAGGCAGGGCATTCTTTGTATTCGCGCGCCATCTCGCCGCCGGCCTGCCACACAAAATTCGGAAAGAGCCATCCTCCCCAGATCCCGAGGCCCAGTCCAAGGCCGTACTGGCCTTTGTTTTCATCGGTGAGCTTTTGGGCGTATTCATAGAGTTCATCCCAGTTTTTTGGCGGTTTCTCCGGGTCTAAGCCTGCTTTTTTGAAGAGATCTTTTCTGTAGTACAGGCCGAAAGCTTCGCTGAAACTAACCGGTATTCCGTAGATATTGCCGCCGCGCCTGTCGTAGTAGATGGGTTTAAATTTATTTAACATGAAAGGTTTGAAGAGTGCTTTGTCCTTCTCGTAGTATTCGTTTAGCGGATAGAGGAACCCCTGGTCCATGTAGAGCTTGAGCCCGCGGAAACTTACCTCAAAGATATCGGGCGCCGTGCCGGCGGCCATTGCCATCATAAACCCTGACTCGGCCGCGTTTCCCGTGACTGAGATTCCTCTGGTTTTGACAATGTTGATTTCAGGATGTTGTTTAACGAAAGCGTCGAAGACGACTCTACCCTGGATGTTCCAGGCTTCCGGTACATCCCACATGTTTAGAGTCACTGATTCCGGGCAGGCGCAGAACGGACGGGCAAGCAGTAAAGAGAATAAAACGGCGCGGAATAGATTTCTCATAGGTGAGCTGTTTTTAACAGAATTGACTGCAGGTGTCAACTTCAAAAAACGGGTTTATACCATGAGTCTGAAGATATAAAGCCCGAGTGAAAAAGCGCCGTACCAGCAAGTGGCGGAAATTCCGGCGCCGATAGCTCCAAACAGAAGGGCTTTGCGGTATTCAGGGGTTTTTTCGAAATTGGGAAGTTCCACGGCCTTGTCCATCATTGGATTGACTATGATATTCAGGAAGAGGCCGTTTATGGTGAGTAAAGTCACGAAGACCATTTTCATGAAAAAGAGTTTCGAATGTATAGCGTCTCCGTAGGTTGCGGCCGATGTAAAATAGAGGGCAACACCGGATGAAATCAGCAGGAAAAGACCGGCCCAAATTAAGAGCGACAATATCTTAAAAACGGCGACTGCTTTAGGCATTATCTTCGGATTCAGCATGCCGTACGCGCCTAGCACGTAAGTGACCGTGCAGGTGCCGATACCCACATCCAGGCCGAACACATGAAGTGCAACGAGCATAAAGTACAAAGACATAAACCCTCCGGAACGCTACCTTAGTAAATTAGCATATCTGTTTTCAAAAAACTACTTCTTTTTCCACCCCGCCCACTTGCTGACTTTCTTTTCGAGTAGAGTTTTTACTTTTAACACCAGCTCGTCCGGTTCGGCGGGTTTGTTGATAAACCCGTCTACCGGCAGAAAGGACGGAACATTAAGAGTAAACAACTCATCCTTGCCTGAACTTTTTCCCTGACCGGCTTCCGTCGAAACCGGCATGCCGTCCATATCCGGCAGGCTGTCAAAAACAGGAAGTTTTAGGTTAACAGAAGTAATCATAAGGATTAATGTTCCGGAAAGGGCAGGGTCCTGACGTATCTTTGACACAAGCTCAAGCCCGTTCGTTTTCCCGCCAGGACCAAACATTACATCCAGGATCATTATGTCTGGTTTCTCGGTTTTTAGTTTCTCAAAGGCGGAAAGCGTATCGTAAGCGGGTATTATCTCAAACCCCGCTGCCTCCAGCACAATCTTCATCGTCTCAACAAGGTCGATATCATCATCTGCGAGCAGAACCGTTTTTTTGTTTCCCATATCCTAAACCTCCCCGGTAGAACCGGAAGCAACAGGCAGTGAGAAGATGAACCTGCTGCCCTGTCCAAGCCTGCTTTCAAGCCAGATCCTGCCATTATGTGAATCCATGATCTGTTTGACTATTGAAAGTCCGAGTCCAGTGCCGTCCTTTTCTATCATGCGGGCGTTCTCAGCCCGGTAAAAGTCCTTGAAGAGCGATTGCTGGTCATCCTCTGCAATCCCGATGCCGGTGTCTCTTACCGATACCTCTATGTTACCGTCTTTATTCCTTAATTCCAGCGATATTTTGCCTCCGGAGGGAGTATATCTGACTGCATTTTCAAGAAGATTTATAAAAACTCTTTCTATGGAGTCTTCATTTGCGAGAATCATGGCCTCTTCAAGCTCATCGCGGAACTCAAATTTGATTTTTTTGGCCTGAAATCTCTGGCTGAAATTATCAACCGTGCGCTCCGCGATTCTTGAAACCGAAACCTGGCTCTTTCGTAGGTTCTTGTCCGCCCTTATGCTTGAAAGGTTCAACAGGTCGCTTATGAAATCAAGCATGTAGACGCTGCGCCTCTCCGCTCTCGATAACATTTCGGTGGTTTTTTGCCCTATGCTTCCTGTCAGTCCTTTCAGCACAACCTTTAGGCAGCTTTGAATAGTGGACACCGAGGACTTGAGGTCATGGGAAACAGTGAGCACGTACTGCGACTTGAGCCGGTCTTGCTCTGCAAGCAGTTTGTTCGCCGCGTCGAGTTTTTCTTCCCTGTCTCTTAGCTTATTCACGATTGTCGCCGCCATGAAGATGGTAATGAAGAGAGTTGATGAAAGAACTCCGAGAGAACCTGCGAGGTATTTGAAGTTATAGATCATCTCTGAATCCGGAAATCCAGAGACATGGTAATGAGGAATAACGCCCGCGTATTCAAGGAAAGAAGTTGACCCTATCAATAAAACTGCAAAAGCTCCGTGAGCGTAGGCGGCTCTGTTGGAAAGCAGAATACCCGCAATTACCATGTGAAAGATAAAATAGTAAACGAATGGATTTTCTATACTTCCGCCGAAGTGCAGGAAGTAGGTCAGCATAAGCAGGTCGGTAGCGACTTGTATATTGGCAAAAAGATTCTGTTTTTTATTGTCTTTTCCGGGGCTTGCCGAGAGCCTTTTCCAATATAAAAGAAAAACTGCGTTATAGCACGCCAGTATTGCCGCGCCGGCGTAAAGAAAGCGCAGAGGCAAGGTGACCTTGAATATTAACGATGCCGCGGTTACAACTCCGGCTACGCCTATAACCGCAAGCCAGCGGAGATCGATGAACCATCTGGCGCGTTCATCGACCTCGCTGCCTGCAAGAATATTTATTGGAAAAGCGTCCCGGAGTTCCATTTAAATTATTTTAATAGCTCCTGGTAAATCGCGATGACTTTGTTAACCGAGAAGCAGGTACATTCTGAAGAAATGGTAGCTCCCGATACGCCTGTTATGCCCTTGCCGAGCCCGACTCCGTCGCCCTTGCCGTTAAACTGCGACAAAAAGTTCTTTGTCGCGATGGGGCGTCCCCTCTTTTCGGACAGGGACATTACGGCCATGTTTTTTACTTTTGCCGTTTTCGGGTCAAGCATTACTATGTACTTTACCGGACCCCACTTTCCCGGCTCTTCTTCCATTATCGCCACGCCGGTCTTCTCGCCACCCTTAATTCCATAGTAAAGCGTATATTCTGTTTCCGGTTTCCACGTGTTGCCTTTTCCGGACCCCTTATATACAAGCGTGCCCCCCAGTTTTTCTTTAATACCTGCTAGTTGTTTAGCATCAAGAACTTTCTTTACTGTATCAACCTTGTCGGCATCTGGGAACATCTCCTTTACCGCCTGGTCGCTTGTTAAAAGTTCTACCGCCAGGCAGGTGCCGCTTAACGCGAGAAAACAAACAAGTCCCATAACCACTGCAGATATTCTGTTCTTCATTTCTTTCCTCCTTTCTCTTTTAGAGAAAATAGTTTTTTTAGCCCGTCAGTGAGAGTTATCTCGCCTTTCGCGCTTATGATAATTGCTTCCGTGCCGGGATATTTTTCAATAAGTTTGAGGCCCTTATCTCTTCCGAGCACGAATACAGAAGTAGAAAGAAGGTTAGCCATAGTAGCATCCGGGGTGATTATCGCCACAGTCATGAGTTCAGAAGCTGGGACGCCTTTCATCGGATCAATTATGTGACAGTATCTCCTTCCGGCTATTTCATAATATCTTTCGTAATCTCCTGAAGTTGACATTGAAAGTTCTGTCATCCCGAGGACACCGAGAGCTCCTTCTCCTCTGGGATTTTTAATTCCGGCTTTCCAGGGTTTTCCGTTATACAGCCCAATCGCGTAAAGATCCCCTCCGAGGTCGACCATGGCGCTTTTAACGCCGGATTTCTTGAGGGATTTCATTGCCTCGCCGACCGCATATGCTTTTGCTCCCGCCCCGAGGTCAATTTCCGCTGAAGAGCGGAGTTTTACAAGCTTGCCGTCTTTCAGTTCTATGCTGCCGGGTCCAATTTGCTTCATGGCGGCAAGGATTTCTTCTTTTCCGGGAATCTTGGGGTTTTTAGGAATTTCTCCATAGAATCCCCAGAGTTTCACCAGAGGAGTAACAGTGATATCAAATGCGCCGCCGCTCTTTTCATTAATATCAAGGCATCTCTTTACAAGTTCAAGCGTCTCCGGATCCGTTATCGGAATTGCATGTTTATTAAACTCATAGACCGGACCGCCCGGCCTAAAAGCGCTGAACTTCTTGTCAAGTTCCTCAACTCTGTCCAGAGCAACGTCAAGCGCCGCCTCAATTTTCTTGTCTCCTTTGACCGGAGCCAGGACTGAACAGTAGGTGTCCATCAGGTAGCGCGTCTTTTTGGTCAACTCACCGTCCGGGCCGGTTGACGCGAATAGAGGTATAGCCGCGCAAAAGATGATTATGTTGAGCAACTTTACAGTCAATTTCATATCACCCTCTTTGGTTCGGAAGGCGGCCGGGTTTATCCGGCCGCCCGCCTTTTAGCGACCTTTAGAACGTGGTTCTCCAGCCTACTACCAGCCTGTTATAGTTCAGCTCAGCGGTGCTGTAAGCAGAGCTTGGCAAAAGACTTATGCTCGAATTTTCCACATTTATCACCTGAAGGTAGATAATAGAATCAGGCGTTACGTAGAAATTCAAAATAGGCGATAGTTCAGTGTATGTTTCATAAGCAAAAGCTTGCTTATTCGCGGCTGCTGTCGCACCGCCGCCAATTACCGCGGCCGACTTCTGCAGGCTGCTGAAATCCTGGTCATAGTGCGCGTATACCATCAAGAACCTGACCCACGGGAATATTTTGTAACCAGCTTTCATATAGTATGAGTGGGGAGTGAGGTTTCTAGTTACTTGAGAAGCGTCATTGATATCAGTATTAGCATACATCTTAACATTAGTCCAGGTTCCGCCCATATACTCGGTCCTGAACATAAACTGGTCATAGTTAAACGCTACGCCTGCAGAATACCTATAAATCGGGTTATTGCCTGTAGCGTCCATGGTCGAGAAGTAAGAACCCATAAACTTGAAAGGGCCTATCTCGGGAGTAATGTGCGCGAGTACGCCTCTCGAATTTGTGCTGCTGACGAGCATATTCATACCGCCGCCAAGGATATACAAATAGGACGGCAGAGAGACCGGTCCTAGTTCGAAATTCTTATAGAATTCCAGTCCCGTGTCATCCAGTGTTCCATAATATCCCCCGCATACTGCGTAGTTACCGAAGAATTCATCCTCGTACCAGAGCATGTTTCCGTAATCTTCAGTGAAGAGGGTGCGGAGAGATCCCGCGGTGAGTTCGACATTTTCCGGGAGTTTTACGGTGATCTGGGCTTTAAGTAATCCGAGACTGAGCGTCGGGCTTGTTGAGGGAGTCGGAAATGCCGCCCCTAATTTAGGAGTTGCTCCTCCGCTGACGGAGATCTCGGGATCTATCTCCAGGGAAACATTTTCAGACAAATCTTTGTTTATGAACATGTAGAAACTGGTCATGCCTGTAAGGGCTCTCTCGCTTGATGCCGCCCCGTTGCTGACTCCTTCGGATTTATCATAGAGATAGAACTTGAAGTTCCCGCCTACCGTTCCGCCGCTATTTCCGGAGTTTGCAGAAGCCTTAGTCTCTGCTTTCTCGGGCGCCGGCGCTGTTTTTACTTCTGTGTTTAGGGTCGATGGCGCTGTCTTTGTGTCAGCCTGTGCGTCGTTTTTTAAGGGAGCCGCGGTTTCCTGCGCGTTAACCGCAGAAAAAACAGCTAGAACCGCCGCGCACAAGATCAATTTCAAGAATTTGTTGTTCATCCTGCCTCCTTGTTTTTGATGCTTCGTTTTATAAGTTGCGGAATTCTCATCCTCCTTTATCGGGCTTTCTCTGTCTCCGCGTAGAGTAAAGCCACGAGATTTATCGCTACCGGCAATGCCTTTTTAAATATAGTGCGGTCAAACTTATGCTGTTTGATATAGAGGCGTGATCTTTCCCAGAAGACAGGGATATTCTCCCACGCAATCATTACTATCAGGGAGAGCCTTTCCCCAATAATCGTCTTGAGGCTTCCCGCAAGTTCTTCCGCCGGAGTTGAAGCAGAAAGCAGGGTAGTTGCCGTCATTAAAAGAATAAGCCTGAACGCGAAGAGCAATCCGGTCAATAGCCCTGATTGCGTCACTTTAAGCAGCCAGAAAGTAAATAGCTCCGGTCCGCCGCGGTTGAAAAATACAGGAATGACAAGTGAAAAAACAAGGAACATTCGCAGCCTTTTAACTCCGGAGAACATTATTGCCAGAGGAGTTTTTAGGCCTATTGAGGCGGCAAGGAGTAAAAATAACACAAGCGCGTAAAGTCTAAGGTCGCTGATCAGAAGGACTAAAGAGCAGAATACTGCCGTGAGAATTATCTTTATCATCGCAGGCCGGGAAAAAGCCGCGTTGCGAGCGATCTTCTTTATGCCCTGTGCTTCCGGCAGCGTGTCGGCGATTCCTCCTTCTTTTATCCTGGCGAATACATTCATAGCGACAGCCCCGGTAAGCCAGCCCATTACCACAGCGCTTGCCCCAAGCCAAGGAATCAGCATAAAAACGCCCGGATGGTGAATCACAAGGGCATAAACCACTAACATCTGGGTAATGACATGCGTGACCGAACCGAGCACGCTAGCGCTGATAAACCCGAGATATCTGAAAGCAAGTCCCATAAAAACAGTGCTGGTAACCGCGCCGGCAAAACTCATCACAAAAGTCGGCGAGAGGAAAGTGCCTAAGAAGAGTGAACTGACGACTGTCCTGAGTATCGCGACCTCAAGCGCCGGAATAAATCCCATGTCTGCAAGGACTATGAGGATAATTATATTAGCCAGCCCGAGCTTAACACCGGGCAAAGGGCTCGGCATTAAAAACTCGGCCGCCTGAAGTACCGAGGCGCAGGAAACCAGGAGCGCTATTTTTTGTATTTTCTTTTCGTTTTGCATTTTAGTAGCTCATTGCGACATAATCTTCATCGCCGCTCTTCCCGGTTACTTCAACAATGACCTTGTTTGCCACGCACACTATTGATTCACCGGGTGAAGAGACCCATCCGAAGGCAACGCAGAGGCCTTTTGGACAGTCCGAATCAAGTACCCTGACTCTGCCGTCCTTAACTTGTATGTGCATGCGTCCGGCGCTAATTATCCGGTCAGTTTCAAGAGGCCACTCGGCTATAAGCTTGTTGTCTTTGAAAATATTGACCTCTTTCTGTCCGGAGGCGTCACGGTGTAAATACCAGTAGGGGACTGCAACCACTAAAATGAGCATGATTAGTGAAAACGCGGCATCGAACATCCTTATTTTGAATTTAGTCTCTGCCACATTTCCCTCCTGCAACTGTCTATACATTAAGCAAGAAGCGTGCCAGATTGAATTTGAGGTGAATTAATGGGTAAATATACAGGAAACGTGTTTTTGGCATTACGAAAAGGTAATATTGGCTCAAAAGGTAATGGCTGGAACGGCTAATAATTCAAATTACTGAAAACGGGCCTTATCTGAAAGGTAAAGAGTGTACTTAGAAAGAGTTAAATCCTAATCTATTCCGTATTCTTTTGACTTTTCCCAGAGGGTTTTGGCAGATATACCCAGCATTTCCGCCGCCTTTTTCTTTACCCCCCCGGAGTGTTCGAGAGTCAGCAGTATGTGCGCTTTTTCTGCCTGCCTGACTACGGTATCCAGGCTTGATTCCTTCCATTCATTTTTTTCAAGAAAATATGAGGGCAGAGCGGAAACCGTTATCTCCCTGGAAGAAGCAAGGCTTACCAGTCGTTCAATGAGATTTTCAAGCTCGCGGATGTTCCCGGGCCAGTAGTAGCGCGCCATTGCCTGCAGTACTGCGGGATTAAGTTCGGTATCCTTTTGCATGGCGGTATTAAACTTGTTCAGGAAATGCGCCGCGAGAGCAGGTATATCATCGCTTCTTTCCCTTAGAGGCGGCAGGTTAACCGGGACAACGTTGAGCCTGTAGTAGAGATCTTCCCTGAAGGATCCATCTTTTACTTTTTCACGGAGATCCGCCTTCGTTGCCGAGATAACCCGCACATCAGTTTTTATTGTTTCAGTGCCGCCGACCCGTTCGAACTCCCTCTGCTGCAGCACTCTTAAAAGTTTTACCTGAGCCGAGGGCTGCATATCGTCAATATCATCAAGAAAAATTGTACCGCCGTCCGCAAGTTCAAACCTTCCTATCTTCCTTCTTATTGCATCAGTGAAGGCTCCTTTCTCGTGCCCGAATAATTCGCTTTCCAGCAGGGCCTCCGGCAGCGCGCTGCAGTTTAACTTGATAAGAGGCCCATCCCTGCGCGGGCTCAGTTTGTGTATCGCTTCGGCTGCCAGTTCCTTCCCTGTCCCATTTTCGCCCTGAACCAGAACTGTGGTGTTATATTGCGCGACAGACTCTATTAGCCTGAAAACGTTTTCCATAAGACGGCTTTTTCCTATTATGTTCACCAGCGAGCCGGAAGGTCCAATCCTGTTCTTTAGGATCATATTCTCTTTTTTAAGGGACTGAAGTTCCAGCCCGTTCTTAACTATAAGTATCATTTCCTCGGCGAGGAAAGGTTTGGTCAGGTAATCAAAGGCGCCTATCTTCATTGCCTGCACCGCGGTTTCCACAGTGCCGTAGCCTGTCATAATAACGCAGACCGCTTCAGGGGAGGTTTCTTTAATACGCTTCAGCACCGAGATACCGTCAAGTTTCGGCAGTTTAAGGTCCAGTATCACCAGTTCAAAATCGTTCTTTCTGAATTTCTCGATGCCTTCCAGCCCGTCAACCGCTGAAGACGTGGAATAGCCGGACCGTCCCAGGTTGTCCTCGAGCATATTGAGCATCAGATCGTCGTCTTCGATTATGAGTATTCTCGGTTTACCGTTTGTCATTATTATAGTTCTCCTTTAAAGACAGGAAGAGTGATCACTACCGCTGTTCCGCCTTCAGGGATTCCCTGAATTTCAAGGGTTCCGCGCAGGACCTGGATTATATTGTAACTGATAAAGAGCCCGAGTCCGGTTCCTTCGCCCACTTCTTTTGTGGTAAAAAACGGCGTGAAGATTTTGTCTCTGTGTTCGGCGCTGATTCCCTTGCCACTGTCCTTGAAAATTATGCTTATTGATTCTGTTTCTGCCGAAGTTGTTATTGAGAGGTCTTTCCTTTCGGTCTTTTCCATGGCGTCTGTGGAATTCTTGATTACATTTGTAAAAACCTGGTTGAGTTGCGAAGGGTCGGCGTAAGTTCTGGGGAGTGAAGCGGAAAGTTTAAGCGACAGCTGAATAGATTTCTCCTTTAGCCGGAATTTGTTAAACTCCGACAGTTCAAGGATAAGCTTGTTTATGTCTACGGGTTCAAGGTTCTGCCTTCCGGAATAGCTAAGTATCTGCTTTACCACATTATCAATCCTAAAAAGTCCTTTTAAACTCTGCTCAAGATAATTCCTCGCATCGGGTTTAAGCTCAGGGTCAGCTAAAGTTGTCCTGATGTAGTTAATCACAGCACCGAGAGGATTATTTATTTCGTGGGCAATGCCGGCGGAAAACCTGCTCAGCGCGGCTACCTTTGCCGCTTGAGAAAGGCGGGATTCCGCTTCTTTCAGTTCGGCTGTGCGGGTTTTAATGGTTTCACTAACCTCACGGTTCTTTTTATCCAGTTCTTTTAGCAGGTACACGCTGGTAGTTTTGAATTCCGAGAGTTTTGTTTGCGCAGTCTTCATATCATTCTGCTCGGCAAGAAGTTGTTTTGTCACCGATTTGAACTGCCCGGACATGACTTCAAGTGTTTTCAAGCAGTCGGCGGGATCATAGTTGGTTTTGAAGACGCTGCAGTCCAGGCAGGCAGCCATCTTCTCTACGCATTTTCCGCTGATCTCATCATTGCAGTAAGTTCCTCCGATGAGCCAGCATTTGTTGTCCGCTTTCCCGTAGGCAGGGCATTCCTTCTTCCCGCACTCAAGTATTTCCCAGCAGTTTGTCTTCATTAAAATTCAATCACCGTCGGAGGTTCGTTATTGAGAGCTTCACTGTAAACGCGGAAACGCAGTATAGTAGGGGAGAGTTTTAGAAAGGCAAAATGTCCGGCGGTAAGTCCGGCTTCAAGGGCTACATCCGCGAATGGGTTTCTTCCTTTTAGTTCCTCGAGCGCGCGCGCCTGCTCCTGTTCGGAGTTAAGCAAACTGACAAAGCCGTTCAGTTCGCATTCCCAGGAAAGGTCGAAAGGGTTCTCAAGGCTATAAATCAGCACGCTGACTTTACCGGCTCCCGCAAGATGAGATAATTTGGGACTATCCTTCAGCGTCATCAGGTAGCATTCGAACTTGTCGGTGACGCCATAGTACATAACCCGAAGCCTTACATACCCGCTTTTGCTGTCATCAGTGGCAATTACCGCTACTTGGCGTTCTTTCAAGCGTTCAAAAATATCCCTGGCTGAGTATTGCATCCTTAATCCTCCGCGCTTTAGTTCCTTAACTATATTATATCAATATCGCGCCGCGTTCAAGGACTATACCTGCCGTTATTCCTGGCGGTTACCTCATCAACGGGTCTCTTCCCGCCTCTTCAACAATGGCATCAATTGCTTTTATTTGTGATTGATTGAGCGGCGATTCAGACTCCCCGGCAAGCAGTTCTTCCGCTCTGGATGCAGCCAGTTTTTCAAATCTCTTCGAGTCAAGCGAATTTCCTGTTCCCCAGGAAAGAGCGTCAAAGAAAGGCGAAAGCAACTCTTCATCTTTGAAGCGCTCCATCGTGGAATCGCTGCTGACGGTGTTACCGCCAATCCCGGCTGCCTTTATTGTTTCAAAGTCAAGCGTGCTGCCCGAAACTTCCACGCCTTTTACTGCGCGCCGTACATACCGGGCAATCTCATTGTCAATCACAAGCTGTAGAGGTGAAAATGTTATGGCGTTTTCCAGATGCCCGACTGTGCCGAATCCGATTGCTCCGGCAAGGACAGGCCCCAGCATTGAAACCGCTTTCTCCGCTCCCGCCTGAATCCCGGGAACGCAGGCGTTTGTCTTGCCGCCGTGCACGCCTGAAGGACAGCCGTAGAACTCGCTGATGAGCTGTATTCTTGCAGCCAGGAGAGGTATTCTCTCCGCTCCGGCGTAACCGAACAACATTGACCTCATATCGCAATAGCCCGGATTAATATCCACTCCCATTGTGGCGTTCGCGTCTACGGCGAACCCGAGCACCAGACCGCCGAGCGTTTCCGCAGCCCCGAGAGAGAGCGTGCCGGCCGCAGACATGGGCGCAGTCGCTCCCGCGTTAGGCATTGACTCAAGTGTTTGCGGCAGGCCTTTCTCAAGATGAGATATAAGCACATCGGCCATGACTTCATCAAGGCAAAGAGGAGTTCTGACTTCGGCGTAACCGGTAAGTATCGGGTTCTTTCTGTGTTCTTCCTTCCCGCCGCACACCACCTCTCCAATCCTGGAAATATATTCAATATCGCGCGCTTTGAATGTTTCTATGCCTCCGAATTTTTTTGTGGCTTTAGCAAGTTCCGCGGCCATAACTACCGTCCGGACACCGACAGGCACATCTTGCGCAGCAACCGGAAGCCCTGTGTAGGCAATTTGATCGAGCTTATCGGCAAGCTTAAGGGAAGATCTTACATCGGAAATATTAGCGGAACGCCTCTTTCCGTCCAGCCCGAGGATGAAACAGCAGAAACCTCCCGTTGAAACGGAAAAATCTTCGTGCACGCAAAAAGGTTTTTTGTCGAATCTAACCTGAGAATACCTGACAGACATTCTTTTAGTAGACCTGTTTTTGTCTGCAAAGTTAGTCTTCATTTTAGAAATAGCTTTCTCAACAACCTGCCTGGGAAATTTTGCGCGTCTTTTTTCAAAATCAACTTTGCACCCAGCGGAATCCAGGTATTCAAGGGCCTTTTTGTGATCAACCATCATGCCTAACTCCTCAAGTATTCTGCAGGCGTTTTCATGAATTTTTTGCAGTTCTTCTCCTGAAAGGTACCTGACCGGTTCCATGTTTGCCGTCTTCATACTTCCTCCTTTTTCAGTCATTATATTCATAGCATACTATGAGAAAGGCACCATTGCGATAATCATCTATTGGAGTTTATACCTTAGAGTCGGGGAAAACAACGATACCGGGAAAAGACCGCAATTGACTTATTTTTCTTTATAGAATATAATCATTTACATGAGAAACTTTTATTCGGTCAGCAGGCGAAATGTCCTGCGCGGGAGACTTCAATGATAAAGAAAGTATTCCTCTCTCTGCTCTTCCTGTTTATCTTCGTGTTTGTCCTTTCAGCGGAAGTCGTGCTTCTTGAAAAAGAAGAAGCCCAGAACAGCAACCTCTTCCGCGGGAAAATAGGGGTCGGATTTAACTGGACCGGAGCCCAGGCCAGAATGGATATCGGCAGCAACTTCCTTGCTGAAATCCGCGGGCAGTATTCGGCAAACAATCTTTTGCTCGCGCTCCGCGGCTATTATGTGCTCCCGAAATTGACCGGACAGCCGCCCGTACAGCCGTATTTTGGCGTTGAATTCGGAATACCTTTCTCAACCGTTCTGACCTCCGGGTTTGAAGCCGGCGCGTTCTTCGGCGGAGAGGTCTTTGTCACAAAGAATATTGGCGTTGGGCTGGATCTTGGCCCATATTTCATCTCTATCTCAAGCGATCTTGGCAGTGTCAGCGACATAGGCTTGATAATTAATCTCGGTGTAACTTATTACTTCTAAAAAGGCGGGTGGCAGAATGAAAAAAGCATTATTAGTCGCGATGTTTTTTGTCTTTCTTCTGGCTCTTATAATTTCAACCGGAGAGAAAGCGTATTCATTTTTTATTGGTTTTGGTTCCGGCGGAGCCGTAAGTAATACAATCAAAGACGGTCAGTCAAAAGGACTTATACCGATTGATGCCCCTCCTCCGGGAAATCTCGTTGCTTCACTTGCAGGCTGGACCGAGATAGACCTCTCCTGGCAGAACAACACTCCTGGGCAGACGAGCGTTCTCATCCAACGGCAACTCATGGGCGGCAGTTACACTACTATAGCAACCGCCGCGCCGTCGGCAACCGCATACGCCGATAGTTCTGTCACGGCGAACAACACGTACATATACAGGCTTCGCGCAACAACTGCGGCAGGCCTTACAAGAGTCTCAAACGAAGACACAAACATGACAGCGCCGCCGACGGCTCCTGCAAGCCTTACCGGAGTACCTGCAGGCGCCAGTTCAATAGCGCTTAACTGGACTGTAAATTCTGTAAATGAATCGGGGTTCTACATTGAAATGGCAGTAGGCACCGGCACATACGGCAGCACGGTTACTGTCGCAAGAAAAGCCGCCAATTACACCTGGACGGGGCTTCTGCAAAACTCACCTTACTCATTCCGCATAAGGTCTTTTAACGTGCTGGGGACTTCGTCCTATTCAAATACAACCACGGTAACCACTTCCCTTTACACCTGGAACATTGTCACGGTAGGAAGCAGCACGACAGCCTTCTACAAAATGGCCTTCGGGAACGGCAGGAATGACGGAACCAACAGAATCTACTGCGGGTCGAACGCGCCCGTATATTCCGTGAAGGAATTTACGTATAGCGGCGGCTGGACCTCGACAGACGCCACTCCCGCGTCAATAAACGCCACCCAAATAACAACCTGGAGTTCTGTAGTACGGACTATAGCCATTGGAAACACCAAGAATGACGGAAACAGCAAGCTGGTATACAGCTTAGGCGCAAGCTCTACACCGGGTATTTCCGCGGCATCAGCAGCAGAAGTGAACTATAATGCTTCAACACAGAAATTCATTTGGAACACAACGCAGCAGCTGGTTTCCCCTTCTCACGGAGGCCTTGGTGCCGGGAACAACGATGTTATAGTCGCAAGCCCTGATGCCACTGACGCTGTCAGCCCGACAATAATAAACAAGGTCTATTCAGTTGATGATAATATGAAGGTATACCAATCGAACTATACAACCGGAGTTTATGGAGAAGTTTCCATCAGCACCACTGCAATGTCCTATAAGAACTACAGCGTAATCTGCGACAGCCTAAAGACATCGGATACCAAAAAGCGTATCTATTCAGCTGCCTACTCCGGTCAGATTTATGAGTATACCTGGACATCATCCGCTGTAGTAACGAATTTTACGGAATCAACAGTTTCTACCACAGCCGTAGTTACCTCGCCCTCTACTACATTGAAACTGCTTACTTCCGGGACAGGCAGAAATGACGGCACAAACAGGTTGTACTATGGCGGGGGCGACGGACATGTTTATGAATTCACTTCAACATCACCGACTGCCTGGACCAATACGGACACCGGAAGCCTGACAAACGCCATAACTGCTATAGTAGCCGGCAATGTTACACCGGATGGCAATGTCAACATTTACGCCGCAACCACAAACCGGGAGATCTATCAGTTGTCCTGGTTGAGCGGAACGTCAAGTTACTCTGCTACGCGAATCGGCCTAACCACGGCCTATGTTAACGATATGCAGATTTTCAAAGGCAGGAATGACGGAGTGTCCAGGCTCTACTTGTCAACAGAAGACGGATATTTGTTAGAATACACTCCGCAATAGCTTTATCACCTGAATAAAAAAGGGGCCGTAAGCGGCTCCTTTTTTATTGACCAGGGATTTTATTCTTTATTCTCGAGCATGTGATGCCTGATGTCTTTCCCGGAAACCATAAAAATAACATCCTCTGCTATATTTGTCGCGTGATCCCCTATCCTTTCCAGGTTTCTTGATACCAGTATAAGGTCCATTGCGCGTGAGATGTTATTGGCGTCCTGGTTCATATATACCAGCAGTTCTTTGAAGATATCATCTTTAAACTTATCAACTTGATCATCCGTCTGAAGGACCTTTCCGGCAAGTTCAGGGTCTTTGCCGACAAACGCGTCCAGGCAATCCTTTACCATATTCTTTACTATTTCAGCCATTTTGGGAAGATCTATGAGCGGCTTTAGCGGCGGTTCCTTGAGAAGATCCAGCGAGTTCTCGGCGATGTTTACTGCCTGGTCGCCCATCCTTTCAAGGTCGGAGTTAATCTTCATGGCTGAAGTGATAAACCTCAAATCTCCCGCGGTCGGCTGGTAAAGGGCCAGCAGTTTTAAACAAATCTCGTCTATCTCAACCTGGATATGGTTTACATCCTCTTCGTGCTTTTTAATATCCTTCGCGAGGTCTTCTTTTCTCTCGACCAATATCTTAATGGAGTACTGAATCATTGCCTCAACGAGGCTGCCCATATAAAGCAGTCTTTCTTTTAACTCGTTCAACTCTTCTTCAAAATGCCTTGTCATTTATCCTCCGCCTCAGCCGAAACGGCCGGTAATATAGTCCTCGGTCTCCTTCTTTCCAGGAGAAGTAAAAATTGCCGAGGTCTTTCCAAACTCAATAAGCTCCCCAAGCAGCATAAATCCGGTATCGTCGGAAACGCGCGCCGCCTGCTGCATATTGTGAGTGACTATTATTATAGTGTATTTTTTCTTTAGTTCAACCATTAATTCTTCTATCTTCATAGTCGCCATCGGGTCCAGCGTGGAGCAGGGTTCGTCTAGAAGTATGACATCAGGTTTTACCGCGACCAGACGAGCGACGCAGAGCCGCTGTTTTTGTTCGAGCGAAAGGTTAAGCGCGGATTCGTCCAATCTGTTTTTCAGCTCATTCCATAGAAGAACGGAGCGCAAGCTCTCTTCAACAATGCTGTCAAGCTCGTTGCCTACCGCCTGGTTGTGTACCCTGAGTCCAAATGCAACGTTTTCGTAGACGGAAAGCGGAAAAGGATTCGGCCTTTGAAAGACCATTCCTACTTTTCTGCGCAAAAGATCGATGTCGCACGAGTGATGGTAAATGTCGGTACCTTCAAAATACGCCTTTCCTTTAACCGTGACGCCTTCTATCGTGTCGTTTATCCTGTTGAAGACCCGAAGCAGAGTTGATTTTCCGCAGCCGGACGGGCCTATTATGGAGGTTATTCTGTTGCCGGTGAATTCTATGTTTACATTTTTCAGCGCGTGGAAATCTCCGTAATATAGGTTTAGGTCTGTTGTTTTGATAACGGGTTTAGTCGTGTTCATGAAAGAGCTTCCTCATCCGAACCGCCCGGTCACATAATCTTCCGTGCGTTTGTCTTTCGGAGAAACAAAAATGTTCTGCGTAATATCAAGTTCAACTAGTTCGCCCATAAGGAAGAAAGCGGTTCTGTCGCTGACCCTTGAGGCCTGTTTGACATTGTTAGTAACAAGCACTATCGTGTACTTCTTCTTGAGCTCCAGCATAGTCTCTTCTACCTTTGCGGTAGAGATAGGGTCCAAGCCGGAACAGGGCTCGTCAAAAAGGATTATCTCCGGCTCTACGGCAAGGGTCCTGGCCATACAGAGTCTCTGCTGCTGTCCTCCAGAAAGCTTTAGCGCGGAGGCGTCAAGCCTGTCTTTGACCTCGTCCCAGAGTGAAGCTGATCTAAGGGATTTTTCGACTGTCTCGTCGAGCTTTTTCTTGTCCCTTTTTCCGTGTCTTTTCGGCCCGTATGCCACATTGTCATAAACGGACATTGGCAGTGAAAGCGGTAGAGCAAATACCATACCGCATCTTTTCCTCAAAGTTTCCGGGTCTATTGAGTTTATATCTTGCGAATCTATTTTTATGGAACCTTCCATCCTGAATCCATCATTTAGGTCATTAAGCCTGTTGACGCAGCGCAGGAATGTGGTCTTTCCGCTGTTAGCCGGCCCGATTATACCGAGTATTTCGTTTTCTCGTACTTCAAAAGAGAGATTCTTTACGCTGTGCGCATCTCCAAACCAGCAGTTAAGATTCTGTATTTGTATTTTGTCTACCATCTCTTCCTCTTCCTAAAATAAAACCTGGTAACGATTGCAGTCAGGCTCATGGTAAGTACCATAACGAGCAAGACAAGCGCAGTGCCGTAGGTGATATTCTTCGGCATGTTAGGTATCTGCGTCGAGATAATGTA
Organism: Candidatus Firestoneibacteriota bacterium; assembly: GCA_903916325.1. GTDB lineage: Bacteria > Oederibacteriota > D2-FULL-39-29 > D2-FULL-39-29 > CAIOVX01 > CAIOVX01. The sequence continues at coordinate 32,256 of CAIWWK010000107.1, forward strand.
CAGGTGGTAAGGCAGCGCCATAACTTGATCGAAGACAGAGTGCGGCAGCCGCGGTACATAGAAAGCGGCCGCGGTAAAGAGTATAGGGGCAGTCTCTCCCGAGATTCTGGCAATGCTTAGAATAGCGCCGGTCATAATACCCGGAAGCGCGTTTGGCAGCACTACATGAGCTATTGTCTGCCATCTTGAGACTCCCAGGGAAAGGCTGGCCTCTCTGAATGAATATGGCACGCTGTTTAATGCCTGGCGCGAAGTTGTAATTATAACCGGCAACTCCATTATTGAGAGCGTCAGCGCTCCGGCAATTATTGAAACACCGAATTTAAGGAGCATTACGAAAAGCCCGAGTCCAAACAGGCCGTATACAACGGACGGTACGCCGGCAAGATTAACTATGGAAAGCTTGATTATTCTGGTCAGAAGATTATCTTTCGCGTATTCGTTAAGGTAGATGGCCGCAAGGACTCCGATTGGAAGCGTGATGCAAATAGCGCAGGTAACTATCGACAGCGTACCGACTATAGCAGGCAATATTCCTCCGCCGCGCATACCGTCTTTAGGCATACCGGTGAGAAATTCCCAGGTAATAGCCGAATAGCCTTCTTTTACAATTACGCCTATTATCATCAATACAGGTACAATTATGAGTATTGTTACTATCAAGAGAAGCGCAAATGCAATATTTTGTGATTTTTTTGGGTCGAGCCTTATCATTTCTTCACCTTCCGTAAATAGGTGTCGGCTATAAAGTTAATAGTGAAAGTTATAATAAAGAGAACCAGGCCTATGGCGAAGAGCGCGTGGTAGTGGGAAGATTCTTTTACGGTCTCTCCCATCTCAGCAGCTATGGTCGCGGTCATAGTTCTTACGGGGTCAAAGAGAGACTGTGGAATCGCGGCAGCATTTCCCGTTATCATCATTACCGCCATGGTTTCGCCAATGACACGTCCTATACCTAGCATAACAGCCGCTATGATTCCAGGCAGCGCGGCGGGGATAACAATCCTGTACATGGTTTGCCATTTGGTCGCACCCAAGGCAAGAGCTCCTTCTTTGTAGGCCCAAGGAACGGCCCGTATTGCGTCCTCTGATATTGAAACAATGGTAGGCATCGCCATAAAGGCAAGCATGAGCGCCCCGGAAAATGCTGAGAGTCCGGTTGACAGGTTGAAAGTTGTCCTGATTAGCGGAACTATTGTCACCATGCCTATAAAACCGATAACAACACTTGGTATTGCAGCAAGCAATTCAACGCCGGATTTTAATATGTCCTTTATTCCTGCAGGAGCTACTTCTGCGATATAGAGAGCTGCCATCACACCAAGCGGCACGGCAACAACGGTAGCGCCGAGCGTGACAACAAGCGAGCCGGCTACAAGCGCGAGTATGCCGAACTGCGCGGGATTGGAGGTAGGATACCAGAACTTGCCGCTTAGGAAATTCAAAACGTTGTATTCTTTAAAAAAACTGCCGCCTTCAATCAGCAAAAAAATAAATATAAGAGCGACAAAAACTATTGCGAGCAGGCCGCAGGCCAGGATGATCTTTTCTATGAACTTATCAAAACTCTTACGCATTATTTGTCCGCCTTTCTTATTGGAACAAAATCTGTCTTCCTTACAATAATCTGCCCATTTGCTGATAGCGCGTAATCGATGAAACTTCTTGCGATCCCTGACGGCTCTCCGTTTGTGTAAAGAAAAAGCGGTCTTGAGATAGGGTAGGAATCATTGATTACGTTTTCAATGACAGGCGCCACAAAAGGTGTTGCCGCATTTTTTGCTATGGCAACAGCCTTAAGGCGCGGATTTATATAGCCCATGCCCACGTAGCCCACAGCATGAGGGTTCTGCTCGAGTTCGTTGACAATTGTCTGCGAAGAAGGCATGAGCAGCGCTCTAGTCGAGAATTCCTCTTTCCCCTTTTTATTTCCTCTCCTTAGGACATGTTCTTTAAAGAACATATGCGTACCGGAGTTGCTTTCCCTGGAGAGGATTACTATTTTAAGGTCATTGCCGGCAAAATCCTTCCAGTTTGTTTTATTTCCCATAAAAATATCCCGGACTTGATCCAGCGTAAGTTGTGAGACCGGATTTTCAGGATGAACAATCACTACGAGCCCGTCAAGGCCTATCTTGAACTCTTTGAGCACTTTCTTCTTTTCTGTTGCTATTTTAATCTCTTTCTCTTCTGCGAGCCTTGAAGACATTGCAATATCACAAGTTGAATTCAAGAGTGCCGCGAATCCTGTTCCGGAACCTCCCCCCGTAATACCTATATTCACGCTGGAGTTAGCTTTTGAATACTCTTCTGCCCAGGCTTGGACAAGGTTTACGATTGTATCTGAACCTTTTATCTGCAGAGATTGTGATTTAGAGGATTCTTTTTCGTTGCTTCTGGAGCAACCTGCGGGGATAATAAGCAAACAAAAGAGCAGAATTATTATTAAGAAAATACTAGTTTTAGGATCGGTTTCGTGTGAATTGCTCTGAAAAGTATTGTAAATCATAGGAAAACTATACAGGGCAATTGTTAAGATTGTGTTAAGATATGGTTAAGGTTGTATTAGCATATCTGGTAAGTCGAATCAGTTATTACGCGGTATGCTCCCTGTCTCGACCGGCTGTTTCCGAAAGGGTATCAATTATTAAAGGAAAAGACAACAGGAGAAGATTCGGGGTTTGGGGAAACCGTTTTACTGATATTTAACATAAACAGTACGTCCTCGGCGACATTCACGGCATTCCAGGCGGCCATTTCGAGGTAACAAGCAATAAGCAGAAGTTCTGCTGACTGAGCAACACTCTTCTTTTCTGTTTCCATTATTGCGAGCAGTTGCTTGAGTATCTTTTCTTTCAATATTGCGGCTCGTGTTCCTCCGGCAAGCACCGAAAACGCCAGATTTTCATCTTTTTTAACGAAAGCGTCAAGGCACTCACGCAGCATTGTTTTAGCGGTATATGCCAGTTCAGGGATATCAGCAATGTGGAATGGCGCGCCTGAGGAAAGAATCTTAATAGAAGAAATCGATAAGTTGTGAGTCTGGCGGGCTGTTTTTTCAAGCTCTCCGGCTATTTTCATGGCAGACGTCAGGAACCTGAGGCCGTTTGCCGCGGGCTGGTGCGTGGCAATAAGCGAGATGCATTTCTCATCAAGTTCTTTGCGGACTTTTTCGGCTTCCGCTCTTTGAGACTCAACCGCACTAACAAGAACTTCTCTTCTTTCTACAAGGGCCTTGACCGAACTGATTATCATTGTTTCTATGATGCTGCCGAGGTAAAGAAGTCTGTCCTTAACGCCAAGAAAATCTTCGAAGTTGCGTATCAAGAATCCCCCGCGTAAGCTGATAAAATGTTTTTCAAACTATAGGTTTTTATTGTGTTTGATGGATGTGCCTTCTGCTATAAAGATAACATCTTCAC
>CAIWWK010000108.1 GCA_903916325.1 Candidatus Firestoneibacteriota bacterium
AGGCCATGTAACCAAAGAAGGCGCGCTTGCCGGCCCCAGGGTGCTGGAACACCTTGTGGATACAGTCCTTTACTTTGAAGGCGACAAAAACCACAATTTCAGGATACTCCGCTCCTATAAGAACCGGTTCGGCCCGGCCAATGAGATCGCGGTCTTTGAGATGCGCGAAACCGGGCTCATAGAAGTGGAGAACCCCTCGGAAGTTTTCCTTCGGGAAAGAACTTCGGATACTTCCGGATCCGTAATTGTTGCTGCGATGGAAGGCACCCGGCCTTTCCTCGTTGAAATTCAGGCGCTGGTTTCTCCTTCGTATTTCGGAATGCCGCAGAGGAGATGTTCCGGCGTGGATTACAACAGGTTTACCCTGCTCTCGGCGGTGCTTGAAAAACGCGGCGGTTTCAGCGTGGGGAATCAGGATATCTTTGTCAATGTCGCGGGCGGCGTGTCAATTGACGAGCCGGCGGTCGACCTCGGGGTGGTTCTTGCGATTGCGTCAAACATAAAAGATTATCCGGCGGATCCAAAGACCGTGGTCTTCGGCGAAGTAGGCCTTGCGGGAGAAGTCCGGGCGGTGTCACAGGTTAACGAAAGAATAAAAGAAGCGGAAAGGCTCGGTTTCACGCAATGCGTTATTCCCTATAGCAATATCAAAGGAATAAACCTAAAGAAGAGTTCCTGTCAGATAACCGGAGTAAAAAACATTACCGAGGCGTTGAGGGCGGTGTTTAAGTGAAGAAATCCATAAGCGTGCGGGATATCAAGAAAGCCGTCAAATCAGACAGGGCGAATATTCTGAGATTGATGAAGCAGCTGGTCGGCATTCCCACTGTCAACCCTCCGGGAATAAATTACAGAAAGATGGTTGACTTGCTCGGGTCCGAGGGAAAGAAGCTGGGCCTTTCGGTCAAGAAGATAAAAGCGCCGCTCAGATACACGAGCCAACTTCCGCCCGAAGCAAAAGGCGAAAGATGGAATATAATCCTTGGCTGGAAGACCGGTTCAAAGAAGAAGCTCCACTTCAACGGGCATTTTGATGTCGTTCCCGCTTCCGGCGGTTTCAAAGCCGATCCGTTCAAACTGCGGGTGCGGGGCAGTAAATTGATAGGGCGGGGCGCCGGGGACATGAAATGCAGTATAACCGCCTGTTTTGCCGCGGTTAAGGCGCTAAAAGACCTCGGCATAAAGCCGGCGTGGGACCTTGAGTTCTCTTTCTGCTGCGACGAAGAGACGGGCGGGCTTTGCGGCACGGGAATGCTTGTGAAGGAAGGGTTTATCAAGGCCGATGCCGCTGTTGAGACCGACGGTTCCGGCGGGACCAAGCTTACGATTGCCCACAGGGGCATCTATGAACTTATAGTCACGGTTATCGGCAAATCAGCTCACGCGGCGACGCATACCGACGGCGTGAACGCCTTTCTTAAGGGGATTGAAATAGTAAAGAAACTAGAGGCATACAGAAAAAAACTGGAAAGAAGAGTTTCCGGTTATAGCGCGGACAGGCGCATTAAGAGGGTAGCGACGCTAATGGTTGGCGGCAGGGTTTCAGGCGGGGTGAAGGGCAATGCAGTCCCGGACCGGTTTACTTTTACGGTTGACCGTAGAATTCTTCCAGAAGAAAGCCTGAAGAAAGTCAGGTCGGAACTGCTCTCGCTTATTAAACTTGAAGCGGGCCGGATTGGTGTTAAGGTGAAGATAGAGGAGGAAATGCTCTCTCCGTCGGCGATTAAGAGCGATGCTCCGGTGGCAAAAGTATTCACCGGAGCAATAAAGAAGGTCTTTGGAAAGCCCGCCTTTATCTCAATGACCGGCGGGCGCCTTGATATGGAGTACCTGATAAACGGCGCGAAAATTCCGACGCTTGCTTACGGCGTCTCAGGCAAGAACTTTCACGGGGACGAAGAATCAACGGATATCAGGGATATAATTGACACGGCGGCGGTTTACGCGGAAGTGATGAGAACTTAAAGAGAAATACAGGCTTCGCAGGCCAGCCAAAATAATCTTTCCCTTACAGAATGCCTGTTCCAGCCGCGGTGGTCCCAGGAAATGCCGCTGCAGTCATCCCCGCTGTACAGCATTTGCCCGAAGACAACTTTTCTATACTTTGCTACGGCAAAGAACGCGGCTGCTTCCATTTCTACGGTCAGGCAGCCCTCGGCCTTCCTGGCTTTTATCTTGGAGAGTGTTTCGCGGTAAAAAGCGTCGGTCGTCCAGGTTTTCCCGGTGATATATCCTATGCCGTGCTTATCAAGGACCTTCCTGATGGCTTTGACTGCAGTCCCGTTTGCCTTAACTTCTCTGCTGGCGTGCCTTTAGTCCTGCACCTGAATGAAATGAATGGTGCAGGGCATGTACCTGAGCGAAGCGAATGGTTCATGGCTCCGGGGCGTGGACTCGAACCACGAAGTGCGCCTTCAAAGGGCGCTGTGTTACCATTACACTACCCCGGAATGGCAACATTATAGCAAAACCAGCCATCTTTCTAAAGCCAAAACACGGAAAAGC
>CAIWWK010000109.1 GCA_903916325.1 Candidatus Firestoneibacteriota bacterium
CGCGATTTATGACTGCCCGGAGCTTGTGCACGAGCTTCTCGCGTTGATTACGGAAACATATATTTCCTGGATAAAAAAGTGGAAAAATTTCGTCGATGACAACGGAGAATACAGCGCGCACTGGGATTATTTCATTAAGGGCGGGGTGTTCCTGAGAGATGATTCTGCAGTTATGATTTCCCCGGATCAGTACGAAGAGTTCGTGAAACCCTACGACCAGAAGATACTTGATGTGTTCGGTGGCTGCATTCATTTCTGCGGCAAAGGGGATGGTTTTATTAAATCTATGTGCCAAACAAAAAACCTTTACGGCATTAACTGCTCTCAGCCTCACCTGAATGATTTTGAGCTGGTGCTTAGAACCACGAGAGAGAAGCGAATTGCTCTTGTAGGGTTGGTGGAAGTGTTTATTCCCAAAGTTGATACCCTTGGAATTATAATGGCCAGGGTGAAAAAGTAATGTATGGCGGCGCATAGCCGGGCTTTTAGCCAAAAGGAGAGCGAATGAAAAGCACAAGTCTTGCGATGGTTTGTTTGGCTGTCTTGTTTTCTGTGAACGCAACGGCAAAGACCATGTTTATCCTTAATTTTAACAGAGGCGAGCTTCCGGATAATTCTTCGGCCTGCGCGTCTTCGCTTTCCGAAGAAAATGCGGAGAAAGAAGGAGAGGTTACCCTTAAACTGGAGTTTGAGGGAAGGGGCTGGTGCGGGATGTACCTGCCAAAGAAGTCTTCCTGGACGGGGTTTAAGAAACTGAAGTTTATACTGGTTAATCCCGGCGAACAGCCCATAAAAGACGTTGGTTTCTGTGTGAAGGGCGCCAGGGGCGGCGGCGGGCCTGATAACCGTAAGGATTACAAGTTCGAGATACCCTCCGGGGTGAAAGAATTTGAGTTCACTTTCTACGGGGATGTTTGTAATGACGGGAAATCACCGCTGGATACGAGCAAGGTTGTTATCTGGAACTTCGACAACTATACAGCGCAGAAAGTTTCATTCTTTGTGCGGAAACTATGGATTGAAGATTAAGACGGCCGTTGCCGGGTTTGTGCAATATCCGCTTTGAAACGCGTTTTCAGATTTCAGGCACATATGCAATCATGAGATTTAATGAGGAGGATTAGCATGAGAAAGGTAGTCTTCAAAAGCGAGCGTAAGGTGGCGCTGGAGCAGTATGATCCCGGGAAATTGGCTCCGGGCTTTATCCGCGTGCGCCATCTGTATTCACAGCTTTCTGCCGGAACCGAAATGAATATGCTGACCGGAAAGCAGGGTCCGGTTAAAGACATAGTCCCCGGCTATTCAGGCGTCGGGGAAGTCATAGAAGGCTTCGAAGGAACCTCATTTAAGAAAGGCGATATTGTTATGACAGGAGAGAAACACAAGGATATTATAGATATTCCGCATGACTGGGCAGCCCAGACATTTTGCCCGGTTAGCAGGAAATTCGCGAAAGAGTCAACTTTCCTTCAGCTCGGAAAAGTGGCGCTGCACGGCATTCACAGGGTTAATTTCAAACTTGGAGACTGGATAGCGGTTTTCGGCCTGGGCATAGTCGGCCAGCTTTCCGCCCAGCTTGCTTCGCTGAGTTCCGGCGGGCGGGTTATAGGCATTGACATTTCTGCGGCGCGCAGGAAGACCGCGGAGAAAACAGGAATTCGGACAGTTGACCCTTCTTCGCCGTCTTATATAGAGGCAGTTAATAAAATTACCGGCGGCGGCGCTGACATAATACTGGAGACTTCCGGGAACGGCAAAGCTCTCGCCGACGCCTTTAAAGTTGCAGGTTATGGCGGGCAAGTAGCCCTGGTGGGCGGACAGACGGAGCCGAGGGAACTTGATATGATGCACGAAGTCCAGTTTAAGGAACTGGCGATTGTAGGCGCGCGCAGGTGCGATATGGCGGTCCCCACTCCTTATGACAAATGGACGGTAATGAGATACATGCAGGAATTCCAAAACTTCATTGAAGCGGGAAAGCTGCAGATAGACCCTCTAATCAGCCATCTAGCAAAACCGGAACAGGCGCCGGAGATATATGAAAAGCTGCTCAAACGGGATGAATCTGTTGTCGGCGTGGTTTTTGACTGGACCGCTTCTTAAAAAAGAAAACACACGAGGAGTATTCAAATGATAAAAACAGCGCTTATAGGGGCCGGAGGAATTTCGGGTACGCACCTGGCATTTCTAAAGTCAAGAAAGGATGTTGAACTCGCCGGAATCTGCGACACAAACTTTATAAAAGCAGAGGAACGGGTAAGGAGTTTTGGCGGCCGCGCGTATAAAGATATCGGGCAGATGCTGGACACCGAGAAACCGCAGGCGGTCTGGGTCTGCACTCCGCCTAAGGTAAGGGCTGAACCTTTGCTTGCCTGCGCAAAACGCAAAATCCCGGCGTTCTGCGAAAAACCTGCGGAAGCAGGCTTGCGGGAGGCCGAGAGCCTTAACAGAAAACTCGCGGAACTGAAGGCGAAAGTGCAGGTCGGTTATGTCTTCCGCTGTATTCCGGCGGTAAAGAAACTAAAGGAGCAGATGCAGGATGATAAAATACACCTGGTCCAGTCGCTTTACAGCTGCAATCTCAGCCTGACCGATGAAATCTCGGCTCCCAGGTTTAATAAAAGTATCACCGGCGGACTGCTTGTGGAACAGGCTACGCATAATTTTGACCTCCTGAGATATCTTTTCGGGGAAGTTTCCTCCGTGTCCGGTTTAGCTTCAAATCCGGTGCACAAAAAAGAAGGGAATTACAGTATAGAGGAAGTTATCTCTCTTAGCCTGAAG
>CAIWWK010000110.1 GCA_903916325.1 Candidatus Firestoneibacteriota bacterium
CCCCTTATCAATAAGGGGGAGTGAAAGTGGTAACGTTATTCTTCCTCGTAGACCAGGTAGAAGTTGCCGAGGTAGGTTTCAGGCATCGCCGGGTAAAGCTGGAAGTTCTGCATGTTTGTCATGTCCAGCGCCCTGCTCGCATAGGCCGAATACAGCCCTTCGATGCTTACATGAACTTCCTTGTTCTCCCCGGGTTTAAGCGTGAGAGAAGTCTCCACATAGTTTCTTGACCATTTCGCGTATGACTGCTTGTCGCCGAGCAGCATCATGCCGCTCCAGGGTTTATCGCCGGTCAGAAAGGCGTTGAACACAAGATAGTTGAATTTTGACCAGTCAACATTCTTGGAAAGCCCTGACATTCCGACGGAACCCTTTACTTTCATCCTCATCTTCTCGTTCCCGGTCAGGTGTTCTTCGCTTAGAGATTGTTCACCGTTAACGTTGTTGAACTGATCTCCTTTGGCAAAGTTTACCAGCACAACCTTCTTTGCCTTGCTGTCCTTCGCATCGTCCTTCTTTGCGCCTTCTTTGTCCGCGGCAAAGGAAATCCCGCAGGCAAGCGCTATCGCAAACAGCGAAAACAATACTTTTTTCATAACTCCTCCTGAAAAGCAGAACTTATATTATTCTACATCTATATTAACACTTGTCAGTTGTTTTCCTTCAGGCAAAAACAGCTTGTCTTCGGCAAACCCCGTCGTCGTTTCGAATTTCGAATTTGCTTTTTCGAACTTAGCGCCAAAGGAAAGGGCCCTCCGAAGAAGGCCCTTTGAGAAACAGACCAAGATTATCCCCCTCCGGCTCCCCTTGTGGAGCAATTGCTGATTGCTGATTACTAATTGCTGATTGAATTCTAAGTCAAGGTCAAAACTAAGTCAATGACGCAAACTACTCTATGCTATTTACTCCCCACCTGCTCCCCCTTCTGATGAAGGCTATGCAAAAAGACTGAAACCTGAAAAAGAGAAGGGCCTTCCGAAGAAGGCCCTTTGAGAAACAGATTAAACTTATCCCCCTCCGGCTCCCCCTTATCAATAAGGGGGAGGGATATATGAAACGTTATTCTTCCTCGTAGACCAGGTAGAAGTTCCCGAGATAAGTTTCCGGCAGGTCTGAATACAGCTGGAAGCACTGCATGTTGGTCATATCCAGCGGCCTGCTCGCATAGGCGGAATACAGCCCTTCAATGCTTACATGGACCTCCTTGTTCTCGCCGGGTTTAAGCGTGAGAGAAGTCTCCACATAGTTTCTTGACCATTTCGCGTATGACTGCTTGTCCCCGAGCAGCATCATGCCGCTCCAGGGTTTGTCTCCGGTCAGGAAGGCGTTGAATATCATGTAATTGAATTTCGACCAGTCAACATTCTTGGACATTCCGTTCATGCCGACAGAACCCTTTACCTTCATCCTCATCTTTTCTTTCCCCGTAAGATGTTCTTCGGAGAGAGCCTGCTCGGATGTGCCGCCAACATTGTTGAATTGGTCTCCCTTGGCAAAGTTCACAAGCACAATCTTCTTTGCCTTGCTGTCCTTCCCGTCTTCTTTCTTAGCATCTGCCGTGTCAGCGGCCAGTGAAACTCCGCAGGCAAGCATTACCGCAAACAGCGAAAACAATACTTTTTTCATAACTCCTCCTTGAGTTAGAGATTTGCTTCTATTTTACATCCTTATAAACAACTGTCAATGGGTATTCTTCATTTAAAAATGAGCTTTCCGAACCCGTCCCGGTTATGCAGGGTTTGAACCGTTTCATTCCACACTGAATTTTCCGCGGGAGAAGTTTTTTTACTCCTCATCATATTGAAGCCCCAGGTATCTCCCGTTTTTGGCCTTCCGCCGAACATCTGGAACGGGATGAAGAGCTCCCCGCTCCACTTACCGGCCTTTATTGACCCGGAAGCTTTCCCGGTGAACTTAACGGGAGAAAATCTATTTTTGTCAACTCCCGCCTGTCCTTTTGGATTCAGGCTGAAGTGCAGGTAATTTTTACTGTCCGGCGCGAGGATTATCTCCACGCAATCATCCTGCCATATCTGTTCGGGAACCCCTTCCGAAGCGATGACAGCTTTTGCAGCGCTCCGGTCAAAACACTCAAACTTGAAATTGAACCCTGAGGAAGACACGGAAATAAGGCACTCCGTCCGCGCTTTTGCCGGCTCTCCGAAACGCTTTACATTAAGATCGGTAAGACCGCCGGCTTTAACGGGAACACCGGAGACTTCAACGGATTTTTTCTCGTCAGCCGCGGCGCCGATGAACTCAAGAGCATTACCGTAAAAGGCTCTCTTCCTTATGGCTGGAGGAACCGCCAGCGCGTCAAAGAGTGTTTCAATTTTTGCCAAGTGGTCCAGGCTGCCCTGGCTGAACGCGTCCGAACCAAACATTGTTTTGAAAAGCACATTATACCCGGTTGCTTCTCCGCCGATCTCATGCCAGAAATAATCCGGATCCCAGGTAAAAGCGGAATTAATGCAGAGGTCCGCGTAAATATTCGTATGCGCGTTCACCATGCAGGCGCCTTCCTTTACCCAGGGATGGCCCATGTGGTTCATGAGGAGTTTTAAGCCTGGGAAATCCGTCGTGATCCGGTCCAGCGTCATCGGGTGGTACCACATGGCAAGAGACCTTGCCTGCTTTATTTCGCCTTTTCCTCCAAGCCACCCGGCACCTTTAACCCAGAGCCAGCCGGTGTGGAAAGAGACCGGGAGGTTGTGTCTTTGCGCTTTTGCATATATGGGATACATCTTTTCGTCATCGTAGGGGCAGCAGGACATGCAGATCTTAAGCGCGGAACACCCGGCACGCCTGAACCTGTCAATTGCCGAAAGCCCGCTTCGAACCCCCTCCCACATCGGCAGCCAGCCGACTCCGACCACAAAATCCGGATGGGCTTTTACGCTTTTTTCTATGAAAGCGGCGTCCTTGTGCATAAGGAAGACTTTCTCAAAACCCTTTTTCTTAAGAGCCTCCATGGTAACCGGATCAAATTCGTGAGAGTGGGCTTCAATTATCCTTTTCATTCATTCTCCGTGAAGTTTTTTGCCGCCTCGTAAAGCCCTATGCCGGCGGCAACAGAAATATTAAGCGAATCTATCCGGTCGCTTTGCGGAATATACACGCTTCTTCCGTGTTTCCTGAATTCTTCCGGAAGGCCCGAGGATTCGCTTCCAAAAACAAGGGAACACGGCTTTACGAATTCCGCTTCCCTGACACTTTTTTCACCGGAGGTCATAAACAGATAAATATTCCTTTTGGGATGCTCCCTGAGGTAGCCTTCAAAACTGTCAAAATAGGAGAAATTTACCTGGAAGAGCCCGCCCATTGATGCCCGCACGCAGGCAGGGTCGAAGATATCCACTGCCGGCCTTATCAAAGCAATGTCGCACGAGTTGAAGCCTATCATCGTCCGGATAATCGTCCCGAGATTTCCCGCATTTTCAGGGCAATTGAGCACAAGCTGCGCTCCGCTTTTTTGTATTGGCGAAGAATATTTCCTGAAAATGCCGGCGGCAAAAACATTTTCCTTGGGAGAGATGCGGGAAAGCAGTTTGTCGTCTGTCGAAATCCGGATATTTTTCGCTGCGCAGATTCCGGAAAGTTTTTCCGCGCCGCCGCTCGCCTTCGCTTTTGACGATAGTACAACCCTGAGAACCTCTCCGGGGCGGTATTTCAGCAGCTCAAACACCGGAAAGAAACCGAAAGCGTAGGAGTATTCGGATTCCTTTCCGTATTTACCCGCTTTAAATTCCGTCAAAACCCCGCCTTCCTGATAGTTCTTTCGTCCAGGCCAAAGTGGTGGGCTATCTCGTGAATAATGGTTTTTTTAATCTCGCTCTTTACTTCCCAGTCATTCCTGCAGATGCTTTCAAGGTTCTTCCTGAAAAGGGTTATCTTATCGGGCAATGCGCCTGCATAGAAGGTTCCCCTCTCGCTTACCGGAACGCCGCTGTAGAGGCCGAGAAGCAGAGCTTCTCCGCTTTTTGCCGGGGAATCGTCGAGCACTATCTCCAGATTGGAGACATTCTTCCTGAATTCTTCGGGCAGGCCTGAAAACGCGGCTTCGGCCTCCTTCCTGAATTCTTCTTTTGTCATTTTGAGGGCAGCTGTCTTTTCAGTTCCGCGGCCAGCTCGTTTAAAAGATACGGCTTGCCGAGCGCGCCGGAAAAACCAAATGCTTTGTAATCCATCATCACGGGATCCAGTGAATACCCGCTGGAAACCACCGCTTTCGCCTTTGGGTCAAGTTTCAAAAGCTCGGCTATAGTTTCTTTTCCGCCAAGCCCCCCCGCTATTGTGAGGTCCATAAGAACAAGATCATATTTTTCATCCCGGCGAAGCGCTGAAGCGTATTGCGCGAGGCATTCCTCGCCGTTAGCCGCGAAAGAAGGTTTGTAGCCAAGCTCGGAGAGTATCATTTTAAGCAGGTTTCTTATCGGTTCTTCATCATCCATAACAAGGATTCTTCCGCTGCCCTTAAATTCCTCAAGACCCATTAAACCCTCCAAAGATGCGCTGCTTCCCCCTGCTGCGTGGTGTAGACTATACCTGCAGACTGCTGATTGGCGCTTTTCCTCCTGCCCCGTCAATTACTTGAGCAGCTTTACCATCCCTTCCGTCAGAAACGGGGCGTAAGTTATAAGCAGCACCGCCGCCAGCATCAGCAGAAGGAATTTGAAAGAACTCTTTGTGACTTCGCCTACCGTCTGGTCAAATCTGTATGCCGAAAGGAATAGGTTCATGCCTACCGGAGGCGTAAGATACCCGAGTTCCAGGTTGGCTATGAAAATTATTCCGAGATGCACGTTGCTTACCCCGAACTTTGCCGCGATCGGCAGAAGCAGGGGGACTACAACTACGATGGCCGAGAAAATATCCATCAAGCATCCGACTACCAGCAGAACAAGATTTAATATTAAAAGGAAAAGAAGCGGCGAGTGCACATGGGCAAAAGTCCATTCCGCCAGCTTCATCGGTATTTCCGCGTCAATGATATAATTTGTGAAGCCCATCGCCACGCCGAGAATTGTCAAGACCCCGCCGACCAGGATTGTGCATTTCAGGAGCACCTTGGGCATGTCTTTGAAAATGCGTATATCTTTATAGACAAAAACTTCAGTTATAAAAGCGTATATGGCGGTAATGGCGGCAGCCTCGACAACAGTCGCGACCCCTCCAAAGAGCAGGTAGAGCACCAGTACGGGTATTAACGCTTCCCACTTTGTTTCCCAGAGCGAAGCAATCGCCTCTTTAAGGGAAAAAGGGATGTTCTTGACCTTATTCTTTGAACCTTCATAAATCGCGAACCCGACAACGAAGAGCACGAGAATCACTCCGGGAAGTATGCCCGCCTTAAAAAGATCCAGTATGCTGGTTCCGGACTGCACTCCGAAAAGTATGACCGGAAGGCTCGGGGGAAAGAGCAGTCCAAGCGATCCAGTTGCGGTTAAAAGTCCTATTGAGAATTTTTTGCTGTAACCCGCATTAACAAGAACCGGATACAGAAGACCGCCCATCGCGAGTATCGTCACGCCGGACGCTCCTGTAAAAGTTGTGAAGAAAGTGCAGACCATGATAGCGGCAATGGCCAGCCCGCCCGGCATCCAGCCAAACCAGGCGTTAAAGAGCCTGACCATTCTTTTGCTCGCCCCGCCTTCCGCCAGGATGTAACCGGCAAGCGTGAATAGAGGTATTGTGGGAAGCACCGAGTTTGAAACAATGCGGTAGGTTTCCGCCGGGACCGCAGCGATAGGGGTGTTTTGCCCGAAGAATAGCAAAAGCCCCAGGCCGCCGAGTACCGTAAAGATAGGAGCGCCGAGAGCCACCGCGCCTACAAGGATAATGGCTCCGGGAATGACCAGTGACGAAGCCGCCGCGTCAGGCAGAAACCCGAGTAAAATCACAACGGCAACCCCGGACAGGGTAATGAGCTTGTCGGAAATTGTTTTATTGAGCCCGAGGGAGAACCGAAGCGTCATAATGCCGAAAGCTATGGGAATTATGCTCTGGATTACCCAGTAGGGTATGAAATCCGCAAGCAGGAGCCCTGATGAGAGTTCAGATCTTACCATCTGGAAACTCGCGACAAACAGAGCCGCGCAGACAGCCACCGTCACGGAATTCTTGAAAAGAGTTGCCGGGTGCCTCAGTTTTTCAGGAAGCATTCCTATAGTCGGAGCCAGAGTCAGGTGCCTGTCATCCCTGGCAGCGATTACAGCGCCGATGAACCCGACCCAAAGCGTCAGGTGCTGCACATATATAATGGAGCCCTGAAGCCCGGTGGACATCCCGCCGTGGAAGAATTTGTCTATAATGTTCCGGACCACCACCTCGTAGGTGGGGATTAAAGCCATAACAAAAATAAAGAGAGCGGCCAGGCCGTTCTCCAAGTTATGAAAATACCTTTCAACCCTTCCTAAAACAGCATTCATTGTTTCTTCCTTTTGCCCGCAGTCTATTTATTTTTTTTGAGATACTCTTCGTGGCAGCCGTCAACTTCCTCGTACATCGCCTTGAGTTCAGGAGAGTTTAAAAGCCGTGGATACGCACCCTTCGCCTTTTCCGTCCACACCCTGTTGTCTTCCGCGGTAAGTTTCACGATATTTAAGCCGTTCTTCACCATTACATCGGTTGCTTTGATTTCCAGCTCCCTTATTTCCTTCTTCTGTTTTTGGCCGCTCGTTTTGGCTATTTTATCCAGTTCATCTCTTTTATCCGCAGGTATTTTCTCCCAGGTCTTTTTCTCCATGAGAGTTCCGCCTATCAGACAGGCCCATTTTATATCCGTCATATTCTTCGCGAGCCCGAACCATTGAAAAGAAGCCGCGGCAAGCGGGGTCGTCGAGAAAGCGTTTATCATCTTGGTCTGGAGCGAGGTCATGATGTCGGTCGCCGCAAGAGGGACAACTTTAAAACCTGCGTCCTTCCAGGCAGCCACGACGTTGGTATCTCCGCCCCAGACGAACATCGCCTGGCCTTTGAGGTCTTCCGGCACTTTTACGGGTTTTTGCGCGAAAAATTTCACCCAGCCAACATCGCCCCAGTTGAGAACTTTGAAACCTTTCTCTTCAAGGCGCGCTTCAAGTTTGGGCTTTATTTTATCCATTATATAGTCAAGTTCTTCGTAGGACTGTATCATCATCGGCATCTGCAGGGCCTGTATCTCGGGAATAATGTCTCCCATGCCGACGCTCGTCATCGCGGCCGCCTGCAGCTGCCCGACTCTCATCTTGCGGACCACATCGGTCTCGTCGCCCGCGACGCCCCCGGGATAGATCTTAATGGTAACTTCCCCGTTAGTGGCTTTTTTCCATTCATCACCCATGTTTTTTATGGTGTCATACCAGGCAGATCCTTCAGGAGCAAGCGTAGCAAGCTTGATTGCCACTTTCGCGGAAAGCGCGCCCGCAACAAGAATCACGGCCAATAACACAACAATTATTTTCCTCATTATCTTCTCCATTTTGTTTTTTGTTTTTGTTTAGTATTTTCCGCCGGAGGCGGACCCGCCTTTGGCGGGAGTGTTTGCTCTTACTCCGGTTCATTAATAAAGTAGTCGCTTGTATGCGCGAGCAGCCACTTTGCCCGTTTCTGGTAAATTATATTGGCAAGCCGGTTTGCAGGGTCTTTATCGACATCTATGGCTAGCGCTTTATTCAGCAGATCCTTCCACTCCGCCGCGTTCTGGTTTGTGACCGAGACGCTGGTCGCCAGTGAAATATAGGGGCCGGCTTTATTCCCGCCGGACAGTTCCACCGCTTTGGCAAAATGCTCTCTCGCCCTTTGCTCGCTGCCGCCCATAGCCGGAGATCTGCCGCCGTCGTAGGAAATGAAAAAGTCGTGGGCCGCGCCCGAATCATAAGTTTCATCAAGTTCCAGCACGCGGGATACCATTGCCGCGCCCCTTTGCATATCCACCATAAGCGAAACATCGTTCTTATCCGCCGTCAGAGCCGCGACCTGCGCCGCGCCGCACCAGTATAGCAGCTCAAGATCATTCTTGTCCGTCATTGCCAGGGCCGCTTTTATGTCCTTCTTCAATATTTCATTAAAACCATTGTGGTTCAATTCGAGGCCTTTGAGGGCGTAATCCCTCGCGCGAAGATACAAGTTCTTTGCTCTTTTTTTAAGTTCCAGCGCTCTCTCATAATTGTCCGCGCTCATAGTCTCCGCGTCTATCTGCACAAAAGCATAGGCGTACATGCAAAAGGCCTTCGCAGTAGCGAGAGTAAGCGGCTTGTGATCGGGAACCCCGTCAAGCACGGATTCGTAGAGTTTTAGCGCAAAAGGCAGGGCGTCTTTTATAAGCTCAGGGTCGTTATCCCCCGTAAAGACAGTTCCCTGGCCTGACAGGGCGTCACCGACGCTGTTTAGCGCGATGCTTTTTATGGAACAGCCGGCAATCAGGAACGACAGGATGGCGGTAAAAAGAGAAATCAAAAATGTTTTTGTTCTCATTTGACTATTGTATCCGAGAAAACAAGGGTTTTCAAGGGATTTAAGACTATGAATATCACAATGCGAGACCAAGCACTAAATTCTAAATACTAAATTCTAAACAAAGGCAAAAAGCTCAAAATCAAGGCGCTTCCATTGCATTCTGGTTTGAGTTAGTTTTTGCCTTTTGCCTCTTGTTTAGGATTTAGTGCTTAGAATTTGCTTCTTGGTTTACTTTATAATTACTTTTATCCCCGAGTACTTGCTTATATCTTTCCAGTTTACCGTCACCTTATTCACCTTCTTCCCGTTAGCCTTTACGGTAAAAGTGCAATTGAAGCTGTCATCCGGAAATTTATCCATATCAATATTGAATGTCCCACCTTTTTCATCGTAGCCGCATTTTTTTATAGTGTAGGCGTTATTTGTCTTTACCGAATAAAGTATCGGCGGCACCGGCCTGTCGGAAAGAACAACCTCAATATTAATGACCGGCTGGCTAAGCCCTTCCGGTATAGTGAAGAATCTGGTGGAATAATTGTCGTTGTTGACCAGAACCTTCTCAATGAACTTTCCGGAACCTTTATAGGAAAGGTTGATGATATTCCCCCTGTACTTCAGGCCGGTGATATTCCTCTTCCAAAGTTCATGGTAGAGCTCAAAAGGCTGAATGACGAGGTTGCCTCGCGAGAAATCAAGCCCGCAGGTTTTCAGGAAAAGTTCGTTGGAGCAGGCAATCTCTGTAAAGTTCCTGTCGTTTAAGCGCTGATTGTAGGGTTTCACCGCCATGCAGAGTTTACCCGCAAGATCACGCTCCCCGTAACGGAGCAGGGTATCTATGCAGAAAAACACCTCGGGATACTTGAAAGACTGCCTGTAAAGGAGCGGCTCAACAGCCTTTTCGGCATCAGCCTTTGTGTATTTCTCAAGAAGAATGTAGAGCAGTTTATCCTCATTGGAAATATTGTCAAACTTTCCGGGCTTTGGCTTGACAGACGGCTTTTCCCTGCCGAGCACACCCGCCATCCAGGCAAGGCATTTAAGGTCATAAAGTTCCGCGGCAGTTTCCGGCTCTTTTATTCCGGAAGAAACCGCCTTGTCAAAGAAAACCTGAAGCGCCTTCACGTCGCCGTAGGCCTCATAAAGCCGCCAGGCCAGCCAGGGAAGGGCAGGGACAAAATCTTTTATCTTCGGTTCGTCATAGAACCTTAGGTTATACCTGACCAGCTCATCATCTTTTTTAACGGAAGTCAATGTCAGGTAGGCGCCCTGGTAATACTCTCTCGTGTCAATGGAGGTATTCACTATTCTAGGCAGTTTCATAAGTATTTTATTGAAAAAAGTTCTGTTCGCCGCGGCGAGCTCTTCGGTATCTTTGTCGAGAATATATGAGAGCTGCTCCTGCAAGCCCTCTGCTCCTGCCCCGGCAGAAGCGTTGAAGCACCGGGAATTTTCCTCTTTCGCGGGGGGAAGGCTCAGGCGAACCAGCAGGCGCTGGCAATCATCTTCCCGGACAGTGCTCCAGTTCAGGATAAGGCTCTTCTCTATCGCAAACTTTACCGCGGACAACCCTGTTTCCGTCCTGTTTACGGCCGTAAAGAACCTTTTTGATTTATTCTCATCGGAGGAGAAAGATTCGCCCTTCATGTAAAAAACCAGTTCGAGAGGCCAGGGCTCCGAAGTATCATTCACCAATTTTATCTTTGCCGCGTATAGGTCGTCTCCGGCCTGGGTCGAGATCATCTTAATGCGGCGCCCCTGAGAAACCCTGTAATCGGAATCAAAGCCGAAGGTCTGCCAGAAGAAACCGCTTCCCCCGGTAATATCCACGGGATTCAGCTCTTCCCTTGACGGAGTCCTGTATCTGATTGCGAGGAGCGGATCGGTTTTCACCGCCCCGTCCAGCGCCGAAAAAACCGAGCAGCCCCAATTTTGCGAAACGGCAAGAAGCGCAGTCGAAGAATTCGTTGAAGCTATGGGATATGAGATAAAGGGCAGTTCCCTGTACTTCAGCCAGTTGTGATAGGAAATAATATCCGATTCCTGGCAAAAGCCAAACAGGGGGAGCAAAATTAGCGAGAGCAGGTATTTTTTCATAGGGCTATTATTGAGATCCCGTGTGTTTCGGCAAGTTTCACGGTAGCAGGAAGATCCACGATAAGCATCTTGCCGGCTTCTATCGCGAGACAGGAAATTCTTGCCCGGATCATTGTCCTGATGGTCTCCACGCCTATCCCCGGCACATCCATGCGCATGTCCTGCCTGGTGCGGGCTGTCTTAATGGCGACGGAGTTTTTCCCGCCGAACTTTCCGCCGCGAAGAAGAGCCGCGTTGGTCCGTTCAACTGCTTCCACGGCAAGCACGCACTTGTTCTTTACGACCACGGTCTGCCCGATATCAAGGTCCGTCACAGCGCGTGCAACCGGCAGTCCGAATTTGATATCGGCCATTTCGGAAGCAGACGGGACTCTTTTCGTATAGACGCCTTTCTTCGAGATAAGCTCGTTAAGAAAAGCATTGATAGGGATTATTTTTATGCCTTCACGCTCAAACCCGCCGACCATGGCCTTTAGCAGCGAAGTGTCCCGCCAGTCGCCGGCGGAAAGGACAAGCCTCAGGGTCTTGAAATCCGGCCTGAAGGCGGAAAAGAGATCAATTTTTTCCAGCCTGCCGAGCATAGCGGCCTTCTTCACGCCGGCGCGTTTGAAGGTGCTGATTATCTTCCCGAGCCGGAAGATATTGCCTTCTGAATACGCCGAAGCGAATTTCCGCAGAGCCCGATCTGCAAGCCCGTTGATGCCGACTATGACAAGTTCTTCGCCTTTTGAAGCGGCGTTTTCCGCAAACATTACGGGAAGTTTTCCGCCGCCGGCTATCAGTCCTATCATTCCCTGTCCCTTCCTTTATATATGCCCCGTTTTGAACCCTTAATAAACGCCAGGAAATGGGGGGCGAATTTTCCGTCCGGTATCTCGTTCCTGATCCGCTCAATAGCCTGTTCCGTGTTGAGCCCGGACCGGAATGTTATTTTGTAGATGTTCTTTATCTCCGCGAAACCGTCTTCTTTTATCCCGGCCCTTGCCAGCCCTACCTTATTGAAATACTGAACCTCAAAAGGATGGCCCGCGCCGAGCATGTACGGAGGAACATCCTTGTCTATGTGAGAACCCAGGCCGACCATAGCGTACATCCCTATTCTGCAGAACTGGTGTATCGGAACATACGCGCTGACAAAAGCCTTTTCTTCTATGGTAACATGGCCGCCGACCCCCGCGCCGTTGACCAGAGTTACCTGGTCTCCGATTATAGAATTGTGTCCGACATGGGCGTTCGCCAGAAAGAAGACTTTGTTGCCGATGACGGTTTTATTGCCTTCCCCCGTTGCCCGGTGAATAGTCACAAACTCGCGGAAGATGCCGCCGTTCCCTATCTCGAGGTATGACACCTCTCCCTTAAACTTAAGATCCTGCCCCTGATACCCTATTACGCAGCCGGGGTAAAACTCGTTATTCTTCCCAATAGTCGTATATCCGTCTATGACAACATGAGAGTGCAGTTTTGTTCCCTCTCCGATAGAAACATGCTCCCCGATAACGCAGTAAGGACCTATCTCCACATTTGTCCCTATTTTCGCGTTCTTATGGATAATTGCCGTCTCGTGTATCATCTTCCTCCGAATGAACATTCTTGATTACACGGATTTCAAAAACAGATTACGCAGATTAGGGCTTGATTTAATCTGAGTAATCGCATTTCGTAATCCGCGTAATCATTTTTCAGAAATAGATCCGCTTGATCCC
>CAIWWK010000111.1 GCA_903916325.1 Candidatus Firestoneibacteriota bacterium
CGAGAACCAGTTGTTCCCCGGCAGAAGAGTTCTTATATCTTTCTTGAATTTTACAACCGCAACCTTCTTCCCCTGTTTGAAACGGAATGCCATGCTGTACGGGCGGTAGATAGGAGCGCAGCCGACATTGTCGATATAGGCCTCTATCTTGAGCTTGTCCCCGGCTTTCGCTTCAAGCGGCATCTTTATCTGGCGCACGGCGAACCTGTAGCCTATTTTTTTATCAAACTCAAGAAGCCTCTCCCTCAGTTCAATCGGATAAAATACATTCTTGGGCATGAAGATGGACATGTGGTAGCGGTAGCCCTCATACATTATCTTGTCCAGATCAAAGCCCATATATGACCAGGCTGCCGCATTCCAGCAGGTTTCCATGGTAATCGGCTGCGACTTCCACGCATCCCTCTTTTTTTCCATTTCTTTCGGATAGGCGTCAAAGGTATGATTGAAGGAAGAGGCGGACGGAACATCCGGATGATTCCCCTGCTTAAGGTCTCCTATGCAGTCAGACCTGAAACCAATGGCTTTTCCTTTCTTTTTCATTACGGCGGCGCCATGGTCGCAACCTGCCGTGCCGGACATGAAGAGCAGCTGTGTTTTCTTGAAGCTCTTCATATATACATCAACCAGTTTCGCGGCTGTCTTATTATTGGTGTTGCCTCCCGCTTCCCCCCAGAAACCGCCGTACGCAACATCAATGCTCTCAATATCAGGGTGCCCGTCGTATCTTTTGCCAAAGGCCCTTATGAAATCTCCGAAATGTTTCAGGTATCTCGGGTCGTTATGGTCGGGTTCATAGGCCCCGTATCCCGGCTTAGCCGTCCAGCCGGCGCCGGTATCCCAGTACCACCTCGGCATATTTACAAAAGGGCGGGGCGGCATGCGCTTTGAATCGCTGTCGGGCAGTTCGTCGTGCCTTGTAAAGGGCTGAAACCTAAGCTGCGCGGTCTGCCCAGCGGCTTTTGCCGCTTTAAGAGTTTCATCAATGAGCCGCCAGTTGTACTTCCCCTTTTTTGGTTCAAACCAGGCCCAGGGCCAGCGGCAATAGGCGACGGTAGACCTGGGGATATAATTGACGTTGTTTAGTATTTTTCCAGGCTTCGGGAATGTTACAGGGCCAAAGGTATCAGCTGAAACAATAGAAGGATAAATCGGCTCGCCCTGAAATCTTTGAAAAGTTGCCGTTCCGCGGTGGGGATTGGGAATATACTCGTTTGATTCTTCGGGGCGGACCCTCTGAACCACTTCGCCGGAGCCGTAAGCATCCCTCCAGTATTTTATCTTCTTTCTCTTTATAGGCTTGAAGGACGCATTTGTGTAGGTCTCCTTCAGCATAAGCCCTATCTGCTCAAGACCGATATGTTTCTCGAACACTTTTGCCCAGGCCGCGCGGGAAGATTTTTTTGGCGTCATATAAGTGAAAGCCGGCAGCTGCTGCAGGACATTCAGCATGCGCTTTCCGGGTTCACCGTTCTTGAATACCTTCACCCAGGTTGACCGTTCTTTGTAATTCTCAGGATACTTCTCC
>CAIWWK010000112.1 GCA_903916325.1 Candidatus Firestoneibacteriota bacterium
GGGCATATTTCGATACATTTATGAAGTCAATAAGGGTAACGGCGCTCTCGCACCCGGTCATAGAGTTTATCGGCATACTCGCAATTTCAATAATCATAGTAATCAGCGGTTTTCAGATAGGCAAGCCGGACAGTCATATTACAGTCGGTTCGTTCGCGGCTTTTACAGGCGCGCTTTTCCTTCTGTTTAACCCCATCAGGAACTTAAACGGCGTGAATATTTCCATCCAGCAGGCCCTCTCATCATCCGAGCGCGTTTTTGAACTGCTTGACGAGAAATTGGAAGTTGCCGACGACCCGAAAGCCGTCAGTCTGCCGGGGTTTGAAAAGTCCATCGAGTTCAAGGACGTCTGTTTCCATTATTCACAAGACAAGCCTGTACTTAAGAATATCAACTTGAAAATAAACAAAGGGGAAGTTGTGGCCATCGTCGGCCCTTCTGGTTCAGGTAAATCCACAATGGTTGACCTGATTCCCAGATTTTACGACGCCTCTTCCGGTGTTCTGCTCGTTGACGGAATGGATATAAGGCACCTCACTCTGGCGTCTCTTCGCGCGCAGGTCGGCATCGTGACGCAGGAGACCATACTCTTCAACGACTCCATCCGCGACAATATTGCCTATGGCAGAAAGGATGAGGGACAGGCTGAAGTTGAAGCCGCCGCTAGGGCCGCGAACGCTCATGCATTCATATTGAAAACACCGAAGGGGTATGATACATTTATAGGCGAGCGGGGGGTCAAGCTTTCGGGTGGGGAAAGACAGAGGCTTTCTATTGCCAGGGCAATCCTGAAAAATCCTCCCCTGCTTATCCTTGATGAAGCCACCTCGGCGCTTGATACTGAATCGGAGAAACTCGTCCAGGAAGCTCTGGAAAACCTTATGAAAAACAGGACGACCGTGGTGATAGCTCACAGGCTATCCACCGTCGTTAACGCTGACAAGATAGTGGTGCTGAAAGACGGGGCGATAGAGTCCGTGGGCAGGCATTCTGAACTGCTCGGGACCAGCGCAACCTACAAAAAACTATACGAGATGCAGTTTGCCGTCGAGAGGAGTGTTTAATGGACAGAGTCGGAGTTATCGGCTGCGGGAAAATGGGTTCTAAACATATGGATTGTTTCCGGCGCATTCCCGGAGTTAAAGTCGTCGGCGTTTTCGACACTAACACGCAAAAGTGCAATGAATGCGGCGGCGTTAAGCATTATGGTACAGTTGCAGAGTTGTTTAAGGACTGCGATATTGTCGATATCTGCACCCCGACTAATACCCATAAAGACTACATCATGGAAGGAATAAAACAGAAGAAGGCCATTTTTGTGGAAAAGCCCCTCTGCCGCACGATGGAAGAGGCGAACGAGATACTCAAGGAAGCAAAGAAGAGGAAAGCCAAAATAATGGTGGGACACATTCTTCGCTACTTCAACCAGTACGCCAACATTAAAAGGCTCGTTGACACAAAAGCCGCCGGCAAGCCCTGTGTCGTCCGCATCTCCAGGGTGAACGGTTTCAGACGGGGGTCAAATAACTGGTTCTCCTCGCTGGAAAAGAGCGGCGGCGTTATTCTTGACCTGATGATACACGACATAGATTTTCTTATGTGGTGCTTCGGCGATGTTGAACGCGTTTACGCCATGAACTTGATGAGCAAAGGGGTTCAGAACACGGATTACGCGCTCGCGGTCCTGCGTTTCAAGAACGGGATTATCGCGCATCTTGAAGCCAGCTGGGCGCACTACTCCGGTTTTCGCACTTCCGTGGAGATGGCCTGCGATAAAGGCCTTATTTCTTATGACAGCAGGAATCCGAACACTCTGGCTGTTGAGTTCGCAGGCGGCCGCAATTTCAAAGACAGCCCGGTTGATGAAAACGCGACGCTGGTTGAGTTGAAAGACTTCATTAACTACACAAGAAACGGGAAAATTCCGAAGCTTGATATTGACGACGCTTACGGATGTCTTGAGGTCTCTCTCGCCGCGCTAGAATCAACAAAAACAGGAAAGGTCATAACAATTAAGAAAGGCAAATTCTAAACCCTAAATGATAAAATTATGGACCAAAAAAGCAAACTCTAAGCACGAAATTCTAAAAAAAAAGATAAAGCGAAAGACAGAAGTAAGAACACGAGATTGTTTTGTTGTTTTTCCTTTTGTTTAGAATTTAGTGTTTAGTGCTTGCTTCTTGCTCTTCCGGAGGTACTGTGGCTTCTGACGATAAAGTTAAAGTCGGCATAATGAGTTTCGCCCACATGCACGCGCATTCTTACACTGCCTACCTTTTAGGGATGGATTCCGTTAGGGTTGCCGGTATCGCCGATGAGGATAAGAAACGGGCCCGCGCCATGGCAAAAGAGTTCAAGGTGAAAGCGTTTGACAACTATAAGAAACTGCTTAAGGAAGACATAGAAGCGGTGGTTATCTGCTCCGAAAATTCAAAGCACTGCGAGCTTGCCGTTATGGCCGCGGAGGCAAAAAAGCATATCCTGTGCGAGAAGCCCATATCCACGAACATTAAGGACGCGCAGAAGATGATAGAGGCCTGCAAGAAAAACAATGTGAAGCTTATGATTGCCTTCCCGTGCAGGTATCTTACCGCCGTAACGCGCGCGAGAAGAATCATAGAGAACGGCGAGATAGGGCGCATCCTTGCCATAAAAGGAACCAACCATGGTTCTATGCCCGGAGGCTGGTTTGTTGACGCGAAAAAGTCCGGCGGCGGGGCTATTATGGACCATACCGTCCATGTGGTCGACTTGATGCGCTGGATACTGAACAAGGAAGTGAAGCGCGTCTACGCCGAGATTGACAAGTCCATTCACAATAAAAAGATTGACGATTGCGGCACTCTTGCTTTTGAGTTTCACGGCGGTGTAATAGCCACGCTTGATCCGAGCTGGTCAAGGCCAAAATCCTATATGACTTGGGGCGATGTGACTCTGGATATTATCGGCGAGAAAGGCGTGATACAGGTTGACGCTTTTGCCCAGGCTATCAATGTTTTTGACGATTCAAAAAACAAACATTACTGGGCAAACTGGGGTTCAAACGCCGACGCGAAACTGCTGAGAAGCTTTATTGATATGATACGGTACAATAAAGAGCCGATGATAAGCGGCTATGACGGTTTAAAGGCAATGGAAGTGGCACTCGGCGCGTACGAATCCGCGAAGAAGAAGCAGGCAGTGGAATTACCGCTGAAGTAAGTTTAATCTCTATGGAGTGAATCGACCATCTATAGCCCTGAACTCTAGCGAAGCGAGCAGTTCAGGGGTCGATTCGCTTGGCGCAGCGACGCGGAGCCTGTGTCGCAATGAATGTTCATATATACAAAGGCCTGCAATGATGATATAATTTTGTTCAGAAAACATCAAGGAGCAAAATATGGCATACAGAATGGGAGATCGAAACCAACAGAACTTGCTGCCGGAGTGTATAGAAGACTTTGTCGGCGCAGAAGATAATGCAAGGATTTACGATGAGTTTGTGAATTCCTTGAA
>CAIWWK010000113.1 GCA_903916325.1 Candidatus Firestoneibacteriota bacterium
GGTATAATGCGTTATGATAAAGGATATTAGAGAGCTTCTGACACGCAGGCCTTCATTATACTTTTGGATATTCTCTGCCTGTGTTACATCTTACCTCCTTACCAGAAAGTCGGTTGATTTTTATCCTTTCTATAATATTGCTAGAAATATATTATATCTAGGAAAGGATCTGTATGGTCCAAACCCGGCCTTTTCATACCCGCCGTTCTTTTATTGTTTAGTCTCGTTTTTTGCGGTATTTACGGAAAAAATCGCTTTGCTGCTGTGGACCATCTTTAATATCGGTCTTATTAGTTCCACCTACATGCTTATAGTAAAGATTGTTGCTCTTTTTGAACCTGCAAATACTCATTTAGTGCAAGACGTTTCTTTCAAAAGGAAGGCAATTGTTATTCTCCCGTTTATAGTAATACTGGGAATTGTCGCGGACAATCTAAACCTCGGGCAGGTAAACCCGCTTACCTTTTTTCTCTCAGTACTCTCTATTTACGCCGCTCTTAAAGAAAAACACGCTATTTCCGGAATATCTCTCGGGATAGCCATAGCGATTAAAGTGACTCCGGCTCTTATGATATTTTTCTATCTGCTCAAAGGTTATAGAAAATTTCTTCCCTGGTGCCTGTTGACTGTCTTGGCCTGTTTTACGGTTATCCCGCTTGCGTTCTACGGTTATGAAAATACGCTTAAGTTTACCTCGGATTTCTTTAATCTGGTGATTATGCCTTTCTTCAGAGGGGATATTACTATAAGGGAGACTTCAGGATTCTGGCATTCAAACCAGTCCTTTGACGGTTTCTTCGGAAGGCATTTCACTCCCTTTGGCAGGCAATACTACGGCGCGGCGCATATGTTTGACCCCGCATTCCTTGATCTCGCGGGCGCAAAAAAGCTCTCTCTTGCCGTTAAGATAGTGACCTCAATATTCCTGCTTTACGCTGTCAGAGGCAGTATCAAGAAGAACACGGGGCTACTTAAATTTGAATTCGCGGCCGGTTTCATTTTCATACTGCTGGTGTCGCCTGCTTCCTGGTTAAACCACTACATTACCGTCATGTTCGCGTACTATGTCGCGGTGAATTACATAACTTCTAGAAAAAACAACGAAGCAAATAAAAGGATACTCGGCGGCTGCCTTCTGGCGTGCTGCGCGCTTACGGCGACGGGGGCTTTATATCTTTCGGCGGACCTCCCAAAAGTAATACAGAGCATGTCGGGAATGTTTCTCGGGCATCTTATACTTTTCATAGGAATAGTTACTGTTTTAATTAGAGAAAAAAATTCTATCTCCACAGGAAGACAATGAACCAACAGGATCCAAAAGTTGAAAAAATGCTGGACAACCTCTCGGAAGGCGTTATGTTCCTTGACGAAAACGGGAAGATAGTCTCTGTAAACAACGCGCTTGCTGAAATCTTCGGCGTTGAGAAAGAGAAAGCCCCGGGAAGCTCTCTGATAGAATACATCAGGAATCACGAGCTGGAAAATTTCATTAAGAACGCGCTTGAATCACAGCGCGGCGAGGAACAGGAATTTGAATTAGTGACTCCGGTTGAACTTACAGTGCGTATAAAAGCCGCGCTTTACGGTCCCTGGGCCGAGAAGAGAGGACTCCTTGTCATAATAAACGATATGACAGCTACCAGAAAGCTGGAGAAGATAAGGGTTGAGTTTGCGGCAAATGTTTCACATGAGTTAAAAACCCCGCTGGCGGCAATAAAAGGATACATTGAGACGCTTCTTGACGGAGCTATTGACGATAAAAAAAATAATGTCAAATTTCTCAAGATTATCGGTGAACAGGTTGAGCGCCTTGACCGGCTTATAAGCGACCTGTTAGAGCTCTCAAAGATTGAATCTGGTAAAAAACAAATCACGCTCGCAAGATTCAACATAGGCGAGCTGTTTGATTCCGTGAAAAATATTGCGGGACTTGCCGCTGAAAAGAAGAAAGTTGTTATTAAGACCCAAATTCCGTCTAATTTCACGGATGTGCTTGCGGACAGAAACATGATGGAGATTGCCCTGCTTAACCTGGTGGATAACGCCGTTAAGTTCAGCAGCAACAGCGAAGTTGTAATCTCAGTTGAAAGAGCCGACGGCAAAGTAAAACTCACAGTCTCGGATTCCGGGATAGGCATCCCTGTGGAGCTTCTGCCAAGAATCTTCGAACGTTTCTTTAGAGCCGATAAAGCGAGATCCAGAGAGTTTGGCGGAACCGGGCTCGGGCTTTCTATAGTCAAACACGTTATGGAAGTGCACCATGGCAGCGTTCTTGTCGAAAGCGAGCCGGAAAAAGGGAGCAAATTCACGCTAGCCTTCCCGGATTGAGGAGACTATGAAAGAAACAATTCTGGTAGTCGATGATGAAAAAGATATCCTTGAACTCGTCAAATACAATATTGAAAAGGCCGGGTACAAGACTTACACGGCTGAATCCGGAGGGGAGGCTTTGGATATTGCCTCAAAAAGGATCCCGTCTCTCATAGTGCTGGATTTGATGCTGCCCGGTGTTGACGGTATGGAGGTCTGCAGGCTTCTCAGAAAAAACGAACTAACCCGGAATATTCCCGTTATAATGCTTACCGCAAAGACCGCTGAGGATGATATGCTTGCAGGTCTAAATGTAGGGGCGGATGACTATATAACTAAACCTTTCAGCGTCAAGGTTCTTATAGCAAGGATAGAAACCGTCCTGAGAAGGAAAAAATCAGAGTCAGGGGCTTCCTATGAGGCTAAAGTTACTTTCGGGCCTCTCTCTATAGAGATTTCAAAACATGAAGTTCTTGTCGACAACAAGCCTATAAAACTCACGAAGACGGAATTTAATATACTTGTCTTTCTTTCCGGAAGCCCGGATAAGGTCTTCAGCAGGGAACAGATACTTGACAAAGCCTGGAACTACGAAACAGCAGTTGTTGACCGTGCCGTTGACGTCCATGTTAAGTCATTGAGGACCAAGCTCGGAAAGGCGGATAAATACATCCAGACGGTAAGAGGTGTCGGCTACAAGTTCTCGGCGAGGAATTAGCCGATGCCGGTCCTTTCCCGCAAAGAAGACGCATTCGGCCAGGCTCTATATGCCGCTTATATGTCCGGGCAGGATTGTGTAATAGTGGAAAGGGATGACGGCTGTATCTATGACGGTGGAGGTCTAAAAGCCTATTTTGCCGGATACAAAAAGTGGCCGGAACGGGAAAGAGAGGCCATGAAATATGTGCGCGGAAAAGTGATTGATCTTGGCGCCGGCGCAGGACGTCACGCTTTATACCTCCAGAAGAAAGGCTATGATGTAACCGCAACAGATTATTCCCCTGTCGCAGTCAAACTATGCCGGGAGCGCGGAGTAAATAATGTTGTATGCCTCCCTATAGAGGAAACATGTAAGCTAAAATTTGTTTACGATACAGTGCTTATGATGTGCAATAATTTTGGGCTGTTCGGGACGAAAAAAAAAGCAAAGAGACTGCTGAGGCTGCTTTACAGGAAAACATCCCCTAAGGCGCGGATAATCGCGGAGAGCTATGAATACAGAACGCCATTCTTTCGAGACTATATACTGAGAAATAAAAAGCTTGGAAGAGAGCCGGGAAATTTCAGGGCGCGTATACGCTATGGCAAGTTCCGCACGCCCTGGTTTAATTATTTCAGAGTGACAAAGAAAGAAATGGCCGCAATTCTGAAGGAAACCGGCTGGGAAATAGAACGTATTATTGATAAAGGCGAACCTTCTTATATTGCGGTTATCAGAAAATCAAAATTGTAATAACGGAGACTATATGCCCGTAATGCTTGCGCACGCATGTCTTGATGTCAGAAATCTGGAGAAATCAATCGCTTTCTACGGGAAACTGGGGCTGAAAGTCGTGTACAAGTTCAAAAACAAAGCCGGAAGGGTTTATGGCGTATATCTTAAGGCCGGCAGAGGAACCTTCCTGGAAATGTTCCGTCTAGATAAGGAGCTGGCAAGGAAATTCAAACCGGCATCCTACTTTCATCTCTGCTTTCAGGTTAAAAACCTTGACGCTGCCGCTAAGCAGATGCGCAAGCACAGAATTAAGATCATTAAGCGGATAGAATGGGGCGGCAACGGAAGACTCTTCTTCATAAACGATCCGGACGGAAACAAGCTTGAATTCCTGCAATACTTAGGCAAAAACCCATTGCTAAAGCATATGAAATGAATATCTAAATATTTAACCAAACCTTTATAATTCTGACAGTCAGACGTGTTAAAATATCAATTAATTAAGGGGGAACATAATGGCTGTGAGGGTCGGAATAATAGACATCGGCACCAGTTCTATAAAGATTATTATCGGCGAGGTCGTTAAGGATAGGATACATGTTCTTGAATATCTTAAGAATCTTGTTCCTGTAGGAAAAGATGTATTCTACCGTTCAAGAATCTCGCCTGAAGCCACCAAACAGACCGTAGCTATTCTGGAAAAATACAAAAAAGTCATAAAGGAATTTGATGTAACAACACTGAAAGTTATAGCGACAACGGCCGCCCGTGAAGCAGAAAACAATGATATCTTCCTGGACACCATATTCCGGCTTACCGGGCTTAATGTTGAAGTCCTTACGGCAGGAGATGTCATCTATTTCCTGGATGCATACCTTTACAATGAACTCAAAGAGAGATATCCAATCCACTCAAAGAATGTGCTTATCGTTGAGCTCGGTTCAGGCAATGTAGATATCTCGCTTCTCGAAAAAGGCTTCACAGTAATGAGCGTCGGGCTTCCGCTTGGCCCGCTACGTCTTCGGCAGCTGACCGCGAAGTTGGAGGGAAGCACGGCTGACGTAAATGAGGCTGTCGAACAATATGTCGGCAAAGAGATAGGATTTATAAAGAGGTATTTCCCGGACATTAAGATAGACGATGTCATTATGATAGATGAAAACTACTCCGAGTACCTTCGTCATATCTCAGGTCTTCCGGACCCTGGCACGAAGTTCTTCCCGGTTGCAAAAGGCTACGCGGAAAAAATGCTGTTGGAACTGCATGACAGGACACCTGACGAAATAGCCGGGGATTATAAGGTCTCACCAGAGTACTCCGATACAATAACCGCATTCTCAACCATAATCAACAGCTTCATTAAGATCGCGGAAGTTGAACAAATATATATGTTTGAAGCCTCATTGAGTGAAGCCATTCTGGCAAATATCGCGCTGGATTACGAACTCTCTTCCAAGTACAACAAGTCAGGGCAGCTGCTTTCTCTGGTCAGGTTTATCTGCAAAAAATTCAATGTTGACAGGATGCATTCGGAGCACGTTGCCATGATAGCCGAAGTTTTTTTTGAAAACCTTCGCGAGCAGATGGGCCTTAAAAAATCCGATCTCCTTTATTTGACCCTCTCGGCATACCTCCATGATATAGGAATGAGCGTTTCGAACAGGTCACACCATAAACATTCCGAATACATGATTAACGCTTTAAACCTTTTCCGTCTGACAGATGAAGAGATCAAGATCATTGCCTGCGTGGCGCGCTATCACAGGAAATCTACTCCGCAGGACTCGCATCTGCTATTCAAGTCCCTGCCGCTTGGGAAGCAGATACTGGTGCAGAAACTAAGCGCAATACTTAGGGTGGCGAACTCACTGGACTCTTCCCACAGACAAAAGATAGAGACAATCGAGTTCAACAAAGGGCACCGCGAGCATCCTGTAATAAACCTTAAGGTGAAAGACAATTTTATATTTGAAAAACACGAATTTTACGAGAAAGTCATGGTGCTGGAAGAGATCATAGGCAACAAAATAATATTAAAAATACAGGCGGACTAATTGGAAAACAAACTTATTGCGGAAAAAGAAAGATTCATACACAGGGACTTAAGCTGGCTCTCTTTTAACGGCAGAGTCCTTGAAGAAGCCTCGGATATAAACAACCCGCTGTTGGAACGCGTAAGATTCCTGGCTATCTATATTAACAATCTTGATGAATTCCTTATGGTGCGCTACGCAGGTCTCAAAAAACTCGAAGACTCGCAATACAATAATGAAGACAAATATGGCTACTATCCCGGAGAGCTAAAAACAGCCATTAAAGAGAGGCTTGATCTGCAGTTCAAGAAGATATACGCTCTATACAAAGGCGATATAACGGCTGAGCTGAACAAAAGAAAGATTTTCATCCGTCAATACCCTGAGCTTAACGAATCACAGCAAAAATTCTGCAAAAAATATTTTGAAAAAACTGTATTTCCCATTACAACGCCAATGGCCGTTGACCAGGGGCATCCGTTCCCGATACTTTCGTCAAAAACGCTGGCATTTGCGGTCAGCCTGGAGAAAGCAGGGCAGGAATACCTCTCAATAATACCTGTTCCCAAAAATATTCCGCGGTTGATTAAGATTCCCTCCACAAAGGAAGAGACCTGCTTTATTCTGCTTGAAGAACTTCTGCGCAGCCATATTGAAACCTTTTTTAGAGGCTACAAAATTACCTCAGCGCTTTTCTTCAAAGTCATAAGAGACAGCGAGCTTGAGGTTGAAGAGGAATATACAGACGACCTGCTTAAAGCTATTGAAGGAGAAGTGAAAAAACGGGTACTTGCAAAAGCTGTCTATCTCGAGTCAGAGAAACCCTTCAGCAAGAAACTGCTTGCCACGCTTTGCGAGAAGATAGGCATTTCCGAGGAGGAAACCAGGGCTGTAGACGGCAACCCTGACCTGAAATTCCTTTTTGAGCTTATTCCCTCATTGTCAAAACCGGACCTGCTTTACAAAGGGTTCGTAGCTTCTAAGGGAGAGTACGAGAGCATTTTTGAAAGGATAAAAGAAGGCGACTTCCTTGTGGCCTTGCCCTTTGAATCCTTTCAGCCGACGGTTGACCTGTTAAAGGAAGCGGCAAAAGACCCCGGCGTGCTGGCGATTAAGATGACACTTTACAGAGTTGACGAAGATTCCGCGATTATTAACGCGCTTAAAGAAGCTGCGCGCAGGAAAAAACAGGTAACCGTGCTGGTTGAGATAAAAGCGAGGTTTGACGAAGAGCGAAATATAGAATGGGCAAAACAGCTTGAGGTGGAGGGCTGCCATGTTATCTACGGTATCCCGAAGATAAAGATACACTCAAAGATAACTCTTGTCGTGCGCAAGGAAGAAGGGAGAATTGCGCGCTACGTGCACCTTTCAACCGGCAATTACAACGAAAAGACCTCCAGAATATATACCGATATCGGCTTTTTCACCTGCAACGAGGATTTTGCCAGAGACATCTCCGATGTCTTCAATGTCATTACCGGGTACTCGGTAGCCGGGCGTTGGAGAAAAATCGTCTCCGCGCCTAACGATCTCCGTCAGTACTTCATGGAACTTCTTGATAAAGAAATAGAATACCAGAAGAAGTACGGAAACGGAGCTCTTTTCGCTAAAATGAATTCCCTTGAAGACGTTAGGATTATCGACAAACTGTATGAGGCCTCGAGAGCGGGTGTTTCCATAAAACTCATTGTCAGGGGCATTTGCTGCCTGGTACCGGGAGTTCCCGGCCTTAGTGATAACATTCAGGTACACAGCATTGTGGGCAGATTTCTTGAGCATTCAAGGGTTTTCAGGCTGAATAACAATGGTTCACCAAGGTTCTTCCTGTCCTCTGCCGACTGGATGTCGAGAAATTTCGACCGGAGAATTGAACTGCTCTTTGAGGTTGATAAACAGGACCTGAAGGCTGAACTCGCAATGCTGCTGGATTGCCAGTGGCGCGATACCGAAAAAACCAGGATGCTTTATCTGGACAAGGAATACGCGAGACCGGAACCGGGAGAGATTTCATTTAATTCGCAGGAATACCTTATAAAGTATTTTTCCAAGGCTCAGCGACCCTGAGAGGCGGAGGCGGCAGCGCCGAGAATGATTGAATCATCGCCCAGCGAGGATTTCGCTATTATGCAGCCTGAGACGGTTGAAAGAAAAGTATCTGATTCAGCCGCTTTTCGAATCAAAGGCAGCATGTAATCACCGCACGCCTCTATAACTCCTCCGCCGAGAATAATATATTCAGGGTCAATAATATGCATTATTGAGACGCAGGCTTCGCCCAGGGCTTTTGCGGCTTCTTTTATTACCCTGGTCACCAGAGGGTCGTGTTTATCTAACGCCTTCCGTAATGCTTTACTCTTAATTGATTTAAGCTTCCCCTGCGCATATTTCGTTATAACCGTTTTTTCGCCTTTAGCTATCCCCGCTCGTATTGCTTTTTCTATGGCCCACCTGCCTGCAAAGGCCTCAAGACAGCCTTTCTTTCCGCAGGTGCATTTAGGCCCGTCCATCTGGACGATCATGTGTCCAAGCTCTCCGCCGGCAAAAAACGAACCTGTAACGAGCCTGCCGTTGATAATAAGCCCGCCGCCGACTCCGGTCCCGACAGAAATGTTTACGATATTTTCGGCGTTTTTCCCGAGACCTGAGCGGTGTTCGCCAAGCGCGGCAATATTGGCGTCGTTCCCCACAGTTATATGGAGTTTAAAGGTCTTTCTAAGTTCTGCGGCGAGATTTATGCCGGACAAAGGCAGGTTTGTAATCAGCAGGACTTTCCCGTGTACAGGGTCTATGACGCCGGGAATGCCTATTCCTATGCCTGCGATGTCTTTTAGCGTGAGGTCGCCTTCCGCGATCAATTCTCTTACAAGGTTAATTACCGCGGAAAGAAATACTTTCTTTGTGCATTTAGAAGGAGTTCTGACTTTTCTCCTAAGAAGAATTTTGCCGTTCCTTGTAACAAGGCCGGCTGCCATTTTTGTCCCGCCAATATCTATCCCGATAAAATATTTCGCTGTCATGTTTGAAGTATAACATCCTTTTGCCTTTCAAGTCAACCGGCCTTGAAAAGTTAACCCAATCTTAACAGCCCGCTTAAGAATCCTTAATACTCTTTTATTACTATACCCCTGGAGGCCACATGGCAAAAGTTGATTTGCACGTCCATTCAAAGTATTCAGGAAGACCTTCTGAATGGTTCCTTAAAAAAATAGGAACCAATGAGTCCTATTCGGAACCCGAGGCCATCTATGCATCCGCGCTTTCAAACGGCATGGATTATGTCTCCATCACCGACCATAACGCCATAGAAGGAGCGCTGCTCCTGAGAGAAAAACACGGTGAGCGCGTTATTGTCGGAGTTGAAACAACAACCTACTTCCCGGAGGACGGTTGTAAGATTCATCTTTTGATTTACGGTATAGAAAAGAAAGAATTTGAAGAGATACAAAAACTAAGAGAGAATATCTATGATCTTCGCGGCTATATTAAAGCAAACAACATGGCGCATTCAATCGCCCACGCAACTTACTCCGTAAACAAAAAACTGACTCTCGAACACTTGGAAAAGCTCATATTGCTTTTTGACGTTTTTGAAGGCATTAACGGAGCGCGCAGCGAGAAAGGTAATGATATCTGGATGAGTTCATTAAAGGCCCTGACCCCGGAGAAAATTGAACAACTAAAGAAGAAGCACAATATTGAACCTTTCAGCGAAACTCCCTGGATAAAGGGTTTCACCGGAGGGTCAGACGATCATGCCGCCATGTTTATAGGAAGGACTTACACTTCGACCGCGGCGGGCTCTTCAGTCGAGTTCATTGAAAAACTGAAAAAGAAAGAGACGGTGGCTGACGGGCGCCACAACGATTACAAAACTTTCGCTTTCATACTGTATAAAGTGCTTTATGATTTTTCAAAAAGCAAGAGCCCCAAAATATCAGGAACGCTTATCAGCCAGATAACGGATCTGATCTATGAAAGAAAGAAAATGAACTTCGCGAATATTTTGAAATTTAAAAAGATCCGTTTCTGGAACAGGAAAGGCAACCTTGATTACCAGATTACAGAACTGGTTGAGACCGTAAAGAACAACAATAACCTTCAGGTTGAGCAGAAGCTTGACCTGGTTTTCGGCAAGATTTGCGATATCTCAGATATTATGCTGAAAAACTTTACGGAGTCTATAAAAAGGGGCATTGAACACGGAGATGTCTCGGGGCTTATTAAGAACTTCTCGTCGGCTATTCCGGCGGTCTTCATGCTCGCCCCGTTCTTTTCCACTCTTAACCACATGAACCAGGACCGTGAACTTCTCAATTCCCTGCGGGCGGCCTTCCTCGGTAAAAAAAGAGACAAACCGGAAAAAATCCTTTGGTTCACCGACACCTTGACCGACCTAAACGGTGTTTCTGTCACACTCATGAAGCTGGCCGGAAAGAGTGAAAACACCCTCCAGGTAGTCACTTCAATGAAGGAAAGTTCAATGAAAGACCTCGGGGAAAAGAATATCATTAACCTTCCATATATACACACCTTTGACCTTCCCGGCTACGAGCACCAGAAACTCATGATACCGTCGCTGCTGCGGTCTGTTGAGATCTTAAGCAAATTCCAGCCCGATAAGATCTATATTTCAACGCCGGGACCGGTCGGCCTGCTCGGACTGCTGCTTGCCCGGCTGCTTTGCATAAAAACAACCGGCATATACCACACTGATTTCTCTGAGCAATCAAAAACAATTCTAAACGACAACGAGGTCAGTTCTATTGTTGAAACCCTGGTCCGATGGTTCTATATGTCCACGGACAGCATACTTGTTCCGACAAATGAATATAAAGAACTGCTTGCAAGAAGGGGCTACGAAGCCGGGAAAATGAGAATCTTCGCCAGAGGCATAGAAACCGAAATCTTTATGCCTGTAAAGCTCCCCTCGGAATATCTCCTGGAGAATTTCGGATTAAAAAAAGGTTTCAATCTTTTATATGTCGGCAGGGTTTCAATCGATAAAAACATAGACTTCTTGCTGGAAACCTACCGGGAATTACGGAAAATACGCGAGAACGTGAACCTGCTCATTGTGGGAGACGGACCTGAATACGCAAGGCTAAAACTTGAATGCGCCGGTGACGAGAGGATAAAGCTGACAGGCAGACTGGGGTACGAACTGCTTCCAGCAGTGTACTCTGCATGCGATGTATTGGTGTTTCCAAGTACTATTGATACTTTCGGCATGGCTGTTCTTGAAGCTCAATCCTGCGGTATCCCTGCCGTTGTAACAAATATAGGCGGTCCCAAGGAAATAATAGAAAACAATAAGACAGGGATTGTCGTGGAAAAACTTGACAGTAAGATGTGGGCAAACGCCGTAAACAACCTGATAATCATGAAAGACCTGTCACCCGAAATGTTCGAGGAAGTCCGCAGAAATTCAAGAGAAAGAATAATCAAATATTATTCCTGGAGCAAGGGGTTTGACCAGTTCTTTGCAAACGAAGAAAAACAGGGAACGCGGGTCTGATCTAAAGGAGGAAAGATGCCTGAGAAAAAGACAGTAAAAAAGAAAAAAGCGTCAAAGAAAGACAAGGAAATTGCGCTGGAAGCAGCGCAGGAGTCAGTTGTGGCAGCAAACCCTGTGCAGGAAAGCTATTTTGAGTCCGTCAAGAGAAAAGCTTACGAGCTTTATGCGAAACGCGGGAAGCAGCACGGGATGGACCGGCACGACTGGTTCCTGGCAGAAAATGAACTGAGATTTGTGGCGGAAAAATAAATGTCACATTCTGAAATATTAAAGAATATGAGGGCAAGAACAGGCCCTGTAATAGGCTTCTTTATATTATCGGATCAAAGGCTTGCAAGCGGCAACACTATTCTTGAAGCCTTCGGGATTTTTGAGAATATAACAGGTCTTTCCGGCCTGCCTGTAGTAGGCAAGAACCGGGTTCTTGGCGTGTTAAGCAGGGAAAAGATTGATAACATCCCTTCTATTGTGGGCATACTCTCCGGAAAAGCATCGACAGTTATGGATAAGGACTATTTTGGCGCTGAGTTCGACGAGATGGCCTGCGATGTGCTGATTCGGGTGCGCGAGCGCGGAGAAGCAAACATACCGGGCGGGTTGATTGTGGTGAAGAAAAAGAAGTTTTACGCCGGATTTACTTCGGTTGAGGAACTGTCTAAAAGGATGTCGGCGCTGCTTAAACAAAGATCGCCTGCGGAACGATCAAAAAAACAGGCCGGGGGTGTATTATGTTGAAATCATTTTTCAGAACTGCGGCAAAACGGACTTTCTCGAGGGCTCCAAAAGCTTCAGAGATAATGAAGAAATGCCGTGTCGTTTACCCAAACTACATCGCCGGAAGACTCTCAGAATACTTTGAGGCGGATATTCCTGAAGCCTGCATTGTCGTTGAAGCTAAAGGCAAAATCGCGGGAATAGTTCTGCCAGATAAATACAGAAAACTTATGAACTTTTATGTGGGAAAGGACGTTTTTTTTGACCGAAGAGTTGAATTGATAATGGATCCTAAACCGCTGGTAGTTAGCACTGACACCAGGATAGATAAAATATTTGAAATGATCTGGCAGAGGCCTGAGACTGAGCAGACTGACCACATTGTTGTGGTTGAAAACGGACTTTTCAAAGGCGTAATTGATCCTGCCAATCTAATAGACCGCTACAATGATTTCAAAATCAGAGTAGTGGAACTCTCAAATAAGATGACAAAGCTGCCCGGAAGCGAACTTATTAAGGAAGAGCTTGATATCTTGGTCGCTGAGAAACGGGGCTTTTCAGCATTACATATAGACGTAAACGGTATGAAAGAATTTAACGATAACTTCGGCTATGACAGAGGAGATGAAGTGCTTGCCTCTCTGGCCCAAATGGTCGAAAAAACGGCGTCCGCTCGGCTATTAAAAGGCGGTTATGCCTATGCCGGACACTTCGGCGGAGACGATTTATTTCTGCTTACTGACCCTGAAGAAGCCTCAAAGGCGTGTTTCGACATTATTGAGGAGTTTGATTCGCTATCTTTAAGGAACTCCGCAGTAAACTCTTCAGCCGGCATCTGTCTTTCAATAGGAGCGTTGGTCGTGGATTCCGGTTCTAGTCTCGATGTTCCAGGGATAATGAACAGTCTGGCCCAGCTTTTGTCTTCAGCGAAAAAGCACTCCGAGAGCGTTTATGCCCTTAGTGACGGCAGGACTATAAGCGTAAACAGCGTTTTTCGCAGATAATCCCTTAATATAATCTTAATAATTACTTTATACCCGCTTAACAGTGGTTCTGTATAAATCAACGATGTCAAACGGCAAGGCAAAGAAAAAAATACTGTTTATCTGCGAGTGCAACTCGGCAAGATCTCAGATAGCGGAAGGTATGCTAAGGAAACTTTACGGCCATGAGTACGACGCCTACAGCGCCGGTATCAGGCCGGACAAGCTGGATCCGAAAGCGATAAAAGTAATGAAAGAGATTGGAGTTGACATCTCACTTCACTACGCTAAAGATTTAAAGGGTTATATTCCGTTCAAGTTCGACACGCTGGCGCTGGTTTGTGACAGGGCGGCGA
>CAIWWK010000114.1 GCA_903916325.1 Candidatus Firestoneibacteriota bacterium
CTCAAACACTGTCGAAGCGCCGGCCCTGATAACCGCAAGATCCGCCGCCGCGTATACATCTTCAATATTCCGGAAGAATGGCGCCATGACCGCCGGATTTCCGTCTATCCCCGGGCATGAGGAGTACTTCCCATATTCGTTTCTTCCGGTCATCCACACGACCTGAACGCCTTCTTTCAGGAACGGGAGCGCTTCATAGACCGCTTTATTTAGCCCCCTGCCGCCCTGGCTCCCGCCGATAACCGCAACAGTTTTTACGCCGGCTTTAAGCCCCAGAGTTTTAATCGCTTCCGCTTTGCTCCTATTTCCTATCACGGCGCGCACGGGAAGCCCGGTAAGAACCTTCCTGCCGTGCAATTTCTTCTCCGCGCCGGCAAAGGTCATAAAGGTAACATCAACCAGCCGGGACAACATCCTGTTTGCGAGACCTGGATAAGCGTTCTGCTCATGAAGCGCGGTCTTTATACCGAGCAATTTTGCCGCGAGCACCGCGGGAGCGCATACGTAACCCCCGAACCCTATCACTACATCCGGCTTTTCCGACTTCAAAATCTTCAAAGAACCTGAGAGCCCTTTCAACACTTTGATTATGCTGACAAAGTTTTGAAGCGTCAGCCTCCGGTAGAACTTGCCGCTCTCAACCTCCAGGAACCGCAGGCCTTCGCTCTCTGCGATGCCTTTCTCAATACCTGATTCTGTCCCTATAAAAACCGTTTCCCAGCCGTCTTGGGCCAGAAGCTTTGCGACGGCAACCGCCGGGTAAACATGCCCACCGGTGCCCCCGCTAGTTATAACGGCTTTTTTCATTTTTCACCCGTGACGCGATATTCATAAGTATCCCGGCCGCGGCCAGGTTTATTATCAGAGAGGAACCTCCGTAACTGATGAAAGGAAGCGTCATGCCTTTGGTCGGCGCCATCCCGAGAACTACGCTCATGTTGAGGAAAGCTTGAAGTCCGATATATCCGGTGATTCCGACCGCCAGCAGGCGGCCGAAGAGATTTTCGGTCTTTATCGCCGTCTGGATGCCTTTGTAGATGAAAAAGCAGAAAAGCCCGAGAAGTATCGTCGCGCCTATAAGCCCGAGTTCCTCCCCGATTATCGCGAAGATAAAATCCGTGTGGGCTTCCGGAAGGTGGAGCAGTTTCTGCACCCCTTTGCCCAGACCTGTCCCGCTTATTCCTCCGGATCCGAAGGCCACGAAGGATTGCACTATCTGATAAGTCTTGTTTGACGGATCACCCCAGGGATCAAGAAAGCCAAGGAGCCTGTTGTTGCGGTAGGCGGATTTAACAATCAAGAAATAATAGGCTGCCGGGACACAGAGAAGAAAGAACGCCCCGATATGGGCCGGCTTGCCTCCCCCGACAAAAAATATAGCCATGCAGAGCAGGCAGATCATTACCGCGGAACCAAAATCTGGCTGCCGCAACAGCACGAATGAAAGTATGCCGATTATAACCAGATAAGGAACCATGCCTTTTTTAAAATTCTTTATCAGATCCTGCCTCTTGGCCACGGAATCAGCCATGTAGATAATAAAACAGAGTTTTAGGATTTCGCTCGGCTCAATATTAAAGAAGGAAACACCTATCCATCTTTTCGCGTGGTTTACGGACCTTCCGAGATGCGGCACAAAGGTCAGGAGGAGCAGAAATCCGGATATGAATAGCATGGGTTTAGCGTACTTCCTGTA
The DNA here is from genome assembly GCA_903916325.1 of Candidatus Firestoneibacteriota bacterium. Classification (GTDB taxonomy): domain Bacteria; phylum Oederibacteriota; class D2-FULL-39-29; order D2-FULL-39-29; family CAIOVX01; genus CAIOVX01. The sequence continues at coordinate 1,697 of CAIWWK010000114.1, forward strand.
GTTTTCATAAGGGTAATTCCTGCAGAAGATGAAAGCAAGCGCTCCCAGCGAGAGCCAGAAGAGCTGTTTCTTTATAAAATAGAAAGAATCGTGGTAGTTGTAGTCCGCGAAGAGGGCGCTGGAAGAAAAAACCATCACCACTCCCGAGAGCACAAGGATTACCAGCACCCCCATCAGAGCGCCGTCAACCCCCGATTTCTTCACGTCAACTAATTCCAAATTGAAGACTCCTCTTTCCGAAGTTTAAGCACCGCTTCCTTGAAAACCCTGCCGCGGTCCCTGTAATCCTTGAACATGTCAAAACTCGCGCAGGCCGGCGAGAGCATCACGACATCCCCCGGTTCCGCGGATTTGTAGGCCTTCCTTATGGCGTCTTCCATGGTTGCTGCGTCCGCGAGTTTCGTGCTGCCGGCAAGAGCCGTCCGTATCTCTCTCTTCGCCTCGCCTATGAGCACTATCTTTTTCACTTTTTCTTTCACCGTGCCGGCAAGCTTCGAGAAATCCGAGCCCTTGTTCCTGCCGCCCATAATGGCTATGACCGGATTCGCGTAGCTTAAGAAAGATTTTTCCACGGCGTCAATATTGGTTCCCTGAGAGTTGTTAATAAATTTAACCCCGTTGACCTCGGCCACAAACTCCTGCCTGTGTTCTACCCCTTCAAACTTCGCGAGCACCTCGCCTATCACGGAAGGTGTTACCCTCATCAGAACCCCGATTAGGGAGGCAATCATGGCGTTCTCGACATTATGCATGCCTTTGATGAGCAGTTCGGACGCTTTTATTATTCGGTACTCGCCGCCGCGGAAACGCACGGTAATATACCCGTCTTTCAGGAAGGCGCCTTCATCAAGTTCCGTCTTGCTGTTAAAGTAGATGATGTTGCTCGCCGCCATGGAGGTGTAAAGCGGAGTGTACTTGTCGTTCGCGTTGAGTATCAGGTATTCATTCCTGGTCTGGTTGCGGAAGATCATAGCCTTGGCCTCGATATACTCCTGGAGGCTCTTGTAGCGGTCCATATGGTCTTCGCTGACGTTGGTAATAGCCGCGATATAGGGCTTGAAGGTTTTGATGGTCTCCAGCTGAAAGCTTGAAAGTTCCAAAACAAAGAGGTTGTCCGACTCGCCGTCAACCAGGGACGCCAGCGGGTTTCCGATGTTCCCGGCGGTTATGACCTTTGTGCTCCCCCTTGAAAGTATCAGCCCGGCCAGAGTGGTAGTGGTAGTCTTTCCCTTGGTGCCGGTTATGCCGATAAAATTGCCCTTGAGCAAGCTGTAGGCAAGTTCTATCTCTCCGATAACCGGTATTCCCTTCGCCCGGATTTTTTCAAAAAGCGGAGTATTGAGCGGAACCCCCGGGGAAACCACCACCAGGTCAGATTCCAGAAAGGACTCTTCTGTATGCCCTCCCGCTTCAAGCTTGTAGTTGACGCCTGAAAGCATGTCGGTAAACTCAGTCAGGTCCTTTGCCGGTTTGATGTCGCTCGCAGTCACAAGCGCGCCGCGCCCGGCAAGGATTTTCACAGAGTGCGCTCCGCTCCTCGCGAGCCCGGCTATCGTTATTTTCTTTCCTTCAAATTCGTTCATATTTACCTCAGTTTAAGGAAGCTCAGGGACACCAGAGCAATGATAATTGTTACTATCCAGAACCTGACGACAATCTTGGTCTCGTGCATTCCCGCTAGCTCAAAATGATGGTGCAGAGGCGCCATCTTGAATATCCTTTTTTTGAAGAGTTTAAAAGAGAGTATCTGGAGCAGTACAGAAAGAGCCTCCACTACAAAAATACCTCCTATCAAAACCATCAGCAGTTCCTGCTTAACGAGGACCGCTATCATCCCGATGGAGGCGCCGAGAGCCAGTGATCCGATGTCTCCCATGAATACCTGGGCGGGATGGCAGTTGAACCAGAGGAAGCCGAGGCAGGCCCCGACAACGGCGGCGCAGAAAATGACCAGCTCGCTCGCCTCTTTGACATAAAGTATGCGGAGATAATCCGAGAACTTGACATTGCCGACGACATAAGCGACAACCGCGACCGAAAGCACCGAGAAGATAAGCGAGCCGGTGGCGAGCCCGTCTAAGCCGTCGGTAAAGTTCACGGCGTTGGAGAAACTGACTATGACCAGGGCCACGAACGCGAAATAGAAGAGGCCTAAGTCCGTCGGAAATTTCATCAGAGGTATTTTTATGAAAGTGTCGTATCCCTGAAGTACGGGATGCCCGGCCAGATAGAACACGACCAGCCCCGCGCCGACCAGCTGGCCGATAAGCTTCACTTTTATGGAAATACCTTTAGGATCCTTCTTTGAGAGCTTGAGGTAGTCGTCAATGCCCCCGAGCCCGGCAAACCAGGTAAAGACAAAGAGAGTCAGCCAGATAAAGTTGTTGTCAAGCCTGGCCCAAAGAAGAGTGGAGACCAGCACCGCGATGATAATCATAATGCCGCCCATCGTCGGCGTGCCTGATTTTACGTGATGCGTCTTTGGCCCGTCAGTCCTGATAGGCTGGCCGGCCTTCATCTTCTTAAGAATAGCTATTACCAGGTTCCCTATCAGAAAAGTTATGGCCATGGCCGTAACCGCAGCCCAGATGGCGCGGAACGTGGAGTATTTGAGAACGAAGAATATTTTATTTAGCGGAAACAGAAGCTGATAAAGCATTCCTATTCCCTCCCGGAAAACTGCCAGATAATTTCTTCCATCTTCATGCGCCTGCTGCCCTTAACCAGCACCGTGTCGCCGGCCTTCAGGTTCTTAATAAGGAAGCCCGCGGCTTCTTCTTTGTCCATAAAGTGAACCGTCCTGCCGCTTTCCATCCCGGCTTCAATCGCGCCGAAGCCGATGTTCCTGCTCACGTTCCCGACCGTCACGAGAAGGTCAAGCCCCGCGGCGCCCGCGGCCCTGCCTGTTTCAAGGTGCAGGCTCGCGCTCTCCTTGCCAAGCTCGGCCATATCACCGAGCACCGCGATTTTCCTTCCGGCTCCCGCGGAACCTAAGACCGAAAAAGCTCCCTTCATTGATTCCGGGTTCGCGTTATAAGCGTCATCTATGAAAAAAATCCCGCCTGTCTTTACCGCCGCGAGCCTGTGTTTTGATTCCGGGCTGTAAACGGAAAGCCCCGAGGCTATCATCGTCACATCAAGGCCAAAAGTGTAGGCCAGCCCGGCAGCGGCCAAGGCGTTTGAAATGTTATGCGCTCCCGGGACAGGCAGACTGACCTTCTCTTTCTTCCCGCGCATGGAGAGCGTGAAAACCGATCCCGCAATACCCGAGACCGCATCTTCCGCGCTGATATCGTTTCCGGCGGCAGTTCCGAAAAGCAGGACATTCTTAAAAGACGAAGAGGCTTTCAGGAGCAGAGGGTCATCGGCATTGAAGACCGCCGCCCCGCCGTTCCTGATGCTCCTGATCAGCTCAAGCTTCTCCAGGAGTATGCCTTCCCGCGTCAGAAAATTCTCTATGTGGGCCGTGCCAATGCCGGTAACCACCGCCGCTTCAGGGGAGACTATGCCGCAAAGATCCTGAATCTCTCCCTTGTGGTTCGTTCCGTATTCAAGCACCAGAGCGCCGTAACTTCCGTCCAGTTTCAGGACCGTCAACGGCAGGCCTATCGCGTTATTGAAACTGCCCTCTGGCTTTAAGGTCTTGTATTTCATGGAGAGCAGCTGCCCAGCCATGTCTTTCACGGTGGTCTTGCCGTTGCTCCCGGTGACTCCCGCTATCTTTAACGCGGGGAACTTCTTCAGGTAGCCGCGAGCGAGCGCTTTCAAGGCTTCTCCGGTGTCCTTCACTGTGATTACGGAAACCTTCCCGGGAATCCTCTTCGCTTCCGAGACCAGCACGCCGGCTGCTCCTTTTGCGGCGGCCTCGGCAGCAAAATCATTACCGTTAAAATTGTCTCCCTTCAGCGCGATAAAAAGCGCGCCCGGGGCAATACTTCTGGTGTCCGTTGAAACCGAGGTAAAACCGGCGCCCGCCGGCCCGGTTAAACTCCCGCCCGTGAGGGCGGCTATTTCCGCCGCTGTCATTCTTTCCATTTTCCCCCGGCCGAAATTGCCTCAAGCACGGTCTCCTTATCGGAGAAATGATTTACCTTGCCGCCTATCAGCTGGTACTCCTCGTGCCCCTTGCCGGCAACCACAACGATGTCGCCTTCTTTTGCCATGTTTACCGCTTCGAAGATAGCCCGCTTTCTGTCGGCCACGACGCAAAACTTTGCTTTGCCCATTCCGCCGGTTATCTCCGAGATAATCTCCGCGGGATTCTCGCTTCTCGGGTTGTCGGAAGTGACAACCGTAAAATCCGAGAGACCTGCGGAGATGCCGCCCATCATAGGTCTCTTCGCGCGGTCACGCTCGCCGCCGCAGCCAAAGACCGTGATTATCCTTTTAGCGCCCATTCCGCGGACCGCCTCGAGCAGGCGCTGCAGCGCGTCCGGCTTGTGAGCGTAATCCACTACAGCCGTAAAACCGGCCGGGCTTTTATAGGTTTCGAACCGGCCCGGAACATTCTCAACAGCTTCAAGTCCGGCCTTGATCGTCTCCCAGCCGATATTAAAACCGGCGGCCACCGCGGCCGCGGCCATCGAGTTGTAAGCGTTGTAATAACCTTTGAGTTTGAGCTCTAAAGAGCAGCCCCCTCCCGCGCAAACTATGTCAAACTTAAGCCCTTGCTCCGCGTTTTTAACATTTACCGCCCGCAGATTTGAACCTGCTTTGAAACCGAAGGTCAGCGCCGGGGCTTTCGCGACCTTTATAAATTCCGACGCGCGGAGGTCGTCCGCGTTTACCGCGCAAACCTTCGGACCGTTCTTTTTCCCCCGTGTCATCCCGAAGAGTTTTAGTTTCGCGGCAAGGTATTCCTCAAACGACCCGTGGAAATCCATATGATCCTGGGTCAGGTTTAGAAATACCGCCGCGTCGAACTCAATGCCGTCCACCCTGTGAAGCGCCAGCGAGTGGGAGGAAACTTCCATAACGCAGGCGTCAAACCCCTTCTTCACCATCAGGCCGAGCAGCTCCTGGAGCGTCAGGGATTCAGGCGTCGTGTTTTTTGACTCGACCTTCTCTCCGTCAAGGTCATACTCGATGGTCCCGAGGAGGCCTGTCTTTTCCCCGTGCTTTCTCAGTATTGACCTTAAAAGATAGGTCGTGGTCGTCTTGCCGCTCGTCCCGGTTATGCCCGCCATCCTGAGCTTCCCGGACGGGTTGTCAAAGAACTCCGCCGAAGCCGCTGCCAGAGCAGACCTCGGGTCATTTACACTTATCAAAGTGACGCCCGCCGCCTGAACAGGCGCGTCCTTACCGGCGATAACGGCAACTGCGCCTGACTTGACCGCGGAGGAGATGAAAGCGTGCCCGTCGATTTTGTAGCCGGAGACCGCCACAAAGAGCGCCCCGGGTTTCACCTTTCTTGAATCAAAGGCTAACGAAGAAATTTCAAGATCCTGCCTGCCGGCAACCTGTTGTGCTTTCACGGCTTTAATTATTTTTGACAAGATCATAGTGTTCCTTCTCCAGATACCTGAGCGTCTGCTTCGCTATCCTGGAAAAACACGGGGCCGCTACGGAACCGCCCCAGTAAACTTTGTTCGGTTCGTCTATGGAGACAAGTATCGCAATCTTGGGTTTGTCGGCCGGAACAAAACCCATAAAAGAAGAAACATATTTGTCCGACGAGTATTTCCTGGTGGCGTTATCAAATTTCTGGGCTGTGCCCGTCTTTCCGGCGGCGCTGTAACCTTCCACCATCGCTTCTTTTCCGGTGCCTTCCTCGATAACACCCTTCAAAACCGAGACCATCCTTTTCGCTATCAGCGGATCCACAACCTGCCTGACCTGCTTTGTAGTGTTCTCTTCAACAAGTTTGTTCTCACAGTCCATGACAGATTTTACCAGCACCGGCTTTAAAAGTTTCCCGCCGTTGGCGACCACATTGAGCGCGCAGATAAGCTGCATCGGAGTGGCCGCTATCTCCTGCCCTATCGGGACAATGTAGGACGAGATACCCGACCAGTTGGAGGGCTCGCGGAGCGTCCCCCTCACTTCCCCGGCCAGCTGGACCCCGGTCTTCTCGCCGAAACCGAATGACCTGGCGTACGCGTAGAACCTGTCAGGCCCCAGGCGCTGGCCGATCTTCGCTGTGCCGATGTTGCTTGAAAGCTCTATAATCTGCCTGAAAGTAAGATTGCCGTATTTTATGTGGTCGTTTATATTGCGCTTATAGACTTCCCATTTCCCGTTCTCGCAGTAAATGACCTCGCTCTCGTTCGTGACCTTCTCGGAAAGCCCGGCTGCGAGCGCCACTATCTTGAAAATGGACCCCGGCTCGTAGGCAGAGGCCACTGCCTGGTTTTTCATAGAGGCCTGGTTCGCGGACTTTAAGTCGTTGGGATCATATCCGGGGCGCACCGCCATCGAGAGTATTTCACCGGTCGCGGTATTCATCACAACGGCAACGGCGCCCTTAGCCTTAAAATCCTGGCAGGTCCGGTCCAGCTCTTTTTCGGTAACATACTGGATCATTTCGTCTATGGTCAGGTAAATGCTGTCCCCGTCTTTCGCGGGCTTGGTTACAATGTCATCCGAGCTTATTATTCTGCCCTTCGCGTCCTTTACCGCTTCCACCCTGCCGTTCTCGCCGCTGAGCCGGTCGTTCATCGATAGTTCAACGCCTTCAAGACCTTTGTTGTCGGTACTCACGGCGCCGAGCACATGAGCCAGAAGCCTGCCCCTCGGGTAAACCCTTTTGCTTTCCCTGACCATGGTGATGCCAGGAAGTTTCATGGACTTTATGTTCCTTCCGGCTTCATCCTGTATCTTTCTTCCGAGCCAGACGAAAGACTTTCCGGAGTTAAGTTTTGCCAGGATGCTTTCCCTGCTCTCCGGAAGCTCGCGGGAAAGTTTTTCCGCGGCGTCTTCCTTGTCCTTGACCTTGCCGGTTTCCGCGTAGACGGACGGGAGGACGATACTTATGGCGAGTTCCCTTCCCTTGCAGTCATAGATATTGCCGCGGATGCCGGGCGTCTCCAGCACCTCGCGGTTCTGCTTATCGGCGTAAATCGTGAGGCGCGAGTTGTCAAAGACCTGGAGATAAACTGCGCGCGCGAAGATAGCCGCGGCAAAAAAGGCGAAGAAGAGCCCTATTAGTTTTATCCTGCTATTGATAAAATCCCCCCGCAAATTTTGTACCGGCTAAAACACGTACCCAAGGGTCTTGGCAAACCAGTCCTTAACCCCGGACAGCGCGCTTTTGTCTTTGTCAGTATTTTCCGGAACCGTGAGATTCTCGTACTTTTCCGGAAGCACAAACCCGAGATCGTTCCTCGCTATCTTTTCCACTCTTTCCGCGGAACGGAGCCCGGAGATCTCGACCCCGGTCATTCTGTTCAGGTTGAGCAATTCGGCCCTGCGGGCCTTCAGCTTTCCTATTTCTATACCGGTCGAAACGCACTGGGTTGAGATCCAGACGTAGGTTATGAGCCCGACAACTATGACAATTATCCGCCAGTGCTTCATAATTTCTCCGCAACTCTAAGTTTCGCGCTCCGGCTTCTCGGGTTGCTCTCCCTTTCAGCGTCGCCCGCTATCACCGGTTTTTTCGTAAGTATTTTCAGGGAAGGCGTTTCGCACTTTGCCTTCTCCACGAAGAATCTTTTAACGATCCTGTCTTCAAGCGAATGAAAGGAGATCACCGCCAGTTTCCCGCCCTGATTTAGAGACCCTTCGGCTTTCGCGAGCGCTTCGCGCAGGCCGTTCAGCTCGTCGTTGACCACAATGCGGAGCGCCTGAAAAGTTCTGGTCGCCGGGTGAATTCTTCCGTGCCTGTAGGCCGGCGGCACGCTCCTGTTTATAATATCAACGAGTTCCGCCGTGGTGCTTATCCGTTTTACCGCCCTGGCGGAACAAATGTTTTTAGCGATGCGGCGGGAGAACCTTTCCTCGCCGTATTTAAAGATGGCGTCCGCGAGTTCCGTTTCGTCCGCGGTATTAACTATGTCTTCCGCGGTAAGTTTCTGCGTCCGGTCCATCCTCATGTCCAGCGGGGAGTCGTACTTAAAAGAAAACCCCCTTTCGGGGGAATCTAATTCCAGAGAAGAAACGCCGAGATCAAAAAGGAAACCGTCAACTTTCTCCGCGCCGGCCGCGCCCAGAGCGGCGTCAAGATTTCTGTAGTTGTCGCGGACAGTAAGCACTCTCTCTCCGTACTTTGCGAGCCTCTTTTCCGTAAGGGACATTATTTCCCCGTCCCTGTCAATGCCGATGAGCTTCATCTTCGGGCAGGCCTCCAGCAGAAGTTCCGCGTGCCCTCCGGCGCCAAGCGTCGCATCAACAAAAACCGCCGGGCACTCAGTTGTCAAAAAACTTTTCACTTCTTCCTGAAGAACGGGTACGTGGATCATTTCTTAAATATACCCTTGTCGAATAACTGCTGGTGATATTTATCCAAGGACTGCTTGTCGAACGCTTTCCTGTAAGCTTCCCATTTTTCTTTTGACCAGACCTCAATCGTCTCCATCATGCCGACAACGTAAACATCCTTGGCGATGCCGACCTTCTCTCTCAAAGTCCCCGGGATAAAAATCCTTCCCTGCTTGTCTATCGTAGTGGGTGACGCGTTAGCAACAAACATCCTGACCACGTATCTCGTGTTGGCATCGGCCTGAGGAAGCGTGGCAAAATCTTCCACCGCTTTTTTCCATTCGGTATCCGGATAAACTTTAAGACAGTCATCAACTCCGACTGTGACATGAAATTTATCCTCAAATTGCTGTTCGAGTTCTTCGCGATAGGCCGAGGGCAAGATGAGCCTGCCCTTGTTATCTATTCTGTGCAGATATTCGCCTACGAACATATTTTTCCCTCCACTTTGCTCCACTTTCTGCCACTTTCAGTATACTTATTTCCACATTTACTGTCAAGTATTTTGTTGATTTTAATTGATGTTTTTGCTAAAAATAGGCATGAAAAAGAAACTGCTCGCAACTGGGAAATTGATTAAGTTTTACGCCTCGGAAAACAAGGATTTGGTGCTCCATCCAGGCGCTTCCGTAATAGTCCCTGTCATGGATGACGGGCGCATTTTGATGGTAAAACAGAGGCGTTTCGCGATCCAGAAATGGTCGTGGGAGGTTCCGGCGGGCACGCTTGACGCGGGAGAAAAGCCGCTGACTTGCGCTAAAAGGGAGCTTGAAGAAGAAACAGGGTATAAAGCAGGGAAAATCAAGAAAATACTTGCGTTTTACTCATCTCCCGGGTTCCTACGGGAGAAAATGCACATCTATCTAGCAACTTCCCTCCACAAAGGCAGTCAAAACCTCGACGAAGACGAAGAAATCAAGGTATATCCTATGAAATTGAGCCAAATCTTGACCTTAATCCGCCACTCCAAGGTCCACGATGCGAAGACAATTGCGGCGATTTTATTCTACAAGGAATTCATCTTAGGGCAAAAAGCAAGTTCGAAACACTAAATTCGAAACAAAGGCAAAAAACAAAAACACTTCCCGAGCTGTCGAGGCTGTGCCAAAACCTCCTGCGCCTTTTTGCATACCTTGGTAATTTCGTTTATTTTTTAACTTTCCGACTGGCTTATTGCTGATTTGCCAGTTTTATCTTCCAAATCTTCAATAAATTA
>CAIWWK010000115.1 GCA_903916325.1 Candidatus Firestoneibacteriota bacterium
CTACTTCAATACCGCATTATATTGACTACGGCCTGAAAGACCGCGAGACCTGGAAGGAATACAAACAGCGGCTTGTAAAAGACCGCGCAAAAAGAATCCCGGCTGACATTGACGCAAGGGTAGCCAAAGCAAAAGCGACAGCAAATCCGGTTATCATAAGCGCAGGGAGCCTTCTCGGCGTTCCGCGGGACCTGATAGGCTTTGAGAATTTCGCGATGATGTTCTATGATGACCCGGTCCTGATGGAAGAGATAATAGAGACTTGGGCCGACTTGATTGTCGACACGCTTGAGCCGGTTCTTAAAAAGCACACCTTCGACGCCGCATCAATGTGGGAAGACATTGCGTTCAATCACGGCCCGATAATTTCCCCGGAGATGTTCAATAAATACGCCGCGAAACATTACAAAAAAATCACAGGGCTTTTAAGAAAATACGGGACCGACCTCACCTTTCTTGATTGTGATGGCCGCGTCTATGACCTGGCCGGCTGCTGGCTTGACTGCGGCGTTAATATTATGTTTCCCATAGAAGTCAACGGTACCGACCCGCTGGAACTTAGAAAAAGGTTCGGCAAGGAAATGCGTCTAATGGGCGGAGTGGACAAAACAAAACTTTCAAAAGGAAAGAAGGAGATTGACACGGAACTTCTGAGGCTCCTGCCGCTTGTTGAAGACGGGGGATTCATCCCGCATGTTGATCACAGGTGCCCGCCGGATGTATCGTGGGAAAACTATGTTTATTACCTCAACCGCAAGAAAGAGTTATTCGGCATGAAAGATTGGAATCTTGACAGAGTGAATGAAACTTTGAAAAAATGAACAACTCCGATATCGGTAAAATAATGCGTGAGATAGGTGAGCTCCTTGAGATAAAGGGAGAGATGATATTCAAGATACGCGCCTACTTGAAAGCGGCAGAGATACTTTCAACCTATCCTGAAGACCTGGCGAAGCTCTATGAAGAAAAAGGCATTAAAGGCCTCACGCAAATTCCCGGCATTGGAGAAGGGCTTGCAAAGAAACTTGAAGAGTTGTTTAATAACGGCAAAATAGGATATTTTGAGGACCTCAAGAAGGAGCTCCCTGAAGGTCTGCTGGAACTCCTCTCAGTCCAGGGAGTCGGGCCGAAGAAAGCAAAATTCTTCTTCGAAGAACTAGGAATCAAGGATCTAAAAGGACTTGAAAAAGCAGTAAAAGCCGGTAAGTTGAAGGACCTTAAGGGGATGGGTGAAAAAACTGAGGAGAACATCCTCAAAGGCATTGAATACAGAAAGAAGGGAATCGAGAGGATGCGCCTTGGTGACGCTTTGCCTGTTGCAGAGGCTCTTATTAAGGAGCTAAAAGCGGCCGGGGCGAAAGAAGCTCTTTATGCGGGAAGCTTAAGGCGCGGAAGAGAAACGGTCGGCGACATTGATATTCTTGTGACCGCCAAAGAACATGGCAAGGCCATAGAAGCATTTACGAGTTTTGAAAGAGTGTCCAGGGTGCTTGCAAAGGGAGGCACAAAAGCATCTATCCTTACAAAAGACGGCATACAGGCGGACCTGCGGGTGCTTTCTCCGGATGAATTCGGCGCCGCTCTGAATTATTTTACCGGCTCCAAGGAGCATAATGTCCTGCTCCGGGAGCTTGCCATAAAGAAAGGCCTGAAACTTTCCGAGTACGGGGTTTTCAAAGGAAATAAGCGCATAGCCTCTAAGACCGAAGAAGAAGTTTACCGCGCGCTCGGCCTTCCATATATAGAGCCGGAACTGCGCGAGGGAAGGGGTGAGATAGAGGCCGCGTTAAATGGAAAGCTTCCGCGCCTGGTCGAGCCGGGGGATATAAGGGGAGACCTTCACATGCACACAGCCGCGTCCGACGGGACCGGCAGTATAGCAGAGTTGGTTTCTGCCGCAAAGAAAAAAAGCTATGAGTATATCGGTATTACGGACCATTCAGCTTCACTTAAAGTGGCCAGGGGGTTATCTCCGGAATTGCTGTTGAAGAGGATAAAAGAAATCGAGGCGCTGAACAAAAACCTGAATGGCATAAGGGTTCTCTGCGGCAGCGAGGTAGACATAAAGCCGGACGGAACCCTGGACTATGATGACGGACTGCTTTCCCGGCTGGATTACGCGATAGGCTCGGTGCATACTTCCTTTGGAATGAAGAAGGACGAGATGACCAAAAGAGTCATACGCGCCTTCAAAAGCGGAAAGATAAAAATCTTCGGGCATCCGACAGGGCGACTGTTAAACGAGAGAGAACCCTACGAGATTGATATGAACGAGGTCATCGCGGCTGCAGCCGGGGAAGGGGTCTCGCTGGAACTTTCAGCATCGCCTTACAGGCTGGACCTTACGGATATTAACTGCCGGGCGGCAAAAGATAAGGGGGCAAAGGTGTGCATTGACACCGACTCGCACGCCATAGGCGAGCTGGAAAATATGAAATACGGGGTCATGACGGCCAGGCGCGGTTGGCTTGAAAAGGAGAATGTTATAAACTGCCTTCCTCTCAAAGGTTTACTCAGGTTCCTTGCCAGATAGGAGCTTGTGAACAGGAAAGCTATTTATGATATAATTAAACGATTGCACAGTAAGCTTCTTCCTAATCTGCGAAATCAAACTGATATTTTTTGATGGAGGTTAATATGATAGAGAGAAAAAGTGTTGTCACGATGCACGGAGGGCCGCTCACACTGATCGGTTCTGAAGTTAAGGCGGGACAGAAAGCCCCGGATTTCGCCGTTGTTGACAATGATTTTGGCGCGGTTACGCTCGCTTCCTCAAAGGGCAAAGTAAGGTTGTTTTCCGTTGTTCCTTCGCTTGACACCCCGGTTTGCGACCTGCAGACCCAGAGGTTTGAAGCCGAAGCAAATAAGCTGGCAGGGGATTTCATCCTTTATACCGTCAGCATGGACCTGCCTTTCGCGCAGAAGAGATACTGCGGGGCGCACTCCATAAGCAAAGTCAAGACCGTCTCTGACCATGTACACGCCTCGTTCGGCGCCTCTTACGGAGTGCTAATCAAGGAACTCAGGCTCCTTGCCAGGTCCATATTTATTGTGGACTCGTCGGATACAGTCAGGTATGTTGAGTATGTCAAGGAAGTTTCGACGCATCCTGATTATACGAAAGCCCTTGCGGCGCTCAAGGAGATTATAAAATAATGAAAAGGAGATACACCGAAGAACATGCGAAGGCGGGGCTCAACTCGCCGCTCCCAGGGCTGGAAGCTTTTGAGAACCAGTTCAAAGACTACGAGATTACAATAACCCTTCCTGAATACACCGCGATATGCCCGAAGTCAGGCCTGCCTGATTTCGGCGTGATAACGATAAAGTATGTGCCGGGCAAATGGTGCGTGGAGCTCAAATCCCTCAAGGAATATATCCTGGCTTACCGAAACATCGGGATTTTCTACGAGAACGCCGTGAACCGTATACTTGCGGATTTTGTGAAGAGCGTAAAGCCGGTTTCAGCGGAGATACGCGGAGAATTCACCCCGCGCGGCGGCATCAGATCGGATATTTCCGCGAAGTATGGAAAACAAACTTCCCGCCTTAAATAAGCAAAGCCCGGACACGGCGCTCCTGCTGCATATCCGCGACAGGAACCCGTTCGCGTTTGAACTCCTCTACGAGAGGTACCGCAAGCACGCGGCGGCTTTCGCGCAAAGAATGCTGTGCGATGACAGCAAAGCCGCGTCTGCCGTGAAAGAAGCAATGCTGCGGGCGGCGGCTAAACGGGAAAGCTACCGCCTTGGAAGCAGCGTCTTAACCTGGCTTTTCCGGATATTCTATCATGTCTGCCTTGAACGTTACCCTCGCGTAAAAGAGGACCGCAAGCCCGAAGCAGGGCTTCCGGAAGAAATTGTTGCCGGGGCGTTTGACAGGCTTGACCCCGAGCATCGGGCGATGGTAATAATGCAAAAATATCACAGCCTTAGTTATAACAATATTGCAGATGTCGTGGGCAGGAAACCCAGCTGGGTGAAATGGCAGATGAAAATCGCGTATGACCTGCTGGGTCTTGAGTTTCAAAGGATCAGGAATTCCGGGGCAGGTAAAGCAGTGAAAACGCTTCCTCGCAAAAAAAAGGCAAAGAAGTCCCCCGCGGAAAAGCCCGCAGGCGGTAAATGAATGGCGTGCTTTGAAGATCAGATACTTGAGTACGCGACCGGCAATCTGTCGGAGCAGGAAGCCGACAGGGTCAGGGGTCACATAAAGTACTGCCAGAAATGCCATGCCTATTACCTTGGTCTGTTGAAAACCGAAGCCGAACTTATTGCCTGGAATGTCAGCGGTTCTTTCGGAGACGCTTTCGACAAAGATCTCATTATCGCGTGTGAAGAGAGACTGGAAGCAAAAGATATTATTCACGATATACTGAAGCCCTCTTTGAAGTATGTGTATCTTGCGCTCGGGCTTCTTGCTTTCTTTGCAGTTTACAGGTATGCTCTCTTTAACGAGACAGCGGCGGTTTTCAGCCGGATCGGTTCTTCGCAGATTTCGCTGGAAACCGAGGCAAAAGACCTGGAACTTTATCTGGAACAGCGGTTGATAGGAGAGTTTCGGGAAGAGGAACCGGATCTTTGCACTCTCGCGACCCTGGAAATGGCGCTAAATCTTCCGGCTGACGAACCTGCGGAACAAAGGATGGCAGACCTGAAATACCTGCTGAATGAAACAGCAGCCGCAGCTAGAAAAAGGTTTTTCCTCTTTAACGCACTCGACGGGGCTTTTCTGGCAGGCGAAGATGTTTTTAGGCCAAAGCCTTCGCCTGTTCCGTCCGGAAAACCCGGTAAGGAATTTCTGCTGGCGGCCGCGGCATTGGAAAGCAAGGAATGGGATAAAGCGGCGGAATTGTTCAAAGCGGTAATGCAAAATCCCTCCTGCGCGGAGGAAGGCAAAGCGGCAGCGTTCCGGCTGGCTTTTGTGTCAGACGTAACGGGTGATTACGCGGGCGCGGACAGGCTCTATTCACTTCTTCCGGAAAAATATAAGGGGAGCGTAGAGGCGCTGCTGGCTCCCGAGATGAAGAAGTTCGCGCAGGCCAGGCGAAATTACTCCTCGCTCGTTGAAATAGAGGCCGCCAGAATTAAGAGAGGGAAAGAGAATGCCTCGACCTATTACATAATAGGCAACGAGAAAATGCTGCATTTTGATCTTGACGGTGCCGCGGAGGCATATACCAGGGTGATTCTGAAATTCTACGGAAAGAACAAGAGGCATTCAAAGATAAACCTGGCCTGGTGTTTCATGAGGAAAGGCGATTATAAAAACGCGGTAGACCTTTACGGGAACTTCAGGCTAATAAACCTTGACCATAGGATTTACGGCGATTTCGGAAAAAGCCTGGCCTATGCACGCCTTGGAGACATCGACAGGGCAAGAGAAGCCATCTCCTGGGAAGCAAAAAGAGAGTATCCCGGCGCGTATAAAGTTCTTGCAGAAAATTACTTTCAGTCAAAAAGGAGCTATTAGTGGAATACAGGATACTCGGGAAGTCCGGATTAAAGGTTTCCGTTATTTCCTTCGGCGGGATGCGCATTCCCAATGTTTCCGACGAGACCGCCTATAAGGCGGTCAACAGGTCCATAGAACTCGGCATTAATTTCTTTGAAACAGCGCCGGGTTACGGTGATTCGGAAAGGAAGATAGGCTTGTCTCTTGGGAAAAGGAGAAAGGATATTTTCCTTTCAACAAAGTCAAGCTACTGCGATGCGGATGCCTGCAGGAAAAAGATAGATGAGCAGCTGAAGCGCCTGCAGACCGATTACCTTGATTTTTATCAGATGTGGTATGTGAATTCACAGGAGGAATTCGAAAAAGTCATTGCTCCGGGCGGGACGCTGGACGGAGCAAAACAGGCAATGAAAGAAGGGATAGTGAGGCATATCGGCATTACGACGCACGCTCCCAACGCCGCGGTGAGGAACATGATAACTTCCGGGATCTTTGAGAGTATCACTATTTATCACAATCTTTTCAAGCAGGAATACGCGGAAGAGATCAAGCTAGCCCATGAAAAAAACATGGGAGTTGTTATTATGGGTCCTTTAAACGGCGGAATCCTCGGGGATAAGGGCGAAAAATTCAATTTTCTGCAGAGAGGAAAAGCGAAGTCAAACGCCGTGGGCGCTTTAAGGTGGCTGATCGGGAATCCTGATATTTCGACCGCAATAGTCGGCATTGACACTCCGGAGCACGCCGAAGAGGTTGTCCTCGCGGGAGATATGTACGAAGACATAAAAAATACCAATGACGTGGAACTGCTTTCGAAAGAGGCGGAGAAGTTCAGGAATGTCTCAAAGGACGGGTGCTGTACCTGGTGCCAGTACTGCAAGGATTGCCCTGCAGGGCTTAACATCTGGGAAATAATGGACCTGCACACCGTAATGAAAATCTATGGAACACTTGATACCTGCAAAGAGAAGTATTCGAAAATGAAGAAAAAAGCAGATCTTTGCACGGAATGCGGCAAGTGCAATGAGCGCTGCCCACAGCATTTACAGCCGATGGAGCAGTTGAAGAAGGCGCATCAAAAGTTCAACTAAAAAAGTTTATAAGGTTCATAAGGTTTGTAAGGTTTATAAGGTGAAAGGCATTACATCCTTATAGCGAAAACAGGGGACATTAGCGGCGGTTTTGGGAGGGTTGGGCTATGAAAAGCATAATAAAGGCTTGCGTAATGTCAGCAATACCATTTATGCTGTTTTCCGCTGATATTTCGGTGGAGGGGACCTATACCACCTCTTTTCAGAGTTCAAGCGCGAAGACTTTTAGCGGGAACCTGCAGGCAAAAGGCGGGGGAACTTTTGAAGGAGATATAATAGCGCCTTGGAACGGAAAACCGGAAACCTATGCCGGAAGCCTCACCTTGAATGGCAGTTCCATTTCTGGGAAGTTCGTGTTGACCCGGCAGAGAAGGACATTTTCTTTCTCGGGAGATGCTTCCGCCGGGAGTTTCAAGGGTGACGCGATAGAGAACGGAAAAACGGTCGGGAAACTTGATATGCGGCTTTCCGGGATGGAAGATGGAACATCCGGTGGTGTTGATTACGCGGTATTAACGGCCGGCGCGGTAAGTGCGAATACCGGAATTAAGAAAGAAACGGTGGAAGGATTCTTCAAAGACAAAAGGGCCGACAGGAACGATATCATCTCCGCGTGCGCGGCGGCAGAAGTTTCCGGCGGGGACGCGGCTGAGTTGTTCAAAAAACGGCAGAAGGTGAATATTAATTATGAGTTTTTAAGGGACCTAGGTTTTGATAAAGAGCAAAAGGCAAAGTTTGAGGAATTGGTGGGGAAGATAAGAAAAGAAATAGAAGAAGAAAAGAATAAGAAATAGAGGTTTATAAAGTTTATAAGGTTTGTAAAGTTTATAAAGTTATTATCCGCACTTCGTGCGTCTTGTTCTGTAAGGAAGGATATTGTTCATGCCGGACTCCGTCCGGCATAGCAGAATAAGATTTATAAGCCACACTCGGTTTTAGATTTTACATTATAAACCTTATGAACCTTAAGAACCTTATAAACTTTTGTTGTCCGGAGGACCATTGTCCGAAACCTTTTCCCACTCGCGTCTCGGCTGTTATGAAAACTGCAAGCACCAGTACAAACTTAAGTACAGGGATAAGATAAAGGTCGAGAAGGACAGCATCGAGCGTTTCCTTGGTTCGATGGTGCACCTGACACTTGAGTACACATATAAAAAGGCTAATTTTGAAAAAGTGGCTCCCGATAAGGGACAGGTCGTGGGCCTTTTCGGCTGGTACTGGCGCAGGAAGTGGAACGATAATATTATTATAGTGAAAAGACAGTATAGCAAAGAGCATTACAGGTCTATCGGAGAAAAAGCAGTCGCGAGATATTTCGATCAATACGCGCCTTTTACCCAAAACAAGATTCTCGGGCTTGAGCAGAAACTGAACATAAAGCTCGATCCGGACGGCTTGCGGGTTATGACAGGGGTTATAGACCGCATAGACGAAAAGCCGGACGGGAGTGTTGATATCGTTGACTACAAGACCGGCATGAACCCTCCGTCGCAAAAACAGATTGATGAAGAGAGGCAGCTTGCTCTCTACCAGATAGGTGTAAAAGAGCTGGTCGGAGAAAGAAAAATACGCCTGGTCTGGAATTACCTGATGTCCGGGATAGAGTATACCTCGGAACGGTCCGACGCCCAGCTTGAAGCGCTTAAAAGAGACACTTTGCTTTTAATCGAAGAAGTCGAATCAACAACGGTCTTTGATAAGCATCCCAGCGGCCTCTGTAATTACTGCGAGTATCTGAATCACGATGACGGCAAGGGCGGGGTCTATTGCGATGGAAAAGCGTAAAAATGATTACAAAGATTAGGAAAAGAGATTGCGCAGATTAAACCATTCGAAAGCCCCTAAATCAAAAGAATAATCAGCAATATGATACTTAACATAATATATTGTTAGCCTGCCGCGTATAATAATGCAAACGGAGGTGGTGCGCAATGAATCTTGATAATTTCACTATAAAATCGCAGGAAGCCCTGCAGGAAACGCAAAACCTCGCGCGGAAATTTGGCAGTTCCGACGCAAGGCCGGAACATCTTCTGGCCGCGCTTCTTAAACAGCAGGATGGAGTGGTTATGCCTATCCTGCAGAAACTCGGAAGCAATTCCCCAGCCATTGAGAGCGAGCTCAACGAAGAGCTTGATAAGATACCGAAAGTTGACGGCGTTACCCAGCTTATGATGTCGCGCTCCCTCGGGGCAGTGCTGGAGACAGCCGGCAAAGAAATGAAGGCGCTCAAGGACGAATACATCAGTGTTGAGCATCTGTTCCTCGCCATACTTTCAGAAGATTCGGCGGCCTCATCGCTTTTGGCAAAGAACGGAGTGACAAAGGACAAAGTCCTTCAGGCGCTTGTTTCGGTCCGGGGTTCCCAGCGGGTCGTTGACCAGAATCCCGAGGACAAATACCAGGCGCTCTCCAAATACAGCCGGGACCTGACAGACCTGGCAAGGCGGGGCAAGCTGGATCCTGTTATCGGCAGGGACGAAGAGATACGGCGCGTCATGCAGGTGCTCTCAAGACGGACCAAGAACAATCCCGTCCTTATAGGCGAGCCCGGTGTCGGAAAGACAGCCATAGCAGAAGGCCTGGCTCAAAGAATAGTTTCGGGAGATGTGCCGGAATCGCTCAAGAACAAAAAGGTGCTGGCGCTTGATATCGGAGCGCTGGTCGCGGGTTCGAAGTTCCGCGGAGAGTTTGAAGAGCGTCTTAAGGCGGTTCTCCGGGAAGTTGCTAACGCCGCCGGCAAAGTAGTGCTCTTTATTGACGAACTGCATACGGTGGTTGGCGCCGGAGGGGCTGAAGGCGCCGTTGACGCGTCAAATATGCTTAAACCCGCGCTGGCGAGGGGCGAGCTGAGATGCGTGGGCGCGACGACGCTCAATGAATACCGGAAATATATTGAAAAGGATTCCGCGCTGGAGCGCAGGTTCCAGCCGGTCTTTGTAGGAGAGCCCTCTGTTGAGGACACCATTGCGATACTCCGCGGGCTTAAAGAAAAATACGAAGTACACCATGGCATAAGAATAAAAGACACCGCGCTGGTCGCGGCAGCGACGCTTTCCGCGCGATATATCGCCGACAGGCAGCTGCCCGACAAGGCTATCGACCTGATAGACGAAGCAGGCTCAAAGCTTCGCATTGAAATGGATAGCCTGCCCTCCGACCTTGACTTTTTGTCCAGAAAAATCAGGCAGCACGAAGTCGAACGCGAGGCCCTGAAAAAAGAAAAGGACAAGGCTTCCGCGGGGCGGCTGAAGAGCATTGAAAAAGAAATAGCCGAGATGAAAGAGTCTTTTGAAGAAAAGAAGATGCGTTTTGACAATGAAAAGGAGACCATCAAGAAGATAAGACAGATAATGGAAAAAATAGAGGGTCTGAAACTGGAAGAACAAAAAGCCGAACGCGCGGGAGATCTCGAAAAGCTCGCGGAGATAAAATACGGCAAGGAAATGCAGCTGGGGCGCGAGCTGGAAGAAGCGAATAAAGAACTCGCAGGCATACAGAAGAGCGGCAGGATGATAAAAGAAGAGGTGGACGAAGAAGACATTGCCTCCGTGGTTTCTAAGTGGACGAACATACCGGTCTCCAAGATGCTTGAGACCGAATCAAAAAAACTGGTCAATATGGAAGAACGCCTGAGGCTCCGGGTTGTCGGGCAGGATGACGCTGTAGTTGCCGTCTCCGACGCGATAAGGCGCGCGAGGGCTGGGCTAGCGGATCCAAACAGGCCGATAGGTTCGTTCATTTTTCTCGGACCTACGGGTGTTGGAAAGACTGAGCTCGCGAGGGCTCTCGCGGAGTTCATGTTTGACGATGAGAAAGCCATGGTCCGCATTGACATGTCGGAATACATGGAAAAACACGCGGTCTCCCGGCTTGTAGGAGCCCCTCCGGGTTATGTCGGTTACGAAGAAGGCGGGCAGTTAACCGAAGCCGTGCGCAGGCGCCCCTATTCAATTATACTTTTCGACGAAATTGAGAAAGCGCATCCCGAAGCTTTCAACCTGCTGCTTCAAATACTGGATAACGGCAGGCTCACGGACGGGCAGGGGAAGACGGTCAATTTCAGGAACACAGTAGTCATTATGACTTCAAACCTCGGAAGCGAATACCTGACGAAGACGAAAAAGGAAATAGGTTTCGGGACCGGGGACAGCGATAACGCTTCGGATGAGGAAAAGATTAAGGACAAGCTGATGAGCCTGCTTAAAGGGAGTTTCCGTCCGGAGTTCATGAACAGGATTGACGAGATAATCATCTTTAACGCACTCGGGAAGAAAGAAATAGCGGGTATCGTTGAAATACAGCTGAAACTCCTCACAGACAGGATACGGGAACAGGGAATAATTTTGAGCGTTTCCGAAAAAGCGCAAGAATATATCGCGGATAAAGGGTTTGACCCGGTCTACGGCGCGAGGCCTTTAAAGCGCGAGATACAGCGTTTGATACAGAACCCGCTGGCTATGAAGATTATAGCAGGAGAAGTAAAGGAAGGCGACAGCTTCGAAGCGGACGTGCAGGACGGAAGGATAGTCTTTAAAAAGAAGTAAAGCGGCACTCTGCGTTAATAGTAAAGCCCCGGGCGCGTGACGGGGCTTTTTTCTGTCAAAATGCCTGTTTGAAAGTCAGCGAATATCTGATATTCTAATCGCTGCGGCGCAAGGGAGAATTATGATAAAGGTAGGGATGATAAGCCTGGGCTGTTCAAAGAACCTGGTTGATTCCGAGGTTATGCTCGGCATACTCTCCGAAAGCGGAGCGGAAGCTGTCAGCGATCCTAAAGACGCCGATGTGCTTATAGTGAATACCTGCTCCTTCATAAAAGACGCGGTTTCGGAATCCGAAGGAACAATCAGGGAGTTTTCACGCAAGAAAAGACCGTTTCAAAAGCTTATAGTTACCGGATGCCTGGTCCAGAAACAGAAGGAACTGCTTGTAAAAAAATTCCCCAAAGCTGATGCTTTTATCGGCGTGAGCGAATTTACAAAGATTGCTGACATAATCAAAAATCTGCCGGCAAAGAAGCTTGTGGTCTCAAGGCCGGGTTTTATCTATAACCGTAATACGCCGAGAGTCCTGGCGACGCCTCTGCACTCGGTATACGTGAAAGTTTCGGAAGGCTGCGACAACAGATGCAATTACTGCTCGATTCCGTCGATAAGAGGTTCCCTTAAAAGCAGAAGGCTTGAGGATATCGCAGGCGAAGTCAGAAACCTCGCTCTTATCGGCGCGAAGGAAATAAACCTTATCTCGCAGGACACGACAAATTACGGCGCCGATATATATGGAAAGCCGGCGCTGGTCAGGCTGCTCAAAGAATTGGTGAAGATAAAAGGAATAAAATGGATACGCCTGCTCTATCTTTACCCGTCTCGCGTAACGGAGGAGCTGATTGAACTTGTCGCTTCGGAAAAAAAGATCTGCTCCTATTTTGACATCCCGCTCCAGCATATAAACGACGGAGTGCTTAAAGTGATGGGGAGGAAATATGACAGGGCAAAGGCTGAGGCAATTATAAATTCGATTAGGTCAAAGATACCGGGAGCCGCCCTGCGCACCACTTTCATCGTAGGACACCCCGGAGAAGATAGGGCGGCTTTTGAAGAACTGGCGGCGTTTGTCAGCGCGGCGCGATTTGATAAACTGGGAGTTTTCGCCTATTCCCGGGAAACGGACACTCCTTCGGGGAAAATAAAGTGTCAGAACAGCGAAAAGATGAAGCAGAAAAGGCTTTCAACGATAATGTCTGTTCAGAAACGTATCTCTTTGGAATTGAATAAGGCTAAATTGGGAAGTAAAATAGAGGTGATTGTTGACAGCGCGGAAAAGGCGGGGTTGGTCTGCCGGTCAAGCGCGGACGCTCCGGATGTTGACGGCAGGGTGCTGGTCCCGCGGGGCGCGAAAGCGGCGCCGGGAGACTTCATCAGGGTCAAGATTACGGGGGCCTCCGAGTACGACCTTTCGGGAAGCCCGGAGTAAAAACAGACAAAGGGGACTGCACTCTTTAATTAGTAAAAACTTGTCCGGCATGAATTATGAGGATATTTCTGAAAAAGGACCCTAATGAGAAGGCGGGAACGCATATTAGCGGCTATAAACCATAAAGAGACAGACCGTGTCCCGAGGGATTTGGGCGGCATGGACTCTACCGGTATCCACGGCGTTGCATACAACCGCCTTAAAAAATACCTGGGTGTCAGCGGCGGCAGCACCCGGGTCTATGACCCTTACCAACAGGTGGTAAAGGTCGAGTTCCCTATTCAGGAGATAATCAAAGGGGACGTGCTGCCGGTGATAATTGAGCCGAAGCGGTGGAGGCCGGGCCTGCTCCCTGATAACAGTGCCTGTGAACTCCCGTCCAAGTGGAACGAGAAAATAGCTTCCGACGGCAGAAGAGTGGCCATAAATGATAAGGGAGAGGAGATAGCCGTGATGCCCTCGGGCTCCTACTACTACGATTCGATCAACCCGCCCTTTCTCAACGCAAGCGTGCTTTCCGACCTGGACAAGGATGAGGGCGCGTTTTCCGGCATGGACTGGCCCTTTTTTGCGGATGAGACATTCCTTGATCTGGGAAAAAGAGCCAAGGAACTTTACGAAAAGACCGATTTTGCTTTGATGGGCAATTTCTGCGCCCATATCTTTGCGGGCGGGCAGAGCCTGCGCGGCTATGAGAAATTCATGGAGGACCTTTACACCGAACCGGTTCTGGCAGAAGGGTTGATGGACAGGCTTGCAGAAACCTATATTAAAAGGTTTGACAGGTACAATGAAACAGTCGGAAAGTATGTGCAGGTAATCAATGTAAATGATGATATGGGCACGCAGGAATCGCTCCAGATCTCGCCTGCAATGTACCGGGAAAAAGTTAAACCCTATCAGAAGAAGCTTTACGGGCATATAAAAAAGAAATGGAAAGGGAAACTTTTCCTTCACAGCTGCGGCAGTGTTGTTGGCATCATCCCGGATCTTATTGAGATAGGCGTCGATATACTCAACCCGGTGCAATATGGGGCACGAGGTATGGATGCAAAGATATTGAAAAAAGATTTTGGAAAGGACCTGGTCTTTTGGGGCGGCGGTTGTGACACACAGAAGGTGCTGCCGTTTTCCACAAAAGAAGAGATCGGCGAGGAAGTAAAAAGGCAGGTGGATATTCTTGCACCCGGCGGGGGTTTCGTATTTTGCCAGGTGCATAACATCCAGTATGATATAAACCCGGAAAATATAATGGCGATGTATGGTGGTTTAGACGATAAACAGCTTTAGCGGAGGAGAATAATACAAGAAGCTTCATTTATGCGCTTGTGCCAAAGAACACCCCGCCGGGCCGCTTAGCGGCCGGCGAGGCTCATCAAGGGGCAGCAGCGAACTTTCGGGAAGCCCGGAGTGAAAATGCAGAAAAAGAAGAGCTTGCAGGGCAGGGAAAAAATAACTATCTCCAATGTGCTGACGGTGCTTCGGATAATATTTATCCCGTATTTTATCATTTTCCTCTTTTCCAATTACAAGTACGGAAAGCTCATCGCGCTTTTGGTGTTTATCGTTGCTTCTCTGACTGATCTCTATGACGGCAAGCTGGCAAGGCAGAGGGGGGAAGTTACGGAATTCGGGAAGTTCATGGATCCGCTCGCGGATAAGCTGCTGGTCCTTTCTGCGTTCTTTTCTTTTGTCCAGCTGGACCTGGTGCCTTTCTGGATGGTGCTCATAATTTTCTCCAGGGAACTTATCATAACTTCCATGCGCCTGGTCGGCGCGCAGAAGGGCACTGTTATCGCGGCCGAGCAGGCCGGCAAGCACAAGACCGCGTGGCACATTGCCACGATCATAACGATACTAGTCATAATAGCGTTTCAGGACTATATCACGCGCTTTATCCATCCCTGGGAGGATTTCTTCATCATGCAGGGCGATGCCGGCGAGAAATTTGTCGCTTTCGTTCATTCGGTTCCCTGGGTGATGACCTTCATTTGCGTTCTCTGGTCGGTTTATTCCGGCTGGGATTTCTTTAAGCGCAACAGGAATATTCTTAAGGGGATTGGCTTGTGAGAGCTTTTCTGGTAAAGTGTTTCTCGTCCGTATTCTTTATCGGCTATGTCCCGCTGGCCAGCGGGACATTTGGGACCGCCTTTGCGGTATTCCCTTACCTTCTGCTTCGCGGCAACACGGTTCTTTATATCGCGGCAACAGTATTGCTTTTCTTTGCCGGCGTCTTTGCTTCAACCGAAGCGGAGAGACTCCTCGGGGAAAAAGACCCGCACAAAGTCGTTATTGACGAGCTTGTCGGCTTCCTGGTTACCATGATGTTCGTTCCTTTTGGCCTTCCATATATAATAGCGGGATTCCTGCTTTTCAGGCTTTTTGATATCTGGAAACCGTATCCGATACGGGGACTGCAGGATTTGCCGGGCGGCTGGGGAATAATGATAGATGATGTAGTCGCGGGCCTCTATGCCAATATTGTCCTGCAGGTTGCGGTCCTGGCGCTGAAATAGCTGCCGCGATACTAGGACGAAAATAATAAGGATGGTTGTGGAGGATTTTTATGAAGGTCAAAGTTTTTATGATTATGACTTTCCTGTCCGCTTGCGTCTTTGCGGGAGAGCAGGTGAATCAGCTTGCCGCGCCAGCCGAAATAATAAAGTATAAGCCGGCGGACTTTTCGGTTAAATATTCAGGGGAGGCAAAAAACCCCTTCTGGGACGCCTCTTTGACCGGACAGTTCACGGCTCCTTCAGGCAGGAAAATGCCGGTTGAAGGTTTCTTTAACGGCGACGGAATGTATACTGTCAGATTTTGTCCGGTGGAAACCGGCAATTATACCTATTCGCTGACTTTCAAGAAGGACCTCTTTGAACAGAGGTTTGAAGGTTCTTTCACCGCGGCCGAATCTGGTTCTCGGGGTTTCCTGCGGGTCTCAAAGGAGAATTGTTTCAGGTTTGTGACCGACGATAACAAGCCGTTCTATCCTCTCGGCATACAGACCTGCGGGGCGGAGGGCATGCCGTCCACGCTTGTAGCCGGGAACAAGACCGAGCAGGTCAGCAAAGAAAAATATTTCAAGCTGCATTCCGGCGGAGCCAATATCTTCAGGGTGCAGCTGGGTGCCGGCGAAAAATCAGGCTGCGCCATTGATGTCCTTTCCTTCGGGAAGAAGGACGAATACAACCTGGAAGCTTTAAAGGCATTGGACGATCTCTACTCCGTGCTTATGAAAAACGGATTTCATTCCATTACGATCCTAATGCAGGACATGAGCAGATGGGGAGGCGGAGCGCAGGGGTTCGGCGGAATCAGGGATACTGCGGGCTATAAGGACATCAAGAATATAGAAGCCGCGGGGTACGTAAAGAAATATTTCAGCTATATCACGGCAAGATATGCCGCGTATTCCGATATCTGGGAAATATTCAACGAAGATGACTTTGCGCCGGACGAGTGGCTTAACGAGATGGCGGTGTACATTAAGTCAAAGGACCCGTACTCGCATTTAATGACGACAAATTTCGAGCGGCCCTATCTTGACTGGTGCGATCTGGTGACGCCCCACGAATATATGTACTGGGATGAATGCGGGGTAGATATTTATCTCGCGAAGGAACTTTGCCGCTTCAAGCATTACAAGAAACCTGTTTTTTACACGGAGTTCGGCAACCAGGCGGTCTGCGGCAATATGGGGCGCAATAAATGGCGGGTCGCCGTCTGGTCCTCGTTTTTCAACGAGGGCGGCTTGCTTCTCTGGGACGAGACAAACTTCCGGCATGTGAGCGGGCTGCCTGCCCGCCCGGCTAATGCTTTTCTTGGACCGGAGGAAAGAAGCGATTTTAAGGCTTTCAGCACGTTCGTTGAAGATATGCCTGTCACTGCCCGCCCTATCAGTGTTTACTGCGCGCAGGAATCCGAGATACGGGGCTACGGCCTCAGGGCTGGCGATAAAATCTATATTTACCTCAACCATATATCATCTCACATGCACGAGATAAAAGGCCTGGACTTGACCGTTGACGCCGATCCCGGTAAATGGGCAATAGACTGGATTGAGCCGCTTTCAGGTGATGTGCTGCAGGAAGATAAAACTGAGACCGGCGGCAAGACCGTCAATATTACGGTCCCGAAGATAAGGTCCGATCTTGCGGCCGTGCTCACAAGAGTAAAATAGACATTACAGCGACAGGGGCAGGAGAGGATGACAGTTGCAGTGGAGGGCCGTTTTAGTACAGCCTGTGGCGCTTTACGTTACAAACGTTATAAACGTTAAGAACGTTATGAACGCTATTTTGCTATGCCGGACGGAGTACGGCTTATTAACCGCACCTACTACAATTTTATTAATGTTGTTTCCGCGAGTATTTTCCCGTCCAGATCCATTATCTTCCCCGTCGCCTTCTTCCCGTCAGTAAAGATTAAACCGTAGGTGACGGAAGCGGCTCTTTTATCGCCTGCCCTGCAGGAGCCCGGATTAAGATCCAGCCTTCCCTCTCTGATGACCGCTTCAAAAAAATGTGTATGTCCGTGAAGCAGGATATCAATATCTTCATTTTTGATTATCTCTTCAGGGTCACCGTCGAGGGTCATGTCTTCGAGAGTTTTTTTATTACAGTGAGAGAGCAGTGTTCTAAAGCCGCCGATATCAATAATCAGCCTGTTTGGCACCATACTGTCGTGGTATTCGTCGCACCAGAGACCGGGGACCATCACCACATCGCCGGAGTATTTTTTAAGCGCCAGGCCGTCGCGGAAAGTATCTCCCAGATGTATCATTTTTGTCGCACCAAAAGCTTTCGCCGCCTCGGCAGCCGCACCCAGTGTCTTAAGGTCTTTATGCGAATCGGAAAAAACAGCCGCTATCATTTCAGGTCTCCGTCGTGCGCATGCGTCGGGCACTTAATATGGCAGGCCTGGCAGTTTCCCTCGCATGGCTCGAGATGTATCATGACATCGGTATGCGGCAGTTTTGCTTTTATGTCTTCTTCAAGGTGATCGGTCAGCTTGTGAGCCGTGTCCACATGCAGGTCGCGTGACACTACCAGGTGAAGGTCAATATATTTGAAAGGCCCCGCCCTTCTGGTCCTAAGTTCGTGGAATTCAACATAGCGGTCCGAGTTCTCTTCTATGGCCTGCTTGACAGCCAATTCCTCGTTGTCCGATATTTTCAGGTCAGCAAGATTCATTACCGCGGTTTTTGAAATATCCCATCCGGCTTTGACAATCATAAGCGCGGTCAGCGCCGCAATAGCCGGGTCAAAGCGGCGCACCCATTTTGGGCCTCCGAGAAATTCGTTCAAAGCAATGACGGAAAGCCCGGCAAACACTCCCAAAGAAGTGTAGACATCGGTGCGCAGGTGCCAGGCGTCCGCTTCAAGCGCCGCGGACCCTGTTTCTTTGCTTACTCTGAAGAGATAGCCGGAGATGAGCCAGTTTGAAACGGAGGAAAGCAGCATTATGAAAACGCCGACCCCGGGTTTTGTCAGTTCTATGCCAGTGACGAATTTGTCATAAGCTTCATGCAGGATGAGGTAAGCGGCAAAAAGTATCAGGATGCCTTCAATGAGCGCGGAGATATCCTCCACTCTGCCGTGTCCGAAAGGGTGTTTTGAGTCGGCGGGCTCCCCTGATTTCTTAACCGAATAGTTCGCGATAAACGCGGCTATCAGGTCTATTCCCGAATGTATCGCCTCGGCGATGATGCTGACGGAAAGCGTAAGCATGCCCACGGCGACCTTGAGCAGGATAAGCCCCGAGTTTGAAATAATAGAGAACTTGGCGGCATGTTGTTTTTTTATGTCGGCTTCGTTAATTTGCATAGGTGTAAATATAACAAAAAAGCGTGCTAATTACTTGAATAAAAAGCGTTAAACCCGGGAAATGTTAAAATCCAAGCTTTTTCAGGGCTTTTAGACCTGAATTGATAAGCGTTTTTTCGCTGGAAGGCCCGCAGCGGGCCGCGTTCACCTCGTAGGAGCCGAGAGGATAATCCTTCTTCATGGGAAAATATGACAGGTAACCGTTACATAATTCAACGGTCAGCAGCCGCTTTCCGATGGTGCGCGAGCGAAGTATTGCGCTGTACTCGCCAAAAGGCTCCCCGGGAAGGCCAAGGATGGCGTATTTTCCTATCCTTAACGCGAAAAGGTCCCACGGTATTTTTCCGCCGCCGTTTTTGGTCACGGCCATTCCGCCTTTGTCGAAATAGGTGTTGGCGTAACCCAGCATCTCGTACCTATCCGTAAGTTTCTTTATCCTTTTCAGCGGCATGCCGCTTTTTGCGCCAGTTTTTGTTTCCTCAGCTATCATTTTCATTTCCCTGTCACGGTCAATTTTTCTTGCCGGGAAATCATCCCTGAAACGGAACACCGCGTTTTGCGAAACTGCTTTCACTGGGCCGTTAATATTTTCCCATTTGGAGTTTTTGGCGGAATTAATAATAAGGCGCGCTGCCTGTTTTCCTATTGTTTCCGCCAGCTTGAGCGATTTTTTTGTCAAAAGCGGAACAAGGTTTCCGGACGGCCCGGTCATGAACACGGAACCGCCTCCGAAAAGTTTCTCGGCTTCCCTGCGGGCGAAGAAAGGGAAGTCTCCCGAGTAAAAATCCGCGCCGGGCGCGTTTGAAGCGGCGGCGTGTGCCGCGAAGCGCAGGATCGAGCCAATAGGTTTTTTGCTTTCCGGCTCGCGGAAAAAAATGCCCTGCAGGAGTCCGTCAACAGGCTTGCCCAAAAAATACGGTGTTTTTACCTGCACGAGAGGTTCCGGGACTCTGTACGCGGTTTTTAACGGCCCTTTCACATTGAACCCGTGCTGCTGGACCGGAGGGAAGCCTTTGCAGAAACTCATAATTTCTATTTTCAAGGTATGGCTGATGTCGGGTTTCCCGCCGGCATCCCGGTAGCCGTTGTAAAAAGTCAGGGCTCCGAGGTCTTTATAGAGTATTCTTCTTGTGAAGTTAATGGGGTTTTTTGGTTCAAATCCTGTAAAGGCCAGTTCCGCCGGCTTTTTGCTGTCGAAGGCCGACCGGGCGGCCCGGACACAGGCTTTGCAGAGCAGGGAATAATTGTAGGCTTTCGGGCTGTCTCCCGGGACCGCGTGATTGTGGGTCAGAAAGACGGCGCAGCAGCTTTCGGGTATGCGAAGGGAGCGGGAAATATCCTTCCGTATGCGTTTGGCGGTGGAAGGCCGCATGTTCCCTATATCGACAAAAACCAGGAGCGCGGAAGTTTTGCCGGAAGAAACGCAGAAGGCGGCGGCTTCAATCGGGGTTGCGGCCCGGCGGTCTGTTTTTAACGCTTCCCAGATGCTTGCTTTGCCAAACCCTGCAGACAGCATAAGGTATCCTCCAAGGCATATTTGAGATTGATTATTATAGCAAAAACCGCCTTCAAGTTAAGGCTTTTTGTGCAAATGATTTGAAATACCCCTTTACAATCAAGTATAATCAAGAATCTAACACAACGGAGGCAATAATAATGGACCTGAAATTGATCAAAACACTCACTGTAAAGAGCTCCACTAAGATACTGCTTATGGTAATGGACGGTGTCGGAGGGCTTCCGAATCCGGCAACCGGAAAGACAGAGCTTGAAACCGCGAAGAAACCCAACCTTGACGAACTTGCAAAGGCCGGAATGCTCGGACTTACCCACCCGATAGCCAGGGGAATAACTCCCGGGTCAGGCCCCGCGCACCTGGCGCTATTCGGATATGATCCCATCGAGTTTCCGATAGGACGCGGAGTGCTTGAGGCGCTCGGGATAAATTTCCCGATGACCTGCAGAAACATTGCCGCCCGGGCGAATTTTGCCACAATGGACAAAAGCGGAGCCATCCTTGACCGCAGAGCGGGAAGGATTCCGACAGATAAGAATATTGAGCTTACCGGCAGGCTTTCAGCAGCCATAAAAGAAATTGACGGCGTGAAGATAATAATAAAAAACGGCAAGGAACACAGGTTTGTGGTTATCCTTGAAGGCGACGGGCTGGCTGACGGCGTGAACGAGACTGACCCGCAGAAAGAGGGCTTGAAAGCGCACGAAGTTTCTCCTCTGCGCCCGGAGGCAAAGAAGACTGCTGAGGTGCTTAACAAATTCATCAAGCTGGCCAACGAGGTGTTGAAGAACGAGCCGAAAGCGAATACTTTTTTGCTTCGCGGCATCGCGAGCTGCCCGGACATTCCGGCGCTTAAGGATATCACGAAAATGTCCACTGCTTGCGTTGCGAACTACCCGATGTACAAAGGGCTTGCCCGCCTTGTCGGGATGGATGTGTTGGACGCGGGCGATACCATTAAAAGCGAGTTTGACCTGCTTGAACAGAATGTTTCCAAATACGATTTTTTCTACATGCATATCAAAAAAACTGATTCCTACGGCGAAGACGGAAATTTTGACGCCAAAGTTCATATTATCGAGGAAGTTGATATAGAGATTCCCCGTCTGAAAAAAATGGGATTTGATGTCATCTGCGTGACCGGAGATCATTGCACGCCGGCAGTCCTGAAAGGGCACGGCTGGCAGCCCAATCCGTTCCTGCTCGTCTCAAAAAATTCGTTTCCCGACGGCATGGCTTTCACGGAAAGGAACTGCGCGAAAGGCGGTCTCGGACAGATGTTTTCCAAAGAGGCGATGCCTTTGCTTCTCGGAAACGCCGGAAGAATGGATAAATATGGCGCGTAAAGTACCTTTATTCAGCATGGCCGGCAAGCCGGGTTTTGTAACGGCCTGGTATCTGCTAGGCCCGTTTATTAGCGGCTGCACTGACGGAGAGGATATTACGTTTCTTTCTCCGAAACACACGAAGTACTGGGAAACCGATCTCTGCGGAGAGGAAAGCTGCAGGCCGCGCGCGGGAAAAAGGGTCAAAGCGCAGGGGCTGACAAGGGAATGGCAGGCGGTTGTCACTCCGTATTTTCACTGGCTTGAACCCGAGAGAATTCACTCGCTTGATCCGGTTAAAAAGGAATGGCTTTGGAAAGAAGCGAAATTTAAATGGTGGGAAGCTCTGGACTCTATTTCTTACGCGGCTGCCTACATATATTCTGACGCAAGCCGTGAAGCGCTGGTTTACGCCGGAGGCTGGGACGGCTACAAGCTTTGGCTCAACGGAGAATTTCTGGGGCAAGAACATACCTGGCATCACCAGATACTTGACCAGCACAGTTATGTTGTGAAGCTTAATAAAGGGCCTAACCTGTTCCTTGTTAAAACAGACAGGAGCAGGGTTATGCTTCGTCTTACTGAGCTTGGAGGCTTCCCGCTTAAAGGCGTTTGCGCGGTCCTGCCGGACGGCACGGAAAAGAACACTCTTTTTTTCGGCAGTGAAGCTTCTTACGATCCCGTGGACACGCTGAGGCGCGTTGCGCTGGAATTTAGGCCCTGCATGCCGGCGCCCCTTTCAGGAAAGAAAGCGATAGCCGCCTGGCAGAAAAAATTCGGGCGGGTATTGAAAGGTTTGTTGCTGCCGGAAGGCCCCTCGAAGGGAAAACTTCATGTAAGGAAACTCTCGTCAAGCGACGAGGGGGATTTTATAAAAGAAAAGATTGAACTCTGGAAGGACGGCTCTTTTTCCAGGATACCCGCCTTTGTGCTCGTCCCGAAAAAGAAGAACGGCGCGGGAATGGTAGGGCTGCACGGCCACGGGAAAGGAAAGATTGAGGTTGTAGAAGTCCCAAGCCCGCGCCCTGCGGGCAGCTGCTATTATGACAGAAGCGGGGTTTCCTACGCTCTGCGCGGTTATGTGGTCATTGCCATCGACGCTCTGGGTTTTGGCGAGAGGGAGTCTCCGGGATTTGACAACTGCCAGATACTGCATACCGGCGTGAACCTGATTGGAAGGGATCTGATCTCGTATCACCTGCAGGATTATCTCACCGCGGTGGATTATCTCTGCGCGCGCAAAGATGTTGACAGTAAAAGGATAGGCTGCGCAGGGAATTCCTTCGGGGGAGTTTCGGCCTATATGCTCGCCGCGGTAGATAAAAGAATAAGCGCATGCGTGGCTTCCTGCTGCATCACTTCCTACACCGAATTCCTGCAGGAGCTGGAGGATTTTGTCTGCGGCTCGCAGGTCCTTAAAAGTGTTTTTAAATACGGCGATGTATCCGATATTATGTCTTTGATAGCGCCGAGGCCGCTTTTCATAGAGGCCGGCAGGCTTGACTACCTATTCTCTTCACACTTTGCGGGGGAAGCGGAAAAGAAGATTGGGCGCGTTTACGCGGAACTGAACGCCGCTGAAAAGTTCGGTTCCGATTTCTTCGACGGAGGCCACAGGTTCAATGGCGCAAAGTCGCATGACTGGACAGACAAACAGCTTGTTTAAGGCCATAGAGCTGCGGCCGCTCGCGTTCGCTGCCATTTTTTTCGCGCTCGGGGTGCTTCTCTCAATCGCCTTCGGAGTCCTGCCTTTTTATATACCCTTAGTCCTGCTTCTTGCCTGCGCCGCGCTTTACCTGCTGACCCGGCTGGACAAGAATGTGGTCGTTTTTTCGGCGGCGTTTCTGGCCGCGCTCCTCTCCTGTTCCGCCCGGGAAGCCTTCATAAGCCGCGACAACATAAAATACGGAGTGGAAAAGTATGACGGGAAAAGAGTCCAGCTCCTCGGGGTTGTCGATTCTCCTCCGGAGATAAACCCCGAGAGGAATACCGCTGCCGTGCTTATCCGCGCGAATAGGCTTATGTGCGGAAAGGACGAGCGAAAGGTAAGCGGGCTGGTCAAGGCTTCCATCTACACCGAACTTAAGCCGGAAGAACTTAAGCCGGGGCAGAGGGTCCGTGTTACCGGGCGCCTGTACCGGGTGAAAGAAAAAAGGAATCCGGGAGAGTTCGATTACAGGTCGTACCTGGAGCGGCGCGGAATTTACGCTCTCATCTCGGTGAACTTTTCCCGCGGCGAAGATTTTGAGGTCCTGGGAACGGAAAAGCCGGGATTTTTCAGGAATGCCGCCCTGGTGACGCGCGCGAGGCTTCTTCTTGCCGTTGAAAAGACTATGCCGGGCAAGCCCGTTGAAGCGGCAGTCGTCCAGGGAATGATACTCGGGGAGACGGATAATATCCCTTCGGCGGTTTCAAGGAACTTCAGGGATTCCGGCATCTTTCATACCCTTGCGGTTTCAGGATTCAATGTCGGGCTGGTGACTGCCGCCGTCTTCTTTATACTCCGTATTTTCGGCGCGGGAAAGCGGTTCGCGGCGAAGTTCGGCATCGGAGCAGTGCTCTTTTACTGCCTCGTGGCGGGGGCCACTCCCTCTGTGGTCAGGGCAACCATAATGTCTGTCGTTTTCCTTTCCGCGATGGCGCTGGAGCGCGAGGCGGACGGCCTTAACACCCTCGGGTTTTCCGCCATAATAGTGCTATTGCTTGACCCTCTTGACCTCTTTGACATAGGGTTCCAGCTCTCTTACGCCGCTACCTTCGGCATAATATTCTTCACGCCGAAGCTGCAGGAAGCCCTGAAACCGCTCCCCAAATGGCTTTCCGGCGCGCTCGGAGTAACCCTTGCCGCGCAGATCTTTGTGCTTCCGATCATGGCCTATTATTTCTATTCTGTTTCGATTATTTCGCTTGCGTGCAACCTGGTGTCGGCTCCGCTTGTTTGGGCGGCCTCAGTCTTTGGGTTCTTTCAGGCGGCGATCGGGATTTTCCTTCCAATTGCGGGAAAACTCCTCGGTTTTGTTTCAGGACTGGCTATAACTCTTCTGCTTCCGATAACGGCTTTTTGCGCCGGGCTTCCGTTCGCGGTCCTGCGTGTCGCCAAGCCGGATATTTTCACTGTATTCCTTTACTACGCGATGTTCCTGTTGCTCCCGCCTCTGATAAAACAGTCAAAGGCCACGCCCGTTCCCGCGATCAGTGTTCTGGTCGCGATTAACCTGATATTCGCGCAGGCAGCCGTGCATAAATTCACCCGTCTTGACATAGGGTATCTCAGCATGAGCAAGGCCCAGGCCAGGTATGCAAATTACGGCGGCGGCTTCAGCGCGCTCTATATTACCGGGAAGCCGTCCGAGTATGACCTTGAACGCGTTGTACTTCCGGCTCTCTATTCCTCGGGGGTAAACCGGCTCTCCTTGCTTGTCTGCTCAAAGAACGCTGCTGCTATTGCGAAAAAGATTAAATGCGGCGCCGTAATCGCTATGGACGGGGAGTTGACGGAAAACATACTGGTTAATTCCGGGAGGGATTTTTCCCTCTGTATCTCAAAGGATTACACGCTTGTCGGAAAATACCGCAGAGAGTACTTTCAGATATCAGGAAAGGACTTGTATTTCGGATCTGACAGGCGGCATATTGAATACACGGACGTGAAAGGGGACGAGGCGAGGATATTTAATACGTATGGGAACGGGTGGAGGGAAGGGAATTTTAAGTAAAAGTTTGTAAGGTAAAACAAAAAAAGTTCATAAAGTTTATAAGGTAAGATCGACATTCTCTCGGTGCATGGTGATGATGTTACCTTACAAACTTTACAAACCTTATAAACGTTATAAACTTTTACCGGAGGACTTATGAACTCAATGCCCAAATCACCTGCTCTTTTTGAAATATTTAAAACCGCCCTAACTATTTGGCATAAGAAAGAAAAGTCCATTAAAGATATGGATGGCGCCGTGGCGGCCCTGAACAGGGAGAAAGAATTTCCGGCTTCGCTGGTCGGAGGCCTCGTCGCGCTGAATTGCTACCTCTGGCATGAAGAGGACAAAGCGCGCTCGCCGGTGATTAAAGCCGAAGGAATCGCGCGGGTAAAACGCAACATTGACAGGACGAACCAGGCGAGAAACAATAAAATAGAAGAATTGGACAGGTATTTTGCGGAATGGCTCAAAGTAAAAGGCGTGAAGGCAAGGAAGTCTGCCGGCCTAAATTCCGAAACCCCGGGCAGCATAGTTGACCGGCTCTCCATCCTGGCGCTCAAGATGTGGCATACGGCCGAAGAGTTGTTGAGAAAAGACGCGTCCGTCGAGCACAAGATGAAGTGCGCGAAAAGAATTGAGATTATGGAAGAGCAGAGAAAGGATTTGATGGGCTGCTATGACGCGCTGGTTAAGGATATTTCCGCGGGACGAAAGCGGCTGAAGATGTATTACCAGTTCAAGATGTACAACGACGCCTCCACTAATCCCTGGATGCGGAAAAAACGCGGCAAAGGAGAGATATGAAAGACAATAGAACGCTAAATCTGCATTACTATCCGCCCACCTTTGTTTTTGACACGCTGGTCTGCCCGTTCATTTCGGCAAAAGGAGCTGTGAATGTAAATAATTTTCTCGGAATCGGAGCCGCGAAGTATTCCGGTTTCAATGCCGCAGGCGTTGCGGCTTTTCTGGGAAGAGACAGCAAAAACCTCTATGTAATGCTTCAAAGCGGCGCGGGAAAGGCCCTAAGGACCACCTGGCGCAAGGATGTTCCCTGGCTTGACGACACGCACGAGATTATGATAAACGCCTCTCACGATCATCAGAATTATATCCAGTTTATCGTAAACCCGGAGAATAAGAGGGTTGCCTTTTCTCACAAGAACATGCCCGGGAATATTACGATAGAACACAAGAGGCAGAGCGGGCCTTTTAACAAAAAGTGGAGCTCAAGAACCAGCCTAAAAGACGGAATCTGGAAAACGCTCGTGACAATCCCGTTCAAGTCTCTCGGAACCGCGCTCGGCGCCGGCGCGCCGGTAATGGGGATAATGCTTATGCGCCATTACGCCGACAGCAGAGACGCGGCGGTTCCGTCAGTGTATCTTGAAAGGGACAATCACTCGTCCTGGGCCTTCATGGACCTGACAGCGGAAGGCAGGACCTTGCTTGCGGATAAAATTTGCCTTGGAGAGACGAAACTGCTTGTTGATAACATCCTGACCGTTTCCGGAG
>CAIWWK010000116.1 GCA_903916325.1 Candidatus Firestoneibacteriota bacterium
AAACATAGCGGCGCTCATCGGCAGGATGGGCTCCATCTATAAATACACGGTGGAAGCGGCGGTAACCGGAGACAAAAAGCTTGTGATGAAAGCGCTGGTGCTGGATCCGCTGCTTCAAGAATACGAGAACGCGGACAAACTTCTGAATGATCTTATATCCGCGCAGAAGAAGTATCTTCCGAAATTCAAATAACCCAAAAGACTTTTATTTGGGCTTGAGATAATTACCTGTTTTTTTCAGTATGAAGACGCCAAATTCAGGCGCCGTGTGCTCCGGCTGGACTTCCAGCCCGGCCACGGCGCTGACTTTTTTCAGGTTCATCGGAACCGCAATTGTTTTACCGTTATAATTTCCGGTGGCAACCGGCCCGCCATAGTAATTCAAAACATCCGTCAATTCAAAAGCCTCATTTTCGCCAAAAAATCCATCCGGGACCTTAACCTCAGCGGAATCTTTCAAGTCCCAGTTGTAGACAATGACGGTCATCCGTGAAGGGTCATATTTGTTCCGGCGACTGTAGACCCAAAGACCTTTTGGACGCTCAGTATAATATTTATTTCCCGGATATTGCGCCGCATCAAAGCCTGCCAAAGCCCCGTAAAAAATGTTTCCGGTCAACGCCGCGTTCACGCATTTGGCCAGGGTCAGGGCATTCTTCCCGGCAAAGACGCTGTCTTTAACAACCGGATCTTGGGCCCCGGCGGAATATCCTAGATTATTTGCCCCGCCGTTCGACGCCTTAGTGTAGGTGAAGCAATTCAATATTTCCGGACTGCTTGAAACCCTAACCCTTCCCCCGATTAGAATATCTGTAGTAAGCCCGTGAATTGACGGGGAGCCGTTATTGAAAGAGACCACCCCTTCAAGTTTTATGTTATTAAGGCACCCTTCGGCGCCTTCAACATACGCGTGAATGCCGTAGCCGAACTGGTTGAATACAATGCAGTCGGTAACCAGCTTGCCGCCTTTCTCATTCTGGATGTAAATTCCGTGGCCGTGCCCGCGGTCGGGAGCGTCCCAGCCGTTGTTGTAAATGATACAGCCGTACATCTCGGAATCATAGGCCCCCTGCCAAAAGCCGCTGCCGCGCGTATCGTGAATTACCCAGTTTATCAGCTTGCAGTGAGGCCCGTTGAAATGCAAGCCTCCCCTCGCTATGGTATCGCGCGAGGCCTGTCCGGACGAGGATGTGGTTCTTATTTCAGAGGTTGAGGTAAGTTCCATGTCGTAGTAATCGGCATAGGCGCCTTCAATGGTGAAGGTATTCTCCCAATTCCTGCAGTCAATCGTCGCTCTTTCATTTTGATACGGCTTAACAATTATCGGATGTCCGTCCGTTCCGGTGAGAGTTGAATAGAGGTATTTTTCGAACCGGTAGAGGCCGCCTCGCAGGTACAGGGTGTCTCCGGCCTTCAGCGCTTCCGGCTGTTTGAAGGCAGTCTTGATATCCCAGGGTTTCTCTAAACTTCCGTCGCCCGCGGAACTTCCGGAGGGAGCAGCGAAGAAATCCGCCGCGGACAGCTTTAACGCGAGGAATAAACAAAAAACCGCGGCTTTGACGCCGCGGTATTTTATCTCACACGAAAACATGTCTCTCATAACAATTCCTGCCGGAAGGTTCTTTCTTCCTTTCCCGAATGACCCTTTGTCCGGTCAAGGGCGGTCTTTTGCCTATTGATTACAGTGGAAGTTTAATCTCCCGCTTTTCATTGGAAGACTTGTAGATAGCGAGGATTATCTCCACGGCTTTCCTTGCTTCCGAACCCGGACAGGACGGCTCTCTGTTCTCCTTTATCGCGTTCATCATATCAAGAATC
>CAIWWK010000117.1 GCA_903916325.1 Candidatus Firestoneibacteriota bacterium
AAAATGCCTCGAAGAAGTGGACAATGCCTTTCAGGAACTGGGGGCAGGTCTTGCAACAGTTTGCGATAATGTTCGGGGATAGAGTTCCCGTGGAGTCATTATGAACCTTTGCTGTTTACACAAATATTCTGACAGACTCAAAGCTAACCCTGATGCTTTTGATTTACGTTATGAACGTTATAAACGTTACAAACCTCTTGCTTTACTGTTTCCCTTCCGGCTTATTTTTTTCCCTCACTCCCTTTGCCATATCGGTAAGGTATTTATTGAACTGGCGTTCGAAGGAAATGAGTTTAATGCGTTGTTTTACCGTCAGGCCGTCCTGCAGCTTCTTTCTGTATTCAATATTCTTCTGGTGCAGTTCCGTCTCAAGGTTCTCAAACTCTTCGAGCTTCTGCCTCATCGCGTTTTCATCAGCGTCTTTGGCCGCGCTTAGACTGTTAAGCTCCTCGGAAAGTTTGTTCCTCTTCAAACCATAGCTTTTCATGACATCTTCAAGTTCGTAATAGGCCGTAAAGAACTTTCCGGCCTGTTCGGGTGTGAGTTCCAAAACCCTTTTAAGTTTAGCTATTTTCAGGTCCTCAATATTCTCTCTGAAATCTCCTGGCCCGGGCACTACTTCCGGCTTTGCAGGCCTCTGAAGCTGCGGATGGACAGGACGCGCCCTGTTTTCAGGCGTGGTCACATCCTGCTGCGCAACTGCAAACCCTGCAATAAAGGTCAGAATAACAACTATTTTTGTTTTCATGTTACCTCCGCGCTTCTTTGAAGTTTAGACAACGCAGGCGCCGCTATGGTTTAACTGCTGCCCTCGGAATAATCCTATTTGCCGAGCTTTTCCATTCTCCGTTCCATTGACCTTACTGTTTCGCCTGAATCCTTCGCGTTATCTATTATATGAGGGGTCAGGAAGATCAGTAATTCTGTCTTCTCTTTTGTTGTCTGGCTTGAATTAAAAAGAAAACCTATAAGAGGGATATCTCCCAGGAAAGGCACCTTGTTTTCCGTAACAAGCGACTGGTCGGTCATTATACCGCCAAGCACCATTGTCTCTCCGTCTTTGACACGGACCGAAGTAACCGCGTCGCGGTTATCCAGTACCGGCGCTCCAAAGTAGGTAGTCGAGGTTATCTTACTGACATTTTGATGGATAGTCATAGTGACAAAACTATCCTGGTTTATGTGAGGGGTAACCTCAAGCGTAGTGCCAACCGTGTTGTAATTATAAGTATAGATTACCTGCCCGCCGCTTGTAGTCTGGCTTCCGGTTACATTCGGCACCTGCTGGCCGACTGTTACAGTGGCCTTCTGATTGTCCAAAGTAAGAATCTTCGGGGCCGACTTTACGTCAACTTTTGTTTCCTGCATCAGGCTGTGTATGATGGCGCTTGTATTTCCCTGAAGCAGTGAATACTGGAAGTCAGGGGTCTTTCCCGAGAGCGCCAAAGAGTTTGAAAAAGTGCCGTTGTAATCAACCCCCCCAAGTTTTGGAATACCTGGGAGACTCCATTCCACCCCTAACGCTAGATCTTTTGTAAGAGTGACATCAACCACCAGAACTTCCACAAGGACCTGAGACTGCTTCCTGTCAAGTTGTTCAAGTGTTGTCCGTATCAAAGCAAGAGTCTGCGGCGTCGCAACCGCTATCAATGTATTGCTGGTAGACTCTGCAACAATAGTCACCGTCTCGCCCGGCTGCTGGGTGCCGCCCAAACCGTACTGCGGCCCGCGGAACTGCTGGTTTGCCTGGTTGGTAATCGTGGAAGCATTATTAAAGACCTGGTTCAGAACATTCGCGAGATTCTTCGAGTCTCCGAATTTCAGCGGATAGATATTTACCGAGAGGGCTCTGGTAGAGGCTTTTTCCAGGCTGTCAATAATTGTAAGCAGCGTCTTAATATTTGAAAGACTGTTTATCATGATCAAGGAATTTGACGAATCGTTTGACAGAATCATCCCCCAGAGCGGTATCAGCGAGGAAAGGTCTATTCTTATCTTTGAAGCGGTCAGGTTCTTCAGCGGAATTATCTGGAGCACTACATCGTCTCCCTCGGTCGCAAGCGCCGGATCCGCGTTAACTACTATGCGGAGATTGGCCTGCCTTAAGCCCGCAACCGGGACTATTTTCATTACGCTTCCGGTAAGAATCGCCGAATAGCCCTTGCTAAGAAGCACAACATCAAGTATTTTGAAAGCCTCTTCCAGAGAAACCAGCCCCTTGGAATAAACAGTCACGTTGCCGGCAACAGGCCCGATGTGTTTGAAAGGATCCTGTTTGGCCTGTTGCTGTTGCTGCTGCTGCTGAACCGCGTAGAAAGGTTGGTTCACCTGCTGGGCGCCTTGCTGGGATTGCGGATCTGTAATAACACTTGTCGGTACATCACCGCCGAGATTCACCATTGTCAGCCCGCTCGCGTTCGAGAGAAACTCAACAAGTTTGGCTATATCCTCTTCCTTGAAACTAAACTGAACTTTTTTTGCCCAGTCTACACCCGGCACATCAGAGAATTTCTTGTAGGGGATCGAGGGCATTCCCGTGTCGGTAGCCGTGGTTGAAGCTCCCAGAATCACCGGCGCCTTTGATAAGGAGACGGTGACCTTATCATTCTGCTCTGGAGCAAGGGAGTCCGGTTCCTGCACCATCCGGATAACATCCCTGTTCGCGGCGCAGGATGAAAAGAAAGCAGCCGCAAGAAGCACGAGCAACATCGTTTTGTTTGTCATAATTTCTCCTGTCCATGCATTTGTCATTTCATGATGTAAAAGATACCGCCGGTGAAATCAGCGGCACCCGCCATTCCTGCCAAAAAGCTCATTCTTCCGCATTAGCTCTGTTCCTTCTTGAGCGCCTGAAAGGCTGCACCGGCGGATTATCCGGAACCGGAGACAGCGAAGGCGCCGGAACACTCTCTTGTACCGCTGTGGAAGCAGGCGGAACCACAGAACTTGCGCTCTTGGCGTCAACCATCGCCTTCATCAGCCAGGCCGGCAGTTTCTCTTTTTCAAAAGCGTCACCAAGCTTCCAGGTGAATTTTTCCGCGCCAAAAGTCATCTCGACATTATCTTCTTTGACTGCCGAGCTTCCGCCCGTTTTCTTAAGGTCAACCGTAACACGCCTGTTCAGGGAATCGGTTATTATAACAAGATCGCTTTCCCCGTCGCTCATTTGGGCGGTAAGTGACCACTTAAGCACCGGATCCGGCTCTGTTTCTTCAGCGGGCGGCGGGGGCGGTTTCATATCTGCCTGCATTTCGGCAAAAATGTCGCGCCAGCTTGCTTTGAACTTGTCCGGATCGGCAAAAACCGCTTTAGCTCCGGAGCCGGCAGTAAGGAATGAAACTGTAGCGGTGCCTTCCAGCTGTCTCATGCCGGAGTAGGAACCGCCTGCAAGGGAGCTAATCCTCCAGCTGCTTACCGCGAGCGGAGGGAAAGTATTCTCGCACATGAACAGGAATCTCTCATAGGTGCTGAAATTGCAGACAAATCTCATCTGGAAAGACGAGATGCCGTTAACCGCAACGGACGCCGTATCCTGGAAACTCTTAACCCTTACATCGCTTTTCCCGGTAAGTTTCTCCAGGTAATTGAGGAGATAGATCACCGGTTTTTCCTTTTGCTTTCCCGGCTTGCCGTCTGTTGAGGCAGACAGCTGTTTTTTGAGCAGTTCAGATTTTATAGAGAGCTGTTCAATTTCAGCAGAGTAAGACCTGTATGAAGTTAAGGACGGCTCAAGCAGCTTGATAAATATAACCGCCGGAATGCCTACGGCAATTATTACCGGTATGGTTATCCTTTCAATAAATCCGCTTTTCCCGGAACCACTCTTCTTTTCCATCACTTTTCGCCCCTTTGGCGTATTTTCATCTGAAACTGCACCGCGAGTTTTACTCCGCTCCCGGCGTCATTCGCGAAAGCCAGTTCTGCAGAGTATCCCGGCAGTTTATTGAGATTTTCCAGAAAAACAGTAACACCCTGTCTCGTGGCAGAGGACCCCCGGGCCGTCATGTCACCCTTATTGTCAGAGGAGAGTTCGTTCAATATTACTTCCGAAGGCACGGCCTTGCTTATATCTACGAGCACACGGCTCCAGGACCTTCCGGACATACCTCCAAGGCTTGAAAGCCCTGACCTCAGTTCCGCCGCCTGCTTCTCAGCCGATTTTGACATCAAGAACAGAACAACAGTAAGCGCCAGAAAAAGCGCGCTGGCCGCGAAGCCGGCTTTCCTGAGAAGAGCCAGCATATCTTTGGAACGACCTTCCTGTGCGCGGTTGCTGTTGAGGTTGAGCTTCAGAGCGCCGTGTCCGGTCACCGCCGACGCAATCCCGGCGCAAAGCGCGAAGTTCCAGGGATCGGCTCCGGCCGACTTCAATCCCGCGGCAAGTTCAGGCGGAAGGGATAACAGCGCTGTCTTCATTCCTAATTTCCCGAGCTTTTCGTTTAATTCCGCGGAATTTGACAAGACTTTTTCAGGAACAATACCGGTCCTCGCAAGGGCTTCCGCCGCTGCCTTTACAGCCGCCGACGGATCAGGCTCTTCCGAGACGGAGGCGCCCCTCGAGAATATTATAACCCCGTTCTTTGACACGAGCAGCTCGAAACGGTCTTTTGAAAGATATACAGCCATGCAGGTCCCGTTCGCAGCGGCTCCGCTAAACCTTAAGAGCTCAAAAAGCCCGATAGTTGAAGGGACGATAGACAGCCCCTGTTTTTCAAACGGCTGTAACGGTTTAAGGAAAGACTTGAGCTGCTCAGAAGACGCGGCGGAAAATAGAACGAATGTTTTCCCGCCTGCCGAAGACATAACGGCGGAATCCCAGAGCGACTTTTCCTTTTCAAAAGGAAGGCCTTCCTCCGCTTCCTTCAGGACTTCGGCTTGAAGCGCCGTCCCTTCTGATTTGATTTCGAGGGTTCTGACAACGCAATTCTCCCTCGGGAGCACGACAGAGAGCGCCCCGCGCAATATTTCCTTATTCAACCCTGAAGTATATTCCGCGGCCAAAACCACCTGTAAACCGCTCTTATCCTTCCTGCGCACCGAAAGCAGCCTCGCGGAGCCGTTCACCAGCTCTATTATGTGAAAGTTCTTCTCAAACATTTTCAGTCCTTTTATTCATGGCTTTGACCTCATTCTTCCCACCAGTCCATTATGTAGATTATCTCGTGTTTGTCCAGCCAGTTCTCTACCACCGTATTTATGGTCACCTTTATCGTATCATTCAATGTGGCTGTGCATCTCACTCTGAATACCGGAGCAGAGTAAGTAAAGTAATTCACATTAGGCTGGGCCATTCTCGGAGCCCGGGTTGAAATGAAAGTCCAGACACTCCTATCCCGAAACGGGCGCTTCTGCATGAGCTGAGGCGTTAGCGTCGCCGGTCCGTTAAATTCCTCTATCTGTGTCTTCAAGACTATTAAAGACGCGGTGTTAACATTTAGAGAAGCAGAACCCGGCGTGCCTATTGAGTAGACCGTAAAATAGGGAATTATCTTGAAGCAATCATCCACATCAAGCTCCGGTACAAGCCCAAGCTCTTCGACATGAAGAAGA
Organism: Candidatus Firestoneibacteriota bacterium; assembly: GCA_903916325.1. Classification (GTDB taxonomy): domain Bacteria; phylum Oederibacteriota; class D2-FULL-39-29; order D2-FULL-39-29; family CAIOVX01; genus CAIOVX01. Next base: position 5,551 of record CAIWWK010000117.1, read on the forward strand.
AGCCCGTGCTCCCTCCTCCATTTCATAACTCCACGCGCCTTGGTCGCCGCGTCCTTCAGTCCAAGTTCCTCAAACATCCTGCGCATCAGAAACTCCGAAGCGGTATTTATATTCGCCTTACTTTTTTCGTCCTCTATGGTAGCGGTGTATGCGCCTTCTCCGAATTTAACATCTTTTTTGCCGCTGTTAAGCGAATTTATGCCGACGAGATTTGAATACCTTGTCTGAGCGCGGTTGGTTTCGAAAACCATGGTATTGGCGCCGGCTTTGGCCACATAGAAAGCTTTAACACGAAACTCATAGTTCTTGACCGCCCTCTGCTGAAGCTTAACATAGACCGTCAACCCGGCGGAAACAACCATAAGTATGGCAGAAATC
>CAIWWK010000118.1 GCA_903916325.1 Candidatus Firestoneibacteriota bacterium
AATTAAAAGCAAAACAAACCGGTCACATTCAACGAGGGCATAAAATGCCAATTGACTTCAAAAAACACAATGAGGAAGTGAAGGAAGTCTGGGAGGCTTACCGGGCGGGAAAGCCGTTCAGGGTGCCTCTCAAAATCAGCTGCAATCCGAGAATGCTCCTGCTTGACCCCGCGCTTAATCCTAAAAAAATAACTTTTAAACAATATTTTGAAAGCCCGGAAATAATGCTTAACATTCAGGTGCAATTCGAAAAATGGAAAAGACTGAACCTTGAAGATGATTCGGAGATGGGCCTGCCCGAGGAAAGATGGTTACCGTTTGTCGATCTCCAGAATATTTCCGAAGCCGCGTGGTTTGGTGCCCCGATTAATTTCAAGGAGGAACAATGCCCGGATACGGAACCGATTATGGCCGGTGACAAAAAGAACCTTCTCTTCGACCGCGGTATCCCCGATCCGTTAAGCGGCATAGTTAAGATGGCGCAGGACTATATAGAGTACTTTAACGAAAAGGCGAAGGCTGGAATTAAGTATGAAGGTTTTCCCGTGAACGGCGGCGGCAAGCTTGCCTGCGGAACAGATGGTGTCATGACGGTGGCGATGAACCTCCGCGGGAGCGAGCTGCTTACCGATTTCTACGAAGACCCGGATTATGTGCGCATGCTATTCGATTTTATAACCGAAGCAACTATAAAGCGGTTTCACGGTATCAGGAAGTTTCACGGCGACCCGCAGAAGACTGATGATTTCTGGTATGCTGACGACAGTGTTGCAATGTTGTCCGGAGAAATGGTCCGTGAGTTTGTGCTCCCCTGCCACAAGAAGTTGCATTCCGCGGTATCAACCGGTAAGAACCCGGTAAGCATGCACCTTTGCGGCGATGCAACAAGGCATTTTAAGTTGTTCAGAGATGAGATGTTCGTGCGTTCTTTTGATACAGGTTTCCCAGTGGATTTTGCCTGGCTCCGCAAGGAACTCGGTCCCGGGGTTGAGATACAGGGCGGCCCGAGGGTTGCGCTGGTTCTTTCAGGAACTGAGGATGAGCTGCTGTTTGAAGCAAGGCGAATTCTTGAGTCCGGAATTATGGAAGGCGGCAGGTTTATTTTTAAAGAAGGGAATAATCTGGCTCCGCTTACGCCGATGGGAAATATCCGTGTTATGCTCGAAGCCTGCCGGCGGTTTGGGAAATATAAATGACAGCGCAGCACCGTGTAATAGGCGTGGACGAGGCAGGCAAAGGGGATTACTTCGGCCCATTGGTCATCGCGGGTGTTTTCGTTGATCCCGCCGCCGCAGAAAAACTTCTGCCGCTGAATGTGAGGGACAGCAAACTCGTTTCTGATAAGAAGGCGCTTGAGATGGCTTCAAAAATCAAGGAAATCGCAAAGCATTCCGTGGTAATAATTAATCCTGACAAATACAATGAACTTTACGCGCGGATAAAGAACCTCAATAAACTTCTTGCATGGGGACATGCAAGAATCATCGAAAACCTGCTTGCCGAGGTTGAATGCGATTATGCTATTTCCGATAAGTTTGCCGATGAGCACAGGATACAGGACGCTTTAATGGAGAAAGGGAAGAAGATAATCCTGAAGCAGGAGACGGGCGCTGAAAAATATCTTCCTGTAGCGGCTGCTTCTATCCTCGCGCGCGCCGCATTTCTTGAGGGGATTCAGAAACTTTCAGGTGAAGCCGGAATGGTCCTTCCAAAAGGCGCTACACATGTAAAGGATGCCGGAGTTGAACTCATTAAACTCAAAGGCAGGGCTTCTCTCTGCAAATTTGCCAAACTGCATTTTAAGATTACCAAATCTCTTGATCAACAGGGGCTTGGGTTATGAAAGAACGGCTAAGGTCATGGACATTCCTGATAGCGGCCTCGCTGCTATGCGCGCAGTGGCTGCTGTTTTGGGCTGTGAAGCTTACGCTTCCTTTCCCGGCGGATATATTGCTTCCCGGGCTGGGCGTGCTTGGAGCCGCTTTCATGCTGACCTGGGCTGCCGAACTCGCTCAGATGGAAGTTTCCAAAGGTCTTGCTATTGCCCTTCTTGCCCTGATAACGGTTCTTCCGGAATACACGGTTGATATTTACCTTGCATGGACTGCCGGGAAAAACCCGGTCTACACGCCTCTAGCGACCGCCAACATGACAGGCGCGAACAGGCTGCTTATCGGAGCGGGTTGGGCCGCCGTCGGCGTCTTTTACTGGCTGAAATCAAAGAAGAAAGAGATTGTCATCGCGAAGAGCCACAGGGTTGAGATCTTCGCGCTGCTGCTTGCCACTTTATATTCTTTTGTTATTCCGATGAAAGGCAACATTGCCCTTTATGACTCAGTTGCGCTTATCGCGGTATACGCGGTCTATGTCTATAAAACCTCAAAAGCGGGCCTGACCGAACCTGAGCTGGAGGGCGGGCCGGCGGAACTATTTTCGGCAAAACCGAGAGAACGGCGGCTGCTCGTAAACCTCTTTATGTTCGTACTTTCCGGACTGACGATTTTCCTGGCTGCCAAGCCTTTTGCGGAGGGGCTGATCAGCGGCGGCGAGAGACTGGGTATAGAGAAATTTCTGTTGATTCAGTGGGTCGCGCCTCTGGCCTCGGAAGCCCCGGAGTTCATAGTGGCGATAATATTCGCCCTTAGGATGAAGGGAAGTGAAGCTCTGAGTATTCTTGTTTCTTCAAAAGTCAATCAGTGGACCCTGCTGGTCGGAATGCTCCCGATAGCGTTTTCCCTCTCGGCAAAATCTCTCGCTCCGATGCATTTGGACGCGAGGCAGGTGGAGGAACTCCTGCTTACTTCGGCTCAATCTCTTTTCGCGCTCATAGTGCTGGCGAATCTCAGGTTTTCTATCCTTGAAGCTCTTACCCTTTTTATCCTCTTCGCTACACAATTCTTTTTCACGAATCCCACCTTTAGGCTGGTTTACTCAGGCGTTTACATCCTGCTGGCCGTAATACTGTTTGTCGTGTCAAAGCAGAACAGGACAGGTTTGAAAGAACTTTTCACTGCCTCATGGTCAGGTAAGAATTGATAGCGAGGCCTGCTTTGTTTTTTGCTGCTATTATAAGGCTTTTGCAGTTGTCTTCGCGCGCAATTAATAATTGAACTTCTTTCCGCAGTTTGACACTAACATACATAGAAGAGGTTAAGTGTGGGAGCAGCGAGGCCCGACAGGACGGCGGAAAACGAACTGGACCTGTCTATCATAGCGCGCGTTACGCGCGGAGAGACCTCTGCCTTTTCAGAACTTGTCACTAAATATAAATTTCCGGTCTGGTCTTTGGTAAGAAGATACGCGGGGAATTCTCCTGAAATCGAGGATATTTGCCAGGAGGTTTTCCTTAATCTCTGGAAAGCGCTTCCTGGTTTCAGGGGGCGTTCCAGGTTCTTTACCTGGTTTTACAGAATAATATTGAACACCTGTCACAATCAGATAAGGAAGCCTGAGAGCAAGTTCTTAAATTTGGACCACGGAGGTTCGGAAGAACTGCCGGACTTGAGGGAAAATCCTCTGGCCCGCGCCGAGCAGTCGGATCTCTCCGGAAAAGCGCGTGAAGCAATTGGTGAACTGCCGGAGGTCCTCAAGGATGCCATGGTTTTAAGGGATGTGGAAGGCCTTTCTTACGCTGAAGTAGCGGATATCCTCGGAGTTTCGGAAGGTACGGTAAAGTCGAGGATACACAATGCGAGGATTATAGTAGGCGAAAAACTTAGAAAGTTGTTCTAGCGGAGGAAGTATGTTCTGCCGGTTTGCTGAAAAAAATATGAGCGCCCTGCTTGACGGGGAACTAAAGGGAATTAAGAGGTCCGCCGTTATGGCCCACCTTCATTCCTGCTCCGCGTGCCGGGCGAAATATTCCTATCTGGAAAGTATTTCTGCGGTATCCTCTCTGCCGGTCAGGGATGTGCCTCCTGCAGGTTTTGAAGACAGGGTGATGGCAAAGGTCGCTCTTGCCGGAAGGCCGTATCACGCGGAGAAAATAGCAGGTTCACCGGCTTTTGGCTTTAGGCTTGCGGCGGTTGTTGTCGGACTGCTGTTCCTGCTTGCCGGTGGGATGTTTCTTTACCGCCCAACTGCCGCCAGGGTGATTCTGCCTGAGGCAACTATTTCGCAACAGACAGGCGCTAATGCTGAAGAGGGGGAATCCGTTCTGAATTCCTCAGCCATAGGTTTCGCGACGCTCGCGAACCAGACAGGGAGATAGAGAATGGGAAAATTGAATAGCGCTTTCAGCCGTCTAGCGGGTTTTATCTTGCTCGCGTTTTTTTTCGCGGCAGCTCAGCTGCAGGCCGCCGACAGAATCTCTGACGAGGACCGCTGCGAGTATCCGGTTTGGTCCGTTAAGTCCGCTGAAAAGAACTACGAGCGGATCGCCTACGCGCTGATCAGCAAAGTGTTCGGAACTCAGGTCTGGGTCGTTCGGCCAGACCTTCCGCAGAATAAACTAATGCTTACTTCGAAGAACTGGAACCGTCATCCCTACTGGAGCTGGGACGGGACAAAACTGGCTTTTGCCGGAGGGGATGAGAACGGCGTGCAGCAGCTCTGGATTATGGATGACGACGGAGGAACACCGAAGCAGCTTACGGATACCGCAGAAGACAAACTTTATCCGGTGCTTTCCCCGCAATACAACAGGCTTGCTTATTTTTCCGTGGTAAAAGAGCAGGCTACCGTAAATATCATGGACCTGGACAAAAACAATGAAGTCAAAGTTGTCGCGAGGTGCGGCAATATTACTCAAAATACCGTCCTGAGCCCGGCTGCATGGTCTCCCGACATGAAATATTTGGCCTATGTGAAACTGGACAGCGAATTCAAGAACGAGAACGTTTTCATAATAGATATAAACAGCAGGGAGGAAAGACAGCTTACGAAGACCGGGTATATAGGTTCCGGCCTTGCCTGGTCGCCTGACGGCAACAGCATCCTTTTTCCCGCGCCATCGGTAAATAGCCGTAACTTCAGTCTTTTCAAATGTGATGTGAATACCGGTGAACTGTCCGAGCTGATTCCGCTGGTAACGCCGCTTGGCGCATCATTTTCCCCTTCGGGAAAGAAGATTTGCTATGTGAAAAATTACCAAATCTGGTCTGCGGATGCGGATGGCAGAAACCAGCGCCAGGTGACGGTCCCGGAAGTGGTTGTTGACTTGAAAGCCTGGGAGGTAAGAAAGAAACAAAATATGGCGGCCCTGCTGAAGTTAAAAGAGTTTGTAGGCCGCAAGGTCTGGTTGAGAAAGAATATCTGGACTTCCGCCGGGCAGAAATTGAACAAACTTACCGAATGCGAGCTCAGCAATGTCAGAAACAAAATAATGCTTCCAGGCAGGGAAGTCGTGACTGACAAGGCAAGCTTTACAATAGAAATTGAGCTTAAGATCGAAGGCAAAAGGTTCTTTGTAGTTTATCTTAACGAGATAGACGGCTACCTTGAAGACTTTTCGCGCTTCTTCTTCTTTGAAGATCCGGTCAAGACCAGGAAATGGCCCGCTTCTGTCTGGGAGGCCATAAAGAACCGCGATGTCCTGATTGGCATGACTCCGGAGCAGGTTCTTCTTTCTCTCGGAGAACCTTCGGAAATACTCAGCAATCCTTCCTCAAGAAACGAGATTTGGGATTATAAGTTCATAGGCACGGTAAGTTTTGAGAATGGCAAGGTAAAAGAATTCAAACCGGTAATGACTATAAAATACAGTGGAGGAGGTGCGAAGGAATAAGAAAGACGTCAGTCCCGCCCGCTCTTTTTGCGCGGTGAAGTTCCGGGATAGAAAAAATTAAACTCTGGGGGGTCCTATGAGAAAGCTAATAGTGTTCTTGGCTCTGGCGCTTATCGCGTTTGCCGGAGCCGCGCAGAATGTGTATGTGGAGCCGCCGCTGGAGTTCAGCGATACTCCCGTGCGCACGGCGCTGGATACGATATTCATGAAAGCGGGGAACGTGCCGTATTCGATAGAAATAACGAATCCGGCGGAAGTGCCGCCCGTCACG
>CAIWWK010000119.1 GCA_903916325.1 Candidatus Firestoneibacteriota bacterium
CGCCTGACTTAAACGCTTTCAACGAGAGCAGGCCGGTAAGAGACGCAAGAGCAGCGGCCAGCGTCCAGCGCCCGGCGGTTATCAGTATGTCTTTCCTGTTATATTTTTTCATTTTTTCTTCTCGAAAATCCTCACCGCTTTCTTTACAGAATCCAGGACAAATATCCTTCCGTTGCTGTCGGAAGCCAGGCTCATGAAAACGCATTTTTCGTCAAAGTCTTTTGGCGCGGCTACAACATCCAGCAGCTGCCCCTTCAGGGAGAGGCGCTTCACCCTCGGAATGCCTTTCTCCGAAACTATAATGGAGCCGTCCCCCGGAACACAGATATTTGTCGGATTGCAGCAGCCCATAAAATCGCCGATGCCCATTCCCTGCGTGCCCAGGCTCTCAACGAACTCTCCGTCAAGGGTAAATTTGTCTATCCGAAGCATCCCCGGATTCGTTATGTACAGGAACCCGTCCCGCGCCGCAAGGTCAAAGTGCGGGCTGGGAATGACAAAACGCGGATTTCCCGTGATGGTCTTTACTGCTTTTCCTTCCTCATAGAAGATGTAAACCTTCTTGGCTACGGAATCCGCGACAAAGAACCTGCCGTCTGTCGCCAGCACTGCGGTAACATATTTAAGCGCCGGCAGTTTCATCGCCCCTGCTTTCTTGCCGAAAAGCCAGAGTATCTTTCCTCCGGAGTAAATGCCGGCATCATCCTTGGTTCCGAATACTATATTGTTGCCGAAAGAAACACAGGTAACCGCCCCGTCCACCGCTATTTTTTCCTTTAGCTTACCGCCGGAAAATACTTCAATTCCGTTCTCTCCGCAGACCGCGATTGACCCGTCTCTTGAGACCGACAATCCGTAGACCTTCTCGAGGTTGGATTTAATGCTCCCGGTTTCCCTGTATTTTATGAGATTTTCGTCAACCTGCTTGTATTTGTCAATATTGTAATAATAGTTTTCTGAAAGCTTCTTTCCAATCCCGGTTCCCTTGAGGTTCTCCGGATCTGCCGCGAGCCTGGGAGCTTTCTCCCCGATTGAACTCATAAAGAACCAACCGAGGACTCCCCCCGCTATTACGACACCCGCCCAGATTAGAAGTTCGTTTCTTTTCATTTTACCTTCACGCAGACCAGTTCAGTAAGGTCCTTGGCTATAAGCTTTCCGCCGGCAAGCGCTATCGGAGACCAGATCTCGCGGCCGTTAAATATCTTCGCGCTGCCGAGTTCCTTGTAAGCGCCCGGCTTTGCTTCCACAATATACAGGATGCCTCTCATATCGTCTATGACATAAATCTTCCCGTCGGCTATTATCAGCGGCGCCAGCCCGAACTTCTTATCGCTCTTCCAGGCCTGCGCGCCCTTTTCGAGATCAAGGCATACAAGGTTGCCGCTCTGGATAACGCCGTAAGCAAACCCGTTATAAATTATCGGTGTTGACTGCTGCGAGCCGAAGACGCCGGCTTTGACCTTGAAAACATCCTTAAATGAAACCCTGGCGGCTGTTTCTGACAATTTAACAAGCTTTGCCCCGGCATCATACCCGCCCGTGTAAAGGATCCTATCCGGTCCGGCCTGAATGGGGCTTGGAACATTCGCGATGTTTATTTTCCAGGTATCGTCTATCCACTGCACCTCACCGGAATCTGCCGAAACTAAAACCGAGCCGGCCGAGGCGCAATAAATGAAATATTTCTTGCCGTTGAAGGAAACCGGCATCACCGAAGAATGGGTCATGTCCATGCCGCCCGGATTTTTCACGGCCCATTTCCTCTTTCCGGTGGCAAGCTCCACGCGCTCCAGAAAAATATCTTTTCCTGCAGGAGCAAGCAGGACATCCTTGCCGTCAATCAACGGGCACTGACCGGCGTACCAGGGAGGAACAACGCTTCCGTATTCCTGCGCCAGATCCTTCTTCCACACGAGCTCCCCGGTGGCAGTTTTGAGGCAAACCACCTGGCACATCGGGCCGAAGGTCACGAGGTACTTGCCGTCGGTCGCGGGGGTCGTCCGAGACATCCCGTGATTGCGCTTCACTTTAACCTTGTAAGAATAACGCCAGATCTCCTTTCCGTCTGCCAGCGATAAACAGCGGGCCGCGTCCATCTTCTTTTCCTGGTCATAATCGAGGAAAAATACACGCCCTCCCGATACAACAGCTCCGGCATAACCTTCGCCGGTGGCGGCTCTCCATAATACTTCCGGCCCGTTTTTCGGGAAGGAAGATAACAGCCCGGTCTCGGAAAGCGCAATGTTTGACCTGTCTTTTCCGAGAAACTGCGTCCAGGAAGCGGTTTCTGCCGACGCCTTTCCGGTTCCTTTCTCAAGGATTCCCGCCGCCGCCTTTGACGCGACGGCGGTCAACTCCGGTTCCGGTATTCTTGTGTCAATGTCTGTTGCCCGGGGCATATAGAAAACATAATAAATGCCGGCAACACCGAGGAGCACGGCTATCAGGGGAATCGCTATGAATAATCCTTTGTTTTTCATTGTTCCCTTCGCTGTAATTATATACCGATAAGGCGCTTTTCCGATAGCAGAAGTTGCCTCTTTCTTGGCATTTGTTGCTCAATATATATTTGATTTCACAGATTCATTAAGAGCGATTACACAGATTAAATCAATCTCTAATCTGCTTAATCTCACTTCCTAATCCGTATTATCAAACATCTTTGTTCAACTTCTTTGGTGGATTACTCAGATTCCTAAAACAAATTACACAGATTAAGGCTAAATCTAATCTGCGTAATCGTTCTTCCTAATCCGCGTAATCATTTTCACTCTGTCTCGATGTAGAGGCACGGCTTCTTTGAAGCATCGGCTGAACCTTCATCAAAGTTCGTGTAATGCCCTAGCGGGTGAGGGCTCGTATAAGTTGAAGCCGAGATGGCGGCGCGCAGCTGGAAAACCGCGTTCTGCCTGATTTTCTCCTTCATATAATCCGTGACATCAAAACAGAACCAGCGGGGGAAGTCCGCGCCTTCGTATACTCCGCTCACAAACAATAGCTTATCGGCCGGCGGCTGATTGTTCCAGACAGTCTTATTCTTCCCGTCGGATTTAAACCTTTCCGGCACGGAGTAAATCTGAAAAACAGGATAAAACGGCTTACCGACTGCAGCTTTAACCGAAAGCCTAAGTTCTGCCTTCTTTATCTTTGTCCCTGGAATAAGTTTTCCTGCAAGTTTGAATTGAAGCAGGCACCTGTATTCCCAGAACCCGTCATCGTAATGCGCCACCCCTATCGCTTCATTCTGTTTTTCCGTTTGATCGTTCCCGCCGCCGCCGCGCGGACCGTAACTTTCCGAAACCTCTGCGTTAATGCGAAGTCCCTTAGAGGAAAAGACCGGATCTTTATTTGAACCGTCTATTTTGTGGCTTTTCTCGCCGCAAAACGGACAGAGAGGCGCGAACGCGTCACTGTAACCCCTTCCTGTTTTTGGACAGATGACCTGAAAAACCGGCCCGGGGAATGAACCGGCCGAAGCGGACGCGCCTTCAAGCCTGAGATTATTCACATAGAGGGTATCTTCTTTGCCGTTTCCGCGGAACGCGATGGCTCTTACATCCGAAAGGTCTATCACCCGCCTTTTATCGACGGTGAGAATATCTTCCGTGAGTTTTATTGAGGCTTTTCCCGCGCCGGGTTTAAGTGTTACCGCGACTTCGCCCATCTGAAGGTATTTCGGGTCTGCATCCGGTGTTTCTGCCGTCAGTAAAACCTTCATCATTTCATTAAAATCACAAAATGAAGCAATGCTGCCGCGATCAAGGACCCAAAATTTCACCAGGATGTTCTGCTTTGAAGGATTTATATAATAAAAATTCAGCGAATCGTAGCCGGTCCAAATGTTCTCGGGGGCGGCCATATTAATAAGGGCGGAACCGGTCTTCTTCTCACCGTAGTATTCAAAATCACTGCGCGGGATATAGTAGTAGGCAAGTGAGTACTTCTTTTCCGAGAAAGAGAGCTTCAGCCAGGCCGCCTTGTCCTGCTCTTCGATAACGCAGGAGGCGCCCTTCATGCACTTAAAATCCGTGCTCTCAGTTGCCGCTTTAACGCTTTTTAGCTCAAAAGTTTTCGCCGAAGAAAAACACGCCGCCGCGGTAATCAGAAAAAAACAGAGAATTTTCTTCATCTTCCGCTCCCTGGAGCAAAAAAAAAGGCCCGTTGCCGGGCCCTTTTGATCTACTTTTTCGGTTCTTCTTTCTGGTACTCCCGGGAGAGCGCCACGGCACCCGTCCTTACCATTTCCTTGATGCCGAAGGGCTTGAGAAAGCTGACAAGCGCGTCAATCTTGTCCTCTCCGCCGGTAGCCTCTACCGTAAAGGTCTTCTGACCGATGTCCACAATTTTCGCCTTGTAGACCTCGGCGACAAGCATCACTTCCGCCCTGTTGCCGGGGGTGACGCCGACCTTGATGAGAGCCAGCTGGCGCTCAATGAACTTTTCCTTGGTCATATCTATGACCTTGTTAACATCAATCAGTTTGTTCAACTGTTTGTTCACCTGGTCAAGCACCGCGTCATCACCGCCGACCACAATGGTCATCCTGGAAACATCCGGATCTTCCGTCTCGCCGACTGTCAAACTCTTGATGTTGAAGCCCCTGCCCGAGAACATTCCCGCTATCCTCGCCAAAACGCCGGGTTTATTCTCAACCAAAACAGATATTGTATGCTTCATGTTTCTCCTTTTTTCTCTCCCCCTTTTATAGGGGGAGAGA